>NZ_LT992558.1:2277433-2292734 GCF_900258435.1 Carnobacterium divergens | reverse complement strand
ACACCTCGCTAGTTTATTTGTTTAGTCACTTTTATTTTAGCAAAGGTGTTCTTATTTTTGTACAAAAATAATCCAGATGCCAATCAATTTGACTGGTATCTGGATTTTTAGTTAGAACTTATGTCCCAAGCTCTTTAAAAATTTCTTAATTCCACACTTTTAAATGAACCTGTTATTCCTTCAATACTAAATGAGATTTTATTTATAAACTTCTGATCTTATTTCGTTAAATAATACTTTAGCAGAGATTCTTTCTGCTTCTTTCATTAAATTACTTAAAGTTCGTTCTTGTATATATCTCATTTGAAATAACATAATCAAACTTGCTGAAATCAGCTTCTTTTCATCTCTAAAAAGATAAAGAAGCTCACTTTCATGCTCTCTGTATACAGTCCAATTATTTATTAATAATTCAAATTTACTATAGTGCCATTCATCTAATTTTTCAGAAAAAGAACCGTATAGGTCATATACTAAATATTTCTTTGTATCAGAGATAGAATATTTTACAGAAGATAATAAATTATTTTTAGTTTCTATATTAGAAAGACTTATTATGTTTGAATTTTCTATAAAAAACTTTGCTAAATCACGTTTAGGTTGGTCAATATTATCAAAAATAATTCGTCCAAATGTATCAATAAATATTTGAGAATCTATGCTAAATTTATAAGATGAATCAAATTCATTCGTATATTGAAAATGAATAACTCCAACCGAACATTTTCTTATTTTTACTGGTAGAGTTCTATTGTTATTATTAAAGGCTTCTTTTATATATTTACGTAAAAAATCTACTGAATTTATTTTTTGGGCAATTTTTTTGTTAATTCTTCCATTATTAAACTTTATATTTGAAACAATACTATCTGAATTCGGCTGACTTTGAAAACTTTTTTTAATTTCATGAGAAAGTGACCATTTATTGTTTTTTGCATTATTTTGAAATTGGTTAATCTCATTTTTTGTATTATCAAAAATACCCAAATTTTTTATTAATCTTTCTTTGGATACTGCTTCATTTCCAGTATCATTAAGATATTTTTTTAATGACTTTAAAACGTTACTTGAATCTTTTTGGTAGTTCATTTCTAATAAATTGGGAAGCTCATACGTTAAATCATTAATAAACTGTTTAGGGCTAAATACTACAGCACGTAATTCTGGAATTTCTGATAAAATGTTAACATATCGACTACCTGCTATTTCATTTTTAATTAATTTTGATAGTTCGTTCATTTCCCCAGTAACTACATTCGTTGAACATGTTCCACCTATATTAATAGTTTCTTTTGTAATTTTATTAACTACGTAAAATTCTAACTTGTTTGCAGTATTGCACAATGAGCACCTTGTCCATTTAGTCCTATCGTTAGAAGGATTAGTGATAATAGGCTTATCTTTTCTAGGTTGCCATTCATTGCTTGAAATAGCCAACCATTCATTCTTTTTAGTTTTTATTTCATTTTCTATATCCGGGCTACATTGATTTACATGTATATCTTTATTTGAAAAAATAGCCTCAACAATTTTTTCAGATTCATTATTTTTTATATGACTACTAAACCTTAACAAATTTATTTCTGATTTTTTTAGAATTAATGAATTATTTGCCATTAAATCTCTCCCTTATATATCCGTACTTTATTTCAATTAAAAACCCACACTATTACCCATAAAACGACTTAAATATCCATTTTCAGCTAAACAATCCTCAACTAATCTAGTCATTTTATAATCAGAAAAAACTAAATCACTTTTTAAAAAATTTAAGTTTAAACTTTCGATATTTTTCAAACCAAAGCGATTAATAGTATAATGACTAGATATTGTTTGTAAAAATCCATCTGTATTAGTAAGTGTAAAAAAACCGCCTCTAACATTACATAAACCGACTTTTTTCATAATTTCAAGCGAAATAATCGTTTCAAGTATTTCAGCTTCTCTATACTCTAATAAGCCAATATCCCAAAACCCACACAAATATTCTACTGTATTTATCTTTACCCACTGAGATGCACGTTTTTTCTGATTTACTTGATCTTTAATCCTCTTTTTGTGAATAGTAGATCCAATGTAGTAACGATTTTTTTTAAGTTTGATTATATATAAATAAGTTGTCATACACTACCTCTTTTTATGTTCTAACATTGTTCAATATTTGATTTATTCTGATAAAAAAAGTATTTAGTAATTCCAATTCATCAAAACCATATATCCTCAATTCCGTTATATTTTGCAACACTAATATGGCCGATAATAATTCTCTATAATTCGTTTTTTCTAATATTGTTGTAAAAATCACATACCACTTTATTAAATCCTCCAAAAATTTAATATACATACCCATCTTAATAATTATAACACAAGATGAACAACTGAATAAATAAATTTTCCTGCAATTTTAATAGATATGCCAGTTCTCCTATTTGTAAAATAAAGGTTCCCACCATTCAGTTCTCATTGTCGTATTCGGTACTATCTCATATTTAAAAGACAACATTTTTTAAAGTATTGATATTTCACTCAATTTTATAAGCCCCACATAACTTTGTGTCATAAATACTATATATTTAATTCTATCTTTAAATTTGTTTTATTATATGTAAAAGAGACCAACAAAATTGTTTGCTGATCTCTTGCGCCAATCTTCTATGGTAGATTGTTACCTTATATTATCATACTTGTACATTTGTATGCACTATTTTCTGAAATGAGCTTAGAATCTTTGTAACAAAAAAAATAGAAAAGAGAGTCTACTACCTCTTAAAATTTTGCAATTTAGTAACCAACTTGTTATAATGAAATAGAAAAAGAGACCATGCTTCAACATGATCTCTTTAACTTAAAGTAGGCCGTTCAAAAGACGGTAGCTAGAATTTGATTATATCAAAAAATGACCAATCTAAAACTCTTCGCTAAAGTGTTTTATTAGATGGTCATTTTTTGTATTATCGTTTTTTAGTAGTAGAACCAATGTCGCAAACGCAATCATTAGGCTCAACGCTTCAAAAACAGTCAAGTCAAGTCTATTCCTTTCTAGGAGTAAACCTAATTAAATACATAGGCATCACCCCTTTTTCAAGAGATTTAGCCACCATCTTTCGCACTTTCTACATGTGCTATTATACCACACCAAATAAAAATATTGGATAAAAAAAGCAACGCTGCTAATTATTAAGTAGCGTTGCTTTTTTCATGTTGCTGTTCATATTCATATTTAATTTTATAGACTGTAGGTCTACTGATATCTAGCTCTTTAGCAATTCTACTGATTGCTTTTCCTTTATTCAATTTATCAATCACCGATTGATAAACCAATCTTTTTTGCCTATCTTTAGCATTTGTTCCGTAAGCAGGGCGACGTCCTTTACCTGCGTATACACCATTTTTTTTAGCAATTTCTATTCCCTAAAGTTGCTTTCTTTTATTCTCTAATCGTTCATTTTGAGACGCCCAGGCTAACGTTTGAATCAGCATATCTCGAATGAACTTTTGAAGGTTGGGGTCTCCGAACTCTTGATTTAACGCTGGCAAGTTTAAAACTCTTAGAACAACACTTTTATTATCTAACTGTTGTACCATTTCTTTGATTTGATAGATCACTGACTCATTACGTCTCAGGACTTACTATAGCTTCGCAACTCTTTTACTTACTAACTCGTTTAACATACTTCCATGCTATTTTTTCTGATCTTTTTTGATTATCTTAGAAATTCGTCTTTAATACGTCGTCCGACATACAGCTGTCATAAATAGTTCGCTTTTCAAAGAATTTATCCGGTTAATTTCCAGCTTCAGGAAAGTGAAAGTTCATTATATATCCGAACTATCATTTTTAGGATCTTTCTTCTATACGTTTCAGTACACTTAATAAAACTTCTCCTGTCCATCCTTCTTCTTCTGAACCATCCAGCATAGCAATAGTTTTAAAATTTTTGTCAAAATCATCCAATCCATACTTTTCATGATTCCTTTTACCTGTGACCATTCCTAATTCTCCGTTGCTTCCACGTTTATAATATATATTATATCCACCATACAATGAACCTTTGTATTTATCTGTTTTCAAAAAACTGTATTCAGAAAAATCAGGACAAATTCTTTTCATCAATTCTATTATCTGCAATTCACTTTTCGAATGCTCCATTTTAGTACTTCCTCCTACTGATTGTTTTTGAATTATTTTAATATCCAGGTATACATTTACAATCTATTGTTTACTTTTCCCAATATTTTTTGTTTTTTTCATCCTGTGTTAGCAAATAGTCAATTTGAGTACCGCACTTATTTTTAGCCTTACTGTAAACAATTAAATACGTAGTAGGTTCTTCTAATAATTTATTTATAGCTACAAGTAGTACCCAGTCTTGTCTGCTAAATCCATTTAGTGATTTTGATCCTAATGACAAAAGAATACCTGTACCATGAGTATCTTCTGATTGCATGTTGTAAAGAAAACTTGTATATTTTTTTGAAATTTTTCCATATCTATCAATAAAGTCCTGTTTTGATTTAAAATCTGTACATGCAGTAAACCAAAGCTTTTTATTTTTACTTTTATTTTTATAGTACTTATCTCTTTCGTTTGTAAAGTATGTCAGGGCATCAGAAATTGTTTCAAATTTATAGCCTGTTAACGGTGAAAGATATTTGACAGAAGTTTCAATCTCTTTTTTATCTTCAGTATCATCCATTTTACTGTAAAGTTTACTCACTCTGTGCATATAATGTTGCATAGTAAAAATATTTAGTAATTTTGCTCTTTTTTTTACAATAA
The DNA here is from genome assembly GCF_900258435.1 of Carnobacterium divergens. Lineage (NCBI taxonomy): Bacteria > Bacillati > Bacillota > Bacilli > Lactobacillales > Carnobacteriaceae > Carnobacterium > Carnobacterium divergens. Next base: position 2,287,954 of record NZ_LT992558.1, on the reverse strand, counting down.
TCTTGGCCTCAGGATATTCTAGTATACAGTTTATATTCGCAGTAGTTTCGATGCATTTTCTAAATAATGATTTCGCTGCTAAGTATTTTTTTTCTTTAACAAGCAGGTTTATAGATTCTACTGTTTGGACCAAGTTAAAGTATAGTGCATGTATCACATTATCTGCTTCTACTTGGCTTTTCCCTTTATTTATTTTCCTACAAATCTCATTAATTTCATAATAACATGAGATTTCTTTTTTATTTAATAGCAGCTCATTCATTCAATTTTCACCCCATTTAATAAATTACTTACTTTGATTTTCTTTGTCTAAGATATCTATATAAAGTCGATGGACTTATTCCAGTCATCTCTTTAATTTCTCGGCCTGAATACTGCTTTGTTTCATATAAACTTATCGCTTGATCTAATTTTTTTTGATTCACAGTAGGACGACCACCCACACGTCCTCTTGCTCTGGCACTTTTAAGACCTTCTTTCGTACGATCAACAATCAAGTCACGTTCAAACTCTGCAAAAGCTTGAAAGACGGTTAGCATTAATTTACCCTGGGGCGTGGACGTATCAAATTTTTCTTTATCACTGATCACGTTGACTTTTTTTTGAGAAAAGAAATCAACAAGATCAATTAAATCTTTTGTACTACGGCCAAGTCTACTCCAACTTTCAACGATTACCGTATCACCTTCTCGAACAACATCTTTTAATTTATTTAATGCTGGTCGATTAGATTTAGTTCCTGATATTTTTTCTGTCAAAATTTCATTACAATTATATTTTTCTAAAATATCTAATTGACGATTTAATTCTTGAGAACGAGTGCTTACTCGAGCATACCCATAAATGTAATTCATAACATCACTCCTACTTTATTATACCATAAAGGGAGGTTATTAATACATAGATTTTAGCATAAGTTTTAGTACTATTTAATTAAAAATATAAAGGATAAATTGAATTTATCCTCACAGTGCTAAAAACAACCGTTTTTAGCACTGTCATATACACAAAAAAATCCTAACACTTAAATATACTTATTGATTTATCTTTTGAAAGTAAGAAATGACTAACTCAGATTTTTAATTTTATAAGGTTGCCTACATGCTATCAATACTGATAATGTTTGACAATTCGACTAAAAAAAAAGCCTTCATACTACTAAGGCTATTCCTTTTCTCACTGACAAGGAATTTTATTGTGCATCTTAGAGTACTCTCCACTTATACAATGAAAAATAAACTATAAGTGATCCTATACACAAAATAATGAAATATACCAGACTTACAACTAAAGAACTCACGATAGGATAAAGCAATATTGTTAGACGCGATACAAATTCAGCACCTGTTGAACTTAAAGAATAAAAAGCATTATATGACCCCCGTTTATTAAAAGGAATTAAATCTAACATTTTAGAATTAGTTATTGGAGCGTATATTAACTCACCGAATGAAGCTGCTATAGTACCAATTACTAATATCCACCAAATATTAGCAGTGAAATTTATTGAATAACCAATACAATAAATTAATAGCCCCATTATCAATACGGATTGTTGGTTTATTTTTTTTGTCACTGCCTCAATTGAAAAAGTGAATAAAACTACTATTAAGGTATTTATTACACCTATATAAGAAAACATCGTAACACCAGATACATTCAAGCTGAATATATTGATTGGTGTAAAGTCATGGGCCAACCTAACAGCTACATAGCTGTATGTACTCATCTCTCCTGAAAATAATATCAACATTCCTAGTGTTAATAATACAAATCTTTTATCTTTAAGAACATCACGGTAAGAACTTAATAAATCCACCACTATATTTTTTTTCTTTTTCTGTTGCATAAATTCATATGTTTCTGATATGAAGAATGTGTAAATTAACGATAAAGTAAATGTTGAAATGAAAGCCGCAAAAAATAAATAAACCTTATAATTTTCATATAAAATCCCACCCAAAAAGGTTCCTAATGCTAGCGAAAGATTAATTAGCCAATAATCAATTCTAAACACTAATTCTCTATTTTGGTCGTTTACTGAATCTTGAATAAGCGCTGTAAGACTAGGTCTTCGAAATGAAGAAAATAAAGTGTAAAGTATGTAGCTAGTCAAGAAGATATAAGCTTCTGCATAGTATATAGACACACCTAATAGTAATAGAGAAAAAGCCTCGCTGTAAGAAGAAATAATCAAAACTTTTTTTCTTGGAAGCCTATCAATCAAATATCCTGAAACAACATTTACAATAAAACTTAATACTACTACTGAGGTCAAAAATATTGACGAAAACTTTACGTTAATTATATTCGACAGATATATTGCCATAAAAGGAAATATAGCACTTGAAATTAATCTATTAACGAATCCCCCCCATAAACGTATATGTATATTGAAAGATAAACTATTCAATAATACCCCTCCATTTCTATATATTATTTCTTAATCACATACCAAACATAATCATTTTCAATAGTTACCTCATTTTCAAAGAATTCATCTACAGCTATTTTTACACCCTCTATATTTGGATAATCATAATCATGTCCTGAAATAATCCCTCCTTTTTTTACTTTTTCTTTCCAAATTTTAATATCTTCTAAAACGAATTCATATTCATGATTACCATCAATAAATACCAAATCAAGGGAATTGTTAGGAACATCTTTTGCTGCATCTTTGGAAAATTTTTTTAAAAATAGTGTATTGTTATATACTAGAACCTCTTTTTTTAACTTTTTATACGCATTATCTAACAATTGAATATTTGCTTTTGTATCATTGTATTGATCATAATTTTCGTACGGATCTATTACCCAATACTTTTCTATGCTCAGATTATTCAGTAAATATTTAGAAACTTTCCCTTCATAAACACCTATCTCAGCTATATGCAAATTACCCTTATTTTTTAATATCTTTTCTAATATTTCCCATCTTTTCATACTCCACTATCATTCCTTTACAATCCAATTTTTGTAGCTACTGACTTCTAATAAAGTTTGTGAATTATCATTTTCAATTTCTTGTAACAATTTCAATATTACGGGAGATGAATTTCCTATGTTCAATTTTTCTATTTCCACCCATAAACTACCTGAAGAATCATTAACCTCATTTAATAATTCTAACTGATTATTATTTTCTTTTTTTATATCAATATTATATAAAACAAATATATGGTGTACAATTACACCGTCTTGCTGTATAAATGAATCATAACATCTAACTTTAGAATATTCGGTGACAGAAAATTTCGTTTCCTCTATTACTTCTCTTTCTAATGTATCTACAAGTCCTTCAAATTTTTTTGGACTCCCACCTGGTAAATCATATCTATTTTTGTAAGGCCCTGTGTTCTTGTTTATGCATAAAAGTTTTTCTTCTCTTATACAAACACCATATACGCCGAAATGAGTTTTATATGTTGTCAAAGTAATTCATATCCTTTCAAAAATACTATTAGTTGTTTGAAAATGTCAGTTTTCATTTCACTACCATCAACTATAATGTAATTTTTTTCTTTTTTTATAAGTTCTTTCATTTTTATTCTTACTAAAGTTTGAAACTTTATAAACGAGTCTTCCTTACTATCGTTCTTAAATATATCTAAACCGGATTCCCAATAATTTATGCTATCTCCTAGTCTATTAATACTTTTTTGAGGTATGATATCCAAATACAAAATAGCATTGGGCTTTAAACACTGTTGAAGTAAAAAATTTAAAACGTCATTATTTACATTTCTAGCAAACCCTCTAGCTACTACAGAATAAATATATCTATCGAAAATAACAATATAGCCCTTTTTTAAATAGAAATCTACATATTGATGAAATTGATCTTTTATGCTCATAAAGTGCAAGTAAGTGTTAACTTCACCTGAAAATTTTCTTTTTTTTCCTTCTTTTATGGCACTTAATGTAGTGTATGACATATTGTATCTTGCGACTAAAACTTTGTAGCCTTTTGATTTATAATACTTAGATAACCATTTAATTTGTGTGCTTTTACCCGCTCCGTCATTACCCTCTACTGCAATCAAAAAACCTTTATCCTTATTCATTATAAAATCTTTCAATTGCTTGCTCGTATATATCAAGTGTTTGTAAACAAATTTCATTAGCTCTCAAAGTATTCAAATCATTTTTGGCATTTAAAGTAATTTTTTCAATGTATTTATTATCTAAACTTACAACTTTTAATAGTACATTAGAAATATTATGTTGAATGTAAGGATCACATAACCACCCATTTTCTTCATTTATTATTTCAGGTATTCCACCATATTTACTACCAATTGTAGGACACATAGCATCCATTGATTCTAATACAACATATGGAAAATTTTCATAAAGAGAAGGAAAAACTGAACAAGCTGATCTTGATAATATTTTTTTAATTTCTTCTTGTGATAAATGACCTAAAAATTCCACTCTATTATGATACTGGTTTTCTATTATAGAATAGATATACTCTTTTGTAGAGAAATCTTTATCATTTCTTTTAGTATCTTTACCTATAAAAATGAACTTGTGTGTAGTGTTTTTTGAAAAAAATGTATTTAACTCTTCCGCCAACTTTAACAAACCTTTTCGTTCTTCCAAGCTTCCTACAAATAAGATCATATTTTCCTTTTCACTATAAGGTAATTCACTTGAAATATAAGGATTTTGTACTACAGCAATTTCTTTAGTATAATCTAATTCATTTATTATAATTTCTTTTAAAGACTTTGAGCAACTGTATACCATATCTGCATCCAAAATATCATGCTTTTCTTGTATTTCCAATTTTTTTGTATACGAATTGGTTTTAAGTTTATTATAGTACCGCCAAACCCACAGTGGAGTGTGTAACTTAACAACTATCGGCTTAACTCTATTTTTTATATAATAATGACTTTCTGCTCCCCAATCAGCTACTTCAAAAACATCAATAATACTTTCAAGTTCAGTCATTTTTTTTGCTACTTTTAGCCTATAATCTTCAGTATCAAAATTATTCTTATTTTTTGAAAAGGAATCGCTAATAAAGTGAACTGTTGCTCCATTAATATATTCTACCCTATCTTGAGAATTAAAAGTTTTGCATATTACATGTATCTCATGATCCATTTGAGCAAATTGTTTACTTATTATCCATTGATACGTACTTATCCCACCTTTTGGTGTTTCAAGTGGAAACTCTTCTGAAACCATGCATATTTTCATTATTTATCCTCCTTGGGAAACCAAATTGAATATTCTCTGCGAAATTCTTTTGGATTGTCACTAGCATGTATTATATTTTCACAACTTCTTTTTTCAGATAGGGCTTTATCATAACTATCTATTCCAAAATCATGTCTAATAGTACCTACTTCAGCGTTCTCTGGATCAGAAGCACCAATTAAATCACGCATTTTTTTACAAATATCTTTTCCTTCAAGTATTATTACTATTACTTGTTTATTAACAAAATAATTGGATATTCGATGAGTGATATCTATAGGACAATTTTTTAAATTCTCTTCATAGTGCTTTAGTATCTTATCGTTAGTAACTCTTAAGTAACTCATTTTTTTAATGGTCCCTTTTTCCAATAATTTCGACGTAACCTTACTCACAATTTCTCTTTCTAAACAATCAGGTTTTAATATAATTAATGTCTGTTCCAATATTTTTAATTCCTTTCAAAATAATTTTTAAATCATTGAACCAGCTTACCCAATTATCGACAATCCAATCATCTAAACTTGATTTATTTGTACATTCTAAGTATTTTTTTTGGTATATTACTTTAATAATATACATAACAATATCTGACAATGGAATTCCATATGTCTGGAATTCCATTTCAATTTTTTTGAAAGTTTCAGAGGTTAGCTTTCCAGCTATGGGATTAAAGTATTTAAATATATATATTGCTAAATCAAAATATTTAGGAGAAAAACAAACCTCATCAAAATCAATTAAATTAATCAGCTTCCTATTTATCAATATATTTCCGTAATGTAAATCACCATGTGAAATATACTGTTCCGAACTTTTCCACTGTAATTGATTAGAAAGATCAATAAAAAGTTTTTCTAGGTTATTAAAAATTGATTGCCAATAGCTGTCATGAAATAATGAATTTTTTTTATTTAAGATTTTTCTGTATTTGTTAATTTCATTTATAAAAGTATAAGGCTTTGTTTCAAATTCTACTTTTTTCCGTGTTTTACAGTCCAGTAGATTCATTATATAGAATTTTACTTCATTATAGGAATCAATGTTATCCAAAGGAAGTCTACTACCTTCAATATAATTATACTCAATATAAACTTCCTGATCACATATATTACTATATAGAGTAACATTCCATGATTCATTATTTACAAAATTCCCATATATATAAATTAAATTGTATTTTTCTTTGTAAAATACTTTTTTCTTCATTTAATTACCCTCGAAATAATAATTATTTAAATCATTTTTTACTTTTTGAACCATTTCTGATATGCTGCTAAAATCTTCAATGTAATAAATTCTGTTTGCGGAAAAGTCACAATATCTATCTAAAATTTTTAATTCTTTTTCCATTTCTGCAATTCTATATTCCATATCAGTAGGAATATATTTATAAGTAGCTTCTTTAATTTTATTTACTGGATTTCTTGATGTTATAATACAAACAAATTTATTTTTATACTTTTTGCTGTATTCTTTTAATTTCTTCAACGATGAGTTTAACACTAATATCTGATTACCTCTGATATTAAGGTGTTTTTTTGCCACTCCATAATATATTCCAGAATCATCATTAGCTTTTATATACATATCATTACTAAAAAAATAAGATGTTTCTTTATAGGCGTAAAAGCCTGCATCATCGGACCTTTCAGCTCTATTCGTAACGTGCTTAGGAATATAGTATCTGCTGTCTTTTTTTAATTCATTGATTAAGGTACTTTTTCCAACATTGGGAGTTCCCATAATTATTAATTCATTGTACATAGCTAAAACCACTTTCAATGTATGCTTATTATATTATACTTATTTAAATTCTTTAGTAGAGAGTTAATGTCTTTTTTTGCTTTTTTTTCAGTAACCTCATATTCGGTCAATATTAAATCTACTACTTGATCTTCTGAGATATCATCTTCTATTTTTTCCCAAACAAATGCCCCTATGCCATCTAAATGAAAAACGTTATCGTCAGCAATTAAAAATATATCTCCTTCATATTCCTTCAAAGTAACAAATGGATTTTTAGTTATTTTCATTTATAAGCTCCTTTTCTATTAGTATATTTATTTTTTGACATGTTTTCATAACATCTAACGTCTTATGTTTCATTGAATCATTTTCTAATAGATTTACATTTTTATATGCTGAGTACATACAGCCGATTAAATCTAATTTGTTTGCATATTGTTTATTGTATCTATTAATCTTTTTAAACATCCATTTTCTATTAGGGTTTGTTTCTCCATGTATTGCTAGAAAAACATTAACGCAGTTTTCCAATAAATCCATTGCCATATAATATGAAGTATCGTACATTTCTTCCTGATATGCACCTTGAATATCTTTTGTCTTTACTGCGTAATAGTCTTTTGTCATTTGTGCAGGAAGTTTATTAAATTTTTCAAAATTTACCGATTTTTGAAGTGAATAAAAATTTTTTTCATTTATCAAAGGTACTCCGTATTTTAACCTATGAAATAAATCATATCTTTCATCGTTATAATTAGCCACCGAGTTGTCCAGCTGAGTAATAAACTCTTTAACATAGTCAATTTCATAAAACTCTATATCTAAATCAGTATTTTCAAATGCTGAAGTAATGATAACTTTATTATTTTTATTAAATAAATTAAAGCCTTTATTTACTTCAAAATATCTCTGAGTCTTTTCTTTTAAATCTGTATTTTTATAAAACACAAAAATATCAACATCTGATTTTTCATTACCAAAGCCTTCCATTATTGATCCAGCTATGTATATTGTATAACTGTCATCATTATCAAAGTATCTATAAAAATTAGTTTTTTCAAAAAAGTTGTAAATAGTTTTTTTTATTTTTAATATATTTCCCATAATTATCACAACCCTATATTGTATTTATATTTTCTTAAATAAATAAAAAACCAAGGCAAATTATATAGTACATGAAATAAAATACTGTAAGCCAAATTTCCTGTGTATAAGTAAATTAAAGTTGATATTATTGAAAAAACAGTGATTTTCAAATGATATTTCAAGTCACTTTTTCTTCCAATATAGTGAGCTAGGTTAAATAAAACCATACTGATTATACAAAATATCAAAATTTCGAGTTTAGAAGAATTTATTGGAATCGTTCCTCTATAGAATAATTCTTCTATAACAGGAATGATAAATACCTCACCACTACGAGATATCAAATTTCCTAAAGTTGTTCGTGGTTGAAATTTCATGTAGCTTTTTTTTAAAGACCTTTTGAGTTGTTCATAGTCTATAAATCTTAATATTGCTGATAAAAAAAAAACTATTATAATTGGAAGTATATCTACCCTTGTAGAAATATTTGGGAACGGAAAGAACAAAAAAATTGATAGATAAAATAAATCAATGGTTACTATTCTTACAATTCTAAGATACATATTACCTCTAACAAATTTTCTAATTAACAAAGACATTATATTTGAAATAATAAAAACAAGCGTAAATATAACTATCATAGCTACCTACCTAACTAATAATTAAAATCTAATTTTATTTTATTTAGAATTTCTATTTAGCCTTCTCAAAGTAAGTATCTTTCTTTTATAAAGACTAAATAGAAATATCGATACTATACTGGACGATTAGCTGCAATAGCAAGTTCAGCATCTACTTTTACTAATTTAGGAGTAACGTATTCTTTTCTCATCATTAACACCACCTTTACTAATATATTTAACATTTTAGTTTAATCACATTCTAATTTCAATGTTATATTTATATTTTCTATTTTTTATTTTTAATAATTTATTTATTGTCTTTAAAATTGGATAATTGTTTAAGAATCTACTATCATTGTTTCATAACTTACATTTTTAAGTACCTAGTTATTAAATCATTTAACTTAATGTTATTCACACGCTTATACTATACATAAACAATTAATCGAATTATTAAAGGTTTTACGCAAATATTCAAAAAACATCAACACCCTGTTCTAGGAAATTCGAGTTGCAACATAATCAGTATTTACTTTTTTATCACCTTCATTGTCACTGACCATGTTATCCCTCCCTTTGATTTATTGATTTCTTCAATTAATACTAGTAAGCATCCGTATACTGCTAGTCCAACAAGTAATGCAGTTAATTTTAATTTTTAACAAATCAGGAGGATCAAAATGCTTTTAACAACTGGTCAAGAAATTTCTGCCACCAACGTACATGGTGAACAAGTGACAGGTATTGTAACTGCTATCTTAAAAAATACAGTAATTGTTTCTCAAAGCTTCACCAATGAACTGGTGCCAAAAGAAATACTAAAAACCCAAGGATACACTTTTACAAATAAGAATACAGGCCCCAAAGCAATTAATGTTCGATCAACTAAATAAGTAATTCATTTAGTCTTCTTGAATAACTAAAAAAAGCCATTCTCTCATTGAGAATTATAGCTAGTATCGATCAAAGTACTTAGTTAATTTTAGTGTAACAGCTGAAAAATGGTACTATTTAAATCAAAATATGACAAAGGATAAATTGATTTTATCCTTGTAGTGCTAAAAATAACCGTTTTTAGCACTGTTCTGTTATAAAGCAACTAATATCTTATCAGTATAGAACTTCGCTATGTTATAATAAAAATATCAATTCTTGGAGGTTAATATAATGTCTCAATTCAATCTTTTTTTCTTTTTTACTTTTATTTTTATGGTAATCCTTTTCATTTCCAACTATACTTACAAATTTAAACTTAAACAATTTAAAATAAAATATGATTCTCATCAATTTTCATCAGATAATAGCCCTTTATACAAAATATATCCTGTTGAAAAAAAAATCCACAAACTGATCTATTATCTGTATATTATTGGTTTAGTATTATTTGTAGCTGGATTATTTTTAGTTTTGTCAAATATGGATGTGTCTACTAGTTACATGCAATTTGGGCTATTTTTATTAATCCTTTCTGCTGTTATTAACTTAGTTGTGACTATTAATTACTTCAGGATTATTAAAAAAGAGCAACTTGCTTTGCAAATATATTCATCATCCAACAATCTTGAAAATAAGGCGCTTTTTATATTGCCTGCTAAGATTACATTCTATAAAAAAATTTCATATGTTAGTTTATTTTTGGCTCAAAGTTGTTTACTAGTATCATTCATTACAGAGTCTGGTCTTGTTTAATTAATAATATAAATATCATAAAAAAAAGAGCTTGGGACATAAGTTCTAACTAAAAATCCAGCTACCAGTCAAATTGATTGGCATCTGGATTATTTTTGTACAAAAATAAGAACACCTTTGCTAAAATAAAAGTGACTAAACAAATAAACTAGCGAGGTGT
>NZ_LT992558.1:2274942-2277333 GCF_900258435.1 Carnobacterium divergens | reverse complement strand
ACTCTTCGCCGTCCCTAAATTACTAGATAACGAACTCAGTAAATTCGAAGAGTCTCCACTTGAATAGACTAATCCCATGAGACTTCATTCCTTTCTTTCTGGATTTCTGAGCGTTCTTCATTTAGTTGTTCTATGGTTTAAATAAAGAAGCTAAAACATATGGAGTTAGCTTCTTTATTTGAGAGAGTCTAATCATTTAAACTCATATTTTTTTAGAATCCAATTGATTCATTTGCATTGCTTGTTTCTTTCTTTTGTTCATCTAGCCCATCTTTCCACTCTGAATAAACTTCCATAAAACGGTCTTCCTCTTCATCTGAATATCCTTTAAATACTAATTTGTCTATATTTTTATGATTAAAGAAAATAGTCGTTTCGGGATTAAGACCCGTTGGATATAATACGGACATATAATCTGCAAAAGTATCGTTTCCTGTAGTTTGGTCAGTATAGATTGCTCCACGACCTACAATTAACAGTTTTTGAAGTCCTTCTTCTAGTAACACAATACTTCCTAGGGGTAATAATTTTTTAGTTTCTGTCATTTTTTTTCTCCTCTTTCTCTGTTCCTTTAATATGTTTATTGAAATATTTTTCTCCATACCATTCTAATTGGGTCTTTCCCTCCCATTCTCTGTATTCTTCTGAATATTTATATTTATAGTATCCGTATAATAAATATGGTAGAAATAAATACGATTCTGCGAAGATAAAAGCAATATCAACAATAAGCCACATCGCAATAATGCCTACTAAACCTACAATATCTGTACGTACACCTGTTGTATTGGAAAAAATGAATTTCCATAGAATTACTACAATTACTATGATCCATCCATATTTGAATAAAAAATTAATTAGCTTTTGAATAAAATTATCAATTTTATCTAGTTTTGACTTCCCACCAAATAAATTATTTTCTAGAGACCTAGACTTACTTCTAAAAATAATATAACTTGTCAGGCCTAGGAAACAAAATATCGTTAGAGCTCCCAAAAAAGTTAATGTCGTTAAAAAGAAAGTTAAAAAAAACAAATTTGCTTCCAGTATTAGCCAAACCAAATAATTATTAACGGTAAGCATTCTCCTATATACACTTATACTATAATAATTGTTCTTTTTCAATAACAACCAAATTACTAACCAAACAATAAATAGTCCGATAGGCACCCACATAGGTAAAAAATTTATATTGGGTAGTGACAAAGTACTTTCACCCAATTTCCCCTCTATTCCTATCTGAACAATCATCGAAATAAAAAAATTGAAGCCAAACATTATCATCGCAATTATTGTGATACCAATTTTATTCTTACCATTATAAATACCTCGATTATTAGTATCATTTTCCATAAAAGATATTAAAGAATCGTCCGAGAGATTAAGGCTCTCCTCAAAATTTGCATTCATTAATTTAAATTTACTCACATTTACCACCCAAAATTAATCTCTGGTAATTTAACAGAAGATAACACCTTTCCTATTGATTTACCTGCATTTTCAACATTTTTACAAACATTTTTAACACTTTCTACCCCTTGACTCACACCCTTACCAACAGCTTCTACGCCCTTATCATAAAGTTTGTAAGCACCATCTTTTAAATTATCATAAGCATTAGGCCAAATAAATTGAACGCCAACATTAATTAGTCCTCCTACACCACCTACAACTGCCCCCACTGGTCCACCTGCAGCAGCACCTATAGTCATTCCTTCAAGAGGACCAACACTCTTCAGAGTATCTATTGCTCCACCGATAGCTCCCTTTCCAATACTCCCTGTCTTCCCATAATTATCTACTCCACTAGATACGAAAGTAACTCCTAGCTGGGCGTAGGTTGCTACTGTTGCTGCTTTTCCTAAACCTTTTGCTACACCCCACTGTTTTGCTCCTTGAACAAATTGGGAATTTTTTAAACTCTCACCCACCCAAGTTTTAATTGGATTTGTAAATTTATTAAAGTTCTCAAAGGCTTTTCCTAATGTATCTACTTTAGGAATCCACTTTCCTTGTATTACCGCTTGCCCAAAAGTTTCATACTTAGCTAGTCCATTAATTAGTTTAGTTTGCCACCCAGAAGGAAGTTTATTTGCTAGCATCCAAAACTCATCGTTTGCAAGCAATTTTTTTACTACAGAGGCCGGATAAAGTTTTAACAACATTTCAAATCGTTTTATATTATCGGTCTTACCTCCTTTAACTGGTTTTAACAAAGCTTCTGTTTGTTTATACAATTCTAAATAAGCGTTAGTAGATGCTTGTCCGAGAACCTTATTTGAATTTGGATGCATTTTTGAAAACCAACTTTTATCCGTTCCACTTGGCAATGAATACGAGCCATCACTATTAACTGTCGTTCCACTCAATACAAGCACACCTTGCATCGCA
>NZ_LT992558.1:2255456-2274842 GCF_900258435.1 Carnobacterium divergens | reverse complement strand
TCACATTAGTTAAATGTGAAACAAAAACTAAATTTTAAAGTCTGACTAGAAAACTAGAGGACACTTTAACAACGTAGCAATACGTTAGTTGAGGTGTCTTTTTTTTGGATTTAAAAGGAGGAATACACACATGGAGAAAGATTGGTTAAACGCAGATGAACTTACAAAAGAGTATAAAAAAGAACTATCAAAACTAAATAAAATAAAGAGACCATTCAAAAATGAACATGAACTTTTAATGGAGAAATCAAAAAAGATTCAAAAAAAAGGTGAAATGCTATCATTTGAAGAAAAAGATAGATCCATTTTTTTAAGGAAAGAATTAAAAATCATTGGTGGAATGATTTCAGATTTGCAATATGCAATCGAATGGTTAGAAACCGCAAGAGAACCTGGAACTAGAAGAACAATATCTAACCGTTCACGTTATCAGAGAACGTCATTGTTTGCTGAAATAGAGAAGTTATCTTACTTAGTTACCATTGAACAAGAAAATCAAAGAGAAGCCACAGAGGATGAAATAGAACGTATTACAGCTATGTTAAATAATCTTTCTGACAAGGAACGCGCTGCTTACTTAGCAGTCAAGGGGCAGAATCTTTCTTACGCTAAAGCTGGTGAGATTTTGAGTGTTAGCAAAGCTTCAGTGCAAAGTTATGTTAATCGGGCGCAAGATAAGATTGATAATCAAGTTAAGTATGGATCGCAAAATTTCCTCTTTGATTTTCAAAACTGTGATATAATTAAATAGAACATATTGTAAGAAAGGGGTGTGTTGTTTGAGAAATGATAATTATTATAAAAATACAGGTTTGAAAATTATTATGCTGTTCTTATCATTTTTAACAGCTAGTATTGCGATTATATTTATTAGGGTTTATTCAGATAAGATAATAAAAATAGTTCAGTTTATTGGAGAAGTTTATTTGTTAGGTATGACATTAGCCTTCGTAATAATAATTCAAGGAGTAAATTATTATCTAAAAAATAGAGAGTTAACTTTGAAAGAGACATTTATTTTTATTGCAAGGTTAACCATCATTACATTACCATTAACGATTTTAAGTTCAACTAGTAGCCTTAGCATCTTAGTAGAAAACAAAAGCAGCGGATTAGTTATAACAATTGTGACAATATTTGCAGCTGCTTTCTATTTACTTTATGAACAGTTATTTAAGTTAGTAAAAAACTTAATTATCTATTTTATGAAATCTGTAAAGGATGAAAAAGATAGGTTAACAATCTCAGTTACAATATTCGGATTATTGATTTCGTTAATTGCACTTTTTAAGTAGTATTAATAATTTACTGTTAGTATATTAAAAAAAGAAATAAATTAAAAAATGAGAATAAATAATATTTTTAATTTATAGTATTTGTGACAAGTAAGAAAATTAAGAAAAGGAGACACTAATTATATGGAACTTTCCAAATTATTTGTTGCAATAAATGAAACATACTTACCTTTTATAAAGTCATATGACAAGTTGACCAATCCAAATTTTAAAGGAAATCAACTTGCTCATAAAATAAGGCATGTACCAGGTGAAGCAATTCCTAAAGCACTTTTAGGTGATAAATATGTCGTAAAGGGGTCAGCTGGACAAGGAGGATGGGCTAGAATCCCTTGGATAGCAATATTTGATAAAGAAATCCATCTCGGTGCTCAAGCAGGGTTTGATATTGTTTATTTATTTACTAGTGATATGGAAGGAGTTTATCTTTCTTTAAATCAAGGCTGGACTTATTATGAAGAAAACTATAAATCTAGTAAAAATGAAGATATTGTAAAGGTTGCAAATTACTGGAAAAAGAACTTAGTAACTTATACTGAGAAATTTAATAATGATAAAATAAAGTTGATGGTTAACACTACAGAGAAAACTTCTTCTTTAGTAAGAGGGTATGAGTTAGGTAATATTTGCAGTAAGTATTATAAAATTTCTGAAATAATGAATGAAGATACTATTATTTCAGATTTGTTTGATATGATGGTTGTTTTTAAAGAACTTAAATCAAAATTGATCGGTAAAGATTACAAAAAAACAATTGATTTTATTTTACAAGAAAATTTTGATATTAGTGATGAAGAGGTTGAACAATCAACGATTGAACAAAAAGAGGTGAATAAATTTCTAAATGAAGTTGATGAATATACTTTCATAGAAGTGGAACCTCCAAGAAAAAAACAAACTCAAAAAACTATAGATAGAACAAATAAAGAAAAGAAAGGTAAACATAGAGATTATAAAAAAGAAGCTGAACAAAATATTGAATTAGGCTATGCGGGTGAAGAAGCTGCTATTAAGCTTGAAAAAGATTATTTGAACCATAGCCAGAGACCAGATTTAGCAGAAAAAGTAAGGCATGTATCAAAACATGATGGAGATGGTCTTGGTTACGACATATTATCATTTGATCTAGAAGGAAAAGAAAAATATATTGAGGTGAAAACTACGAACTCTGGTTTAAATACTCATTTTTTCATCTCTGAAAATGAAATACACGAATCTGAAATTAGAGGGTCATCCTATTATTTATATAGATTTTTTAATTTTGGAAAAAGCGGAAAAGAAAAAGAATTTTATATTTTAAATGGGTCACTAAGAGAACAATTAAAATTGAAGTCAAATAGCTATTCTGCTTTTCCATTTATGCAGAGGAAAAATGAAAATTAAAGAAAAATATATATTTAAAAGGAGAAATTCATGTTTATTTTAGCACAAATCGTAAATTTAGAACTTATTCAAAAATCGGAACCTGGTTGGCTTACTCCAGGAAATATTATTTCGATATCCGTAGCAATAATAGCTGCATTGGCAGTTATTTATAATGCTAGGAAGACAACTAAAACTATGAGTGACAATAATAAGGATTCTATTGATGCTAATTTAACAGCAAAAGCAAGAATTGAATGGATTCAAGTTGTTAGAATATTAGTGGCTGATTTAATATTAATTTTAGAAAAGTTAAATGCTGATTATGAATATAATTTGACGGAGGTAAAGGAACTTTTACATGAGGCAAAAAACAAAATTGGTTTAATTCAACTATACTTAGGTCCAGATAGTGACAATAATAATGCTTATTTATCAATAAATGACAAATTATTAAATGAAAATGATAATGATGGGAAAAATAATTTGATTTATTATAAATTAGATTGTTTACAATCTAAACTAGATGAAATAATTACTGAAATCCAGTCGGATGATAAACTTATAAATTATAAAATATATAATTTGTCTCAATTTGTAATAAAAGGAAGAAATGATAAACTTCCTGAAGACGCTATTTACTTGAAAAAAATATTTAGAATTTATTTTAAGGTTGAATGGAAAGAAGCGAAATTAGGTAAATAATTTTTTGCCATACGATAACCACCAATAAGTGAAAGGTAAAATTACTTTTCAATGTGTGTATCCTCCTTTACCCTCATGGTCATGCGTGAGGTTTTTTGGTATAATTGAGAAAAAGGAGATGGTTAAAGGTGCAATACATTTTAGATAATTTGTTTTCGTTTATTTTTTTATTAGTTTTATTACCGGCATATATTGGTATAAAAAATGCCATTACAAGTTCGATTGAGAAAATCCCAGATAGGATTCATGAAAAACAGATGGAAGAAATAAAACATAATAATGAAATTAATACAGTAGGCATTAGTCACCAAAATTCTAGAGAATTACAAATAGATAACTTTTTTAGAGATATTGGATCATCCGAAATGGAAAAAATACTTGAAGAATGGGTATCCTTAATTGTTGATCCGACGAGTACTAAATCGATTGATAATGATAAATATAATAAAATGACATTAAAAGTT
The DNA here is from genome assembly GCF_900258435.1 of Carnobacterium divergens. NCBI lineage: Bacteria > Bacillati > Bacillota > Bacilli > Lactobacillales > Carnobacteriaceae > Carnobacterium > Carnobacterium divergens. The sequence goes on along the minus strand of NZ_LT992558.1, from coordinate 2,271,016 downwards.
TTAATGTATGGTTCACCAAGAACCGTAAAAACATTTGCAGCATATAGTCAATATATATATAGTAAATCCAAAAGTAATAATGTTGATGTTGGAAAAAAAGAAAACCCGTATATTATATTATTGTTTATTTCTTTATTAGTATCAAATTTAAAAGAAGATTTTAGTGGATATTTAATAGATCCAAAAGATGCTGTCTATATAAAAGTAAATGATATTTTTAGCGAAGCTACTAAAGATAATATATCAGAAGCGGAGTTAGTAATTAAAGAGTATATTAAATTGGTATCGTAAGACCTTTCGAGGTCTTTTTATTTTGCTTAAAATACATAAATCACTTAAAGGTGATTACAAAACAACACGAAACGTGAGGTGGTGAAAAATGAGTGGCTAGACAACGAAACCCTTTGAGGGATAAAGCAAAACAAATATGGTTAGAATCTAATGGTGAAACGCCTTTAGTTGATATTGCAATTGGATTGAAGAAGTCATCTAGCACTATCCGAAAATGGAAATCAACAGATAAGTGGGACGATGAATTGAAAGGGAGCGCTCCACTTAATAAAAGGAGCGCTCCTTTAAAAAATAATCAAAATGCGATTGAAAATAAGGGCGGTGCGCCACCAAACAATCAAAATGCTATGACACATGGTTTGTTTTCTAAATGGCTACCAGATGAAACTAATGAGCTTATGGGTGCTATGCAAGAGCAAGATCCGGCTGATATTATTTGGACCAATATAGAAATTCAATATGCTGCTATCATTAGATCGCAAAAAATTATGTATGTTCATGATGAAAACGACTTATTGACTGAACAAACAAGTTCTGGGTGGGGTGATTCTGGAAGTGATTCCTTTAAAGTGGTTTATGCACATGAGCGGCAAGTTGCATTCCTTCAAGCTCAATCAAGGGCAATGGGAACTCTTAGCAATTTGATTAAACAGTTTGTGGCTATTGCTGACGAACAAGACGAGCGCAAGCTTAAACTTGAATTGATGCAAGCGCAAGTTGATAAATTAAAATCTGAAACTAAGAAGTCATCTAAAGAAACGACCTATATTGTTGATGATATTGAGGATGATGCAAATGATTAAAAAGAAGCTAAGTGAATTGTTTAATCCAGCATTTCATCTATTGTGGTCCGCTGTTAAAAATAAGAAATATTTGAGATACGTTGAAAAAGGCGGTCGTGGTTCAGCGAAGTCAACTCACATTGCCATGATTATTATAATGCTGATGAAGATGTTTCCAGTCAGTGCTTTAGTCGTTAGAAAAGTTGGGAACACATTGGCCGAGTCGGTTGTTGAACAATTAAAAGAAGCAGTTGAAATTCTAGGGATGGAAGAAGAGTGGCATTTTAGTAAATCACCGCTAAAGGCAACTTATTTGCCTAGAGGAAATGCAATCTATTTCCGTGGTGCTGATGACCCAGCAAAAATAAAATCTATTAAAATAGCTAAGTTTCCATTAGCTATTTTATGGGTCGAAGAACTTGCTGATTTTAAACTTGAAGATGATATTGGAATGATAGAGAAGTCTGTGTTGCGTGCTGAATTGCCACCAGGTCTTCACTATTATTTTTTTTACTCCTATAACCCACCTAAACGCAAGCAATCATGGGTAAACAAAAAATATGATACAAAGGTTGCTTTACCACCAAATACAAGAGTTCATCATACAACGTATGAGGACAATCCACATATCTCTAAGCTTTTTGTAGAAGAAGCAGAGCATATGAAAAAAGTTAATCAATCAAAATACGATTGGGAGTATGGTGGCAAACCAATAGGGAATGGAGTAGTTCCATTTAGTAATCTAGTGTTTGAAAAAATACCAGATGATCTATTCAAAACGTTCGATAACATCAGACAAGGGCTTGATTTTGGATATGCTACAGATCCCGTCGCAGGTGTTAAATGGCACTATGATAAAACTAGAAGAAAAATTTACGCTATGGAGGAAGTTTATGGCGTTAAGATGAGTAATCGAATTTTAGCAACAACAGCCCAAGAAAAAGGGTTCTTTAATTCCTTAACGATAGCAGACAGTGAGGACCCTCGAACTATAAACGAACTGAAAACAGAACATCAATGGCCTAAAAAATTATTAGGCGGAGCAGTAAAGGGACCCGATTCAGTAGCGTATGGAGAATCGTGGCTTGATGACTTAGAAGCCATTGTTATTGATCCAGAAAGAACGCCGAATATTGCACGTGAGTTTGAAAGCATTGATTACGAAACGGATAAAGATGGCAATCAGAAAGCAAGGCTAGAAGATAAAGACAATCATACGATTGATGCGACTAGGTATGCTTTTGAATTGGATATGATTAGAGCTAGAGAAAACAAGAAAGAACGTCGTAAAGGAAGAAAAACAGCATTCTAGGAGGTGCCGAATGGCTAGTAAAATTATTAAATCAACCAAAAATAATAAAGAATTAGATTCAGTTAAAAAAAGCGAAGTGATGATTCAAAAATCACGATCTATTAAATACAAATCTTTTGGCGGAATCCAACAAAGCAGAGATTTAACCCAACTTTCTCCACCTTATGATATAAAAGTTTTGAGGGCTATTGGTGAAAGTTCTAGTATTTTGAAACAATGTATTGATGCATACGCTCATAATGTTACAGGGTTTGGCATTGGCATCCGTTATAAAACAGAAGACAATGAGGAAACGCCAGAAATGAAGTCAGAAAAGACAGCAATTGAAGGCTTGTTGAATGGTTTAAACCTTGAACGTCCACCAAAAGAAGTGATTGAAGAGGTTATCCATCATGTTGAAGAATGCGGAAATGGCTATTTTGAAGCTATACGAAACGGCAAAGATGAAGTTGTCGGCATTGACAGCATTAAGCCGGAGCATATGACAGCAACTAAGCTTAATCGCATCACGTTGCCCGATGGAACAGTTAGAAAGTTTCGTTATTATGTGTTTCGTGATTCATTAGAAGATAGTGGTCAAAAAGGCAACGGAATGTGGTTTAAATCATTTGGTGACCCAACTCCGTTAAATACTGATGGATCAATCGCAAAAGACGGTGAAGGCACAGCTACCGAAGTTATCCATGTGAAGATTGGAGATTACACTGATCCTTATGGAGTCCCGCGTTATATTGGTACCCTTATCAAGATTCTTGGTGCAAGAAAAGCGGACGAATTGAATTACAGATACTTTACCAATGGTCGCCACATGCCATTGGCTATTTTATTAGAAAATGCACAGCTAACCGCTCAAAGTGAAGAAACGTTACAAAGCTATGCAGATCAATTGGACGGCGAAAGTTCTCAACATAAATTTTTATTACTGGAAGCTGAAAAGGTCGATAGCAGCAGTAATATGCTAGATGAAGGAAAAGACAAACCAGCTATCAAGCTTGAAAAATTGGCGGATATCTTGCAAAAAGATGCGTTGTTCCTTGAATATGACCAACGTACGACAGAAGCGGTTCTATCATCATTTAGATTGCCACCTATTTATGTAGGTATGTCTAGTGATTACAATCGAGCAACAGTTGAAACAGCTAAAGAATTAACCGAAGAACAAGTGTTTCAGCCGAGACGCGAAGGGTATGAATGGCGTTTGAATAACTTATTTACAGATTATGAGTTTAAACATGTTGAGCTTTATCTTAAATCTCCAAACCTATCAAACATGGAAGATATTAAAAGTATTCTTGATCCAGCGATTCAAGCCAACGCAGTTGCTCCTAATGATTTACGTGAGTTGTTATCTAAAATTCTTAACAAGCCGTTGCAACTATTTAAAGGGGATAAATTCAACTTTCCGATGGGCATTCAGCCACAATCAAACGATTATAACATTGAAAAAGCATATGGCGAAACATCAGATGGTGAAATGGCCGGAATGTTTAGACGTATGCTTCGTAAGATGAAAGGGTGAGTTTATGTGCCAATCTGATTTTGAGGGACTACTTCTTAAAGCGCTTGAAATTGAAAAGAACGAAGATGACGAACTAAAAAAAATATTAGAAGCAGCTGGATTTAATTTTGTTGATCTCTTAGTTGAAAAGATCAAACAATCTGAAATCGCAATTGATGAAGTGCTTCAGCTAGATTACGAAGAAGTTCTTGATATTGTCACAAGTTTATTTTCAAAAAATAAAAAGGTTCCAAGCGAAAAAGCAATACGGCGTGAATTGAAAAAAAGAGGGTTTAACAGCAACTTTTCAGAAGCTGTTATCCCGATATTAAACGAAACATTTAATGAAGTGGCTGAACAAATGGCTAAGGATTTAGATAGCCAATTCGCTAACAAAAAGCTATCAAGAGCATCAAAGAAAGCAATGGGAAAATGGTTCAAAGAGCTACCTCAACTGATGAAATTAACAACAGATGATGCAGTTGTTAGAGCCATAAACGATGCTTACGAAAACGGAAAAGGAATAAGAGGTTTAGAGAACACTTTATCAAAAATGCCAGAATTTAACAGACGAAGAGCTAGAACGACAGCAATTACAGAAGGTTTATCGAATTATCAAGCCGGAACTTACGAAGCTATGATGCAAAGCGATTCAGTCATGGGGTTGAAATGGCTTCACACTCCTGGTTATCCGGAACCGCGCCAAGCACATCAAGCATTACATGGAACAGTCGTAAAAAAAGGTAAGTTCTTCAACGTGAATGGTTATAAGGCGCGCTATCCGCTTGATCCATCATTGCCGGCAGGTGAACGAATTCAGTGCCATTGCCATGTTGAACCGGAGCTGGACGAAAAATATTTGAAAGGGGGTGAAAAATAAAATGCCTAGAGAATTAAAGAATGTGAACGTTACGCATGTTTCGTTTGTTGACAAAGCAGCAAATAAAAAGAAATTCTTTTTGACTAAATCAGCTGATAAATCCGATCCAGTATTTGAAACTACGGTACGAACTATCACGAAGGCTGATGACCCTCAAAAGCTTGTTTATGGTGTTGTTTATGAGCCAGATGTTAAAGATGCACATGATGATTTCATGACTGCGGACGAAATCGAGAAGGCGGCTCATGGGTTTATGCAAAATTATCAACAGATTGATAAGCAACATGATTTTGAAGCAGGAGCCGGAACAGTCGTGCAGTCTTATATTGCGCCATGTGATTTAGATGTGGGTGAAACCATTGCTAAAGGTAGTTGGGTGCTTGTTACAAAAGCAACTGATGAAATTTGGGAATCCATTCAAAAAGGCGAATTTACAGGATATTCATTAGCAGGTACTGCTGAGCCAATAGAAAAACAAACAGAAAACGGACTTATAAATGAATTCAAATCATTTATGAAGTCTTTTTTTAATACCCAAAAACAGGAGGATGAAGAAATGAAAATTGAAGACATTACAAAGGCGCTTACTGATGCATTGCAACCAGTAAACAAGCGTTTAGAAAAATTAGAAAAAGCTAGCACTGATGGCACAAAAGAAAAAACGCCAGAAGAATTAGCAGCAGAAAAGAAGAAAAAAGAAGAAGCTGATGCATCAGACGCAGTAGCAAAAGCGGTGGAAGCTGCAACGAAACCATTAATTGATCGCATTGAAAAAATGGAGAACACTCGTAAATCAAATGCGGTGGAACCAACCTATTCAACGCAAGAAGAAGTTAAAAAATCAGAAGTGCCATCGTATGTTGATGCAGTTTATACATTAGACGACTAAAAAATTAGAAAAGAGGAAAATATATGCCAATTTCAAATGAATTATTATTAAAACAAATGGCAGCTATTCAAAAAGCTGGAAACAATGTAACGTTACGTGATGACAATGCCCGAGCATTTGTACTAGATACCATCGCATCAAATACAACTTTACAAAAATTAAATGTGTACTTTGCTAAAAGCGGAGTAGGATCTATTGATAAGTTAGGCGTTAAAAAACGTACACTAAAAAGACATCAAGGTATCAATACTAAACCAGATGGGACAGATATTAAAGAAGAATCTAGCGTTTCGTTTAATCTTGTTCCAATTTATATGGATACATGGATTGAAAACAGCAATACTTTCTATACTGCTCGTACTCGTGGCCAAGATATCCGTCAAGCTTTGCTATCACTTATGCAAAGTCAATACGGTGCAGATATGCAAGATTTAGCCTTCAACGGGGACGAAGCTAGTGATGATCCATTCCTAAAATTAAATGATGGGTATATTAAAGTAGCTAAGTCTAGCGCAAAAGTTAAATATGCAGGATTAGATAAGTTACCTACAATTCAAGAATTAACCACTTATACTGGTGATTTTGATGATAAAGATATTAATTCAACATTCAAGTGGTTTATGAGTCGTGCAACAAATCTTCACTATGTGGCAGAAATCCAAAACAGACAAACCAATTTAGGAGATGCGACAATTGTTGGCGGTGTTTTAACTAATATTGCCGGATATTCTGTAGAAATCGTTGATGGCTTCCCTAATTCGGTGATTTTATTTACACCGTTTGAAAACTTAACAGTTGTTGCCGGTTTAGATGTGACTCTTACTACAGCAGCTCAAGATAGCGTGGCTGTTGCGAAACAAGCAACGTACCATTTCTTGAAAAATGATAATGACTTTATTATCCGAAACACAGATATGATTGCTTATATTGATGCGATTAAAGAGCCAGCTGAAAAGAAAAAATAGAAGGAGGGCGTAATTATGCGTGATCCTTATATTGATTTTGATTATTACGATAAAGAATTCGAGGGGGAATCGGTGAAAGACTCCGATTTCTCTAAGTTATCTAAAAGGGCATCAGATGTTGTGGACCAATTAACTTGTTATAAAATTGCGAAAAGCGGGCTTAATAGCTATGACCAATTTATTCAAGGGTTAGTTAAACAAGCAACAGCTGCTCAAGTTGAATATTATCAACTTGAAGGGATTGAAACTGATTCAACCGGCCAAACAGAGAGCAATGGTGGTTTTTCAATCGGAAAGTTTAGCGTAAGTGGTGCAAGCACTTCAACAAGCAGACAATCCACTCGTGCCGCTCCAAATGCTATTGCATATTTAGAAGCAACAGGTTTGGTCAAGCGAAATGGGGTGAGGATTGGTGCCATTTAAAGCAATCCCCAAAAAAGCGCTAATTCATGAAGTGGAGTACAAAGAAAAGAAAGAATCAACTAGTGGATGGGGTGGAAGCGGTGATGCTAAGACCCAAACAATAAAGCATGTAAGATTCGAACCGTCTTCCGAAGTAGTAAAAACAGGAGAAAACGAAGAGAAATTGATTCGAGGTTCATTGTATATTGATGCTAAACATTCTGAACCGTTTATCATCCCTGTAGTTGATTCTATTGTTGTTTTTAACGGCAATAAATTAATTGTACAAAGTAGCGAACCTGTTTACGCAACAAATGATAAGCCACATCATGTTGAGGTGACTTTAATTTGAGTATTAATGTACGATTTAATGGTGATTATCATAAAAAAAAGTTGAAATATGCTGCTAAACGAGCAATAGAACCAGTTACACTTCAAGTTGCAAAGGATGCAAATAGATACGTCGCTAAAGATACGGGAGCGTTAGAATCATCCGTTTGGGGTGCTAGTAATTTCCCTCTAGGTCGTATCGTTTGGGCTGCAGAGTACGCAGCTGCTATTTATTTTGGGAGTCAGTCGCTAAAACATGATAAAAACCCACTTGCATCTCATTTATGGTTCGAGGTTGCGAAGAAAAACGATTTAGAAAAGTGGCTTAAAGTTACGAAAAATGCAATAAGAGCCAATTTATAAGGGGGAATTCAATGGATTTTTACGAATCGTTAGCCAAATTTTTAAACGATCATTTAGAACTTACCTCGATTAATGGCCATATTTTGTTTGATGCATCTACAAACAACGAAAAGGATATTTGTATTTTAGATGCGCCATCAGCAAATGGGGCTAGATATTATAATAACGACACTACCTATAATATGGTGGTGCAAATTATAGTGAAGAATACGGATCAGCATACGGCTTATTTGGAAGCCATGCAGATTTATCAATTATTGGATATGTTGCCAATTAAAGTGAATAAAGACTTTCTAACAATCGAAAGCCAAAATGACAGCTTTATTTTCAATGCATCCGAAGGGTACACGTTACCACGGAAAATTGAAAAAACAGAACACAATGCATATATCTACTCGATGCTTATTAAAGCAGATATATTAATAAAAAATAGAAAAGGAATGATGAAATAATGCCAGAAGTTTTAGAAGGATTTTTACCTAACTACATGACTAAATTTGAAATTGGCCCTGATAAAGAATCTTTATTTGAAATGGCCGAAGGAATTCAATCGGTTGAGCCAGCAAACGATGAAGAAACAGAAGACTACACTTATTACAGTCATAAAGGTGGTAAAGAAACGGATGTCACCAGCGTAAGTCGTTCAGAAGCGTTCAAAGGACACAGAACTTATAAAAATGATGAAGCACAAGAGTTCATTCGTAATGGTTTAAATTCACCGGGGAAAGGGCGCAAATGTCATTTCCGTGTAACAGAACCAGATGGACGAATTGTTGAAGGACCTGCTTCATTTAGTGGTATTGTTCATCGTGGTGGGGACGCAAATAGCCGTGGAACATTTGAAGTTACAGTTACATTTGATGGTTTACCAGAAGATAAATTACCCAGTAACTAAGCCGTCTAGCGTTCAAGTAGACAAAGCAACAATTTCTATTGCTGTAGGTGGAAAAGCAACAATTATCGCAACTGTTTTACCAGAAGTTGTCGCCCAAGAAGTTACATTTGTATCTGCAGATACTTCTAAAGTTACCGTAAAGGCAACCGGTGAGTACACAGCAATTGCAGAAGGGTCATCTGTTATTACAGTAGCAACTAAGGAAGATCCGACGATTAAAACGACGGTAACTGTTAATGTTACTGCGGTATCGTAAAAATAGATTAAAGCTCTCATTTGAGGGCTTTTTTATTTTAAATTAGGAGGAAAAAACATGACAAAACAAATGAATAAACCTATTGAAATTCAATTAGGAAGTGGATTTATTCCATTGAGAATAGGTGGTATTGATTTCAAATTTTCAACTAGTGATGCACAACAAACAAAATATTATGAAAAGTATGCAGAACTAATGGATAAGCAAAAAGAACTTGAAAAGTTTCAAAAAGATAGCAAAAAACTACAAGATAAAATCGATGCTAATAAAGATACTGATTATTCTAAAGAACAAGATAAATTTATTGAGTCTCTTAGTAAAACAGTAACCGAGGTTAGCGACCTTGTGACTGAAACAGTTGATTGTGCTTTAGGCGATGGTGCTTTTGAGAAATTACACGAAAAAGCTGGTGGAGATTCAGATGCAGTTTTAGAAGCTTTTCTAGTTGCAATGGAAGCCATTAAAAACTATAAGCAAAAAACCAAATTAAATAAATACATTGCTGACAAAAAGAAGTGATAGCAAATGATCTCACTAGCGTTTGGAATAAATAACGATATTGAGTTAAATGGCGTTACCTATCCTCTTGATTTAGATTTTTCGACCGTTCTTAGAATCTTTGAAATGTTTCAAGATGATGATTTAGAAGAAGGCTATAAGTTCGCCGGTGTTCTCATGGGGATTGCGGGGCTTTCAGAAGATGAAATTCTTGATTTAAACGATCAAGATAAAATTGATTTGTATCTTAAAATTACTGAACGAATAACTAATTCGTTTGCTAATGAAGTTGAAGCAGAAAAAGAATTTGATCTAAAAGGTAATGTGATTCATGAAGAAATAAAAAAAGAAGATTATAACTTAACTGAAGATGCACCTTATATTTTTGCTAGCTTCTATAAGGATTACAAAATTGATTTAATCGAATCAAGAGGCAATTTGCATTGGGACAAGTTTAACGCTCTTTTAGTTTCTTTATCTGATGAAACAAAGTTTAAAAAAGTGATTGAAATTCGTCAGATGAAAGAAACAGACGATATGACTTCAGAACAAAAAACAGCTTTAAAAAAGGCAAAAAAAGCATATGCGCTTAAATCGTCACAACAAGCTATTGAATTTGAAGAAATGGACATTAAACAAAAAAGGGAGTGGTTCGCCAAACAACAAAGAAAGAGTGGTGAATTAATTGAGTGATGGGAATGTAATTATTGATGTTGAACTGAACACCAGCAAGGCTGAAAGTGATGTTGATTCTTTAGATAGTAAAATATCCGGAATAAGTAAGAGCGGTGAACAAGGAAGCATTGGTATTGGGAAAATTGCTAGTGCTTTAGGTTTAGTGCAAGTAGCAGGTAAAGCAATTGATATGATAAAAGGCTCCATTCAATCGGCATTTGGCCGTATTGATACAATGGAGTCTTTTCAACGTGTTATGAAGGCTTTAACTGGTGATACGAACGTTGCCAATAATGTATTAAGTGATTTGAAAGTAGTAACAAAAGGGACTGCATTTGGTCTTGATACTGCTGCAAAAGCGGTTCAAGGATTTGTTACTCGTGGTGTAGAAATTCCAAAAGCAACAAAGTATTTCCAAGCGTTCGGTGATGCGGTTGCCTTTTATGGTGATGGATCAAAAGAACAGCTTGAAAATGTTTCAGATGCTTTAGGAAAAATGCTTTCTAAAGGCAAAGTATCAATGGATCAGATGGATAGGTTAACCGATGCCGGTATTGATGGAGTTGGAACGTATGCAAAAGCAACAGGAAAATCAGTTGAAACCGTACAAGAGGAACTTTCTAAAGGTTCTATCAGTGCTACTGATTTCGTAGATGTTGTTTCTACTGCATTTGAGGAAGGTACGAATGGCGTTACTAAAATTGCAGGTGCTGCAAGGGATGCCGGGGCAACATGGGGCGCTGTATTTACAAACATGAAAGCAGCGGTTACTCGTGGGGTTGTGGCGATTATCCAAGCAATTGATGCAGGTTTACAAAGTGCCGGTTTAAGCAACATGAGAGCAATGGTGGCGCAAGTAGGTACAGTATTTGAAGATACTTTAACAAAAATAGCTGAAAAAATTCCGCCAGTCATCGCTTTTATCGCTAACTTAGTCAAGACCTTAAAACCATTAGTGCCAGTTGTACTAGCTGTAGGTGCTGCATTTTTAACTTTTGCTACTGGAATGTCGGTCATGTCAAAAATTCAAGATGTTGTTAAGTGGGTTAAAGGGTTAAGCCAAGCTTTTGATGTTTTAAAAGTAGCGGTATTAGGACATCCTATACTAGCTTTAGCTGCTGTATTAGTTGGTTTAGGAATCGCCTTCTATACTGCTTATCAAAAATCAGAAACATTTAGAAGTGTAGTTGATAAATTAGTTGCTCCGATGATGAAGGTTATTGACGGTGCAAAACTAATGGGGCAAGCCTTAATTGAAATGGTCACGAATGGACCGGGTGAAAAGATTGCAGAACTAAGAGAACAATTTATAAAACTGTTTCCTGCTGAATTATGGGACAATTTTATTAAATTTACAGCTAAATTAAGCGATTTAAAAGAAGGTATTAAGCTAGCCTTTATGACTATAAAAGAAATGGTTACAAATGGACCTAGTAAAGCAATTGCTGATTTAGGTCAGCAGTTCACCTTATTATTTTCTTTTAAAGCATGGGATAATATTTTAATTTTAGCTAGAGCATTGAAAACGTTAAAAGACAATGCAGTCAGTGCATTTAGTGGCTTAAAAGTAGTAACTGATGGAATTAAAGACCTATTTGCAGGAGATTATGAAAACGGGATGCTTTCAATGATGAAAATTCTCCCAGTTGATGTTGTTATTGCTATCACTAAAGGCGTTGATTTAATCAAAGAAGCTTTTACCGGGTTGAAAAACTTTATTAAAGGTTTTGATTTTAGTGGATCAAGTTTCGTAAAACTTGGTTTGACAATAGCTGCAATAGCATTTCCGATACTGAGATTAAAAACAGGAATATTGGGATTAAGCAAAGTTTTTTCGTTAATAAAAGTACCGGGTGCTTTTTCAGCATTGCCAGGTTTAATCGGCCCTATCATTCAAGCGGTTGGCGGTTTGGGATTGAGCGTTTTAAAACTTGCTAACCCTTTCAGTTCAATAGGCACTATGGTATTGGGATTGTTTAAAAGTTTCAGTATGGGATCCGGAGCGTTAAGTTTGTTGAAAGTAGGATTAACTTCATTGTTGGGACCGTTCGGATTGTTGATAAAAATTATTGCGCTTGTGTCTGCAGCCTTTGCAGGTGCCGGCTTATTTGCTGATATGGATAAAATGCTAAACAAAGTAGATGAATTTGCTGATAATATCGCTAAAGCAGCACCTAGAATTGGCAGCGCAATAGGCAAAATGGTAAAAGGTATCGGACAAGGTATTGCTAAAGCATTGCCAGGTATTATCGAAGCGGGTTTATTAATCGTTTCCGGATTAATGACAGGTTTAGCAAAAGGAATACCAGGAGTAGCAAAAGCTGCGGGTGCATTAATATTAGCAATCACTCAAGCTATTTTAGTTTTAATTCCCCTCATTGCAGCGTGTGCTTCAGCAATAATGGTTACTTTTTTAGCTTCACTATCTAAAGAAATGCCACCGATTATCAAAGCTTTTGGAAAATTAGTTGTTGATATTCTTTTAGCATTAACAAAAGCATTACCGGATATTGTGACGGCTGGATTGAATTTAATTTCAGCGGTGATTGATGGAATTACAAAAGGTTTACCGAGATACATTACGGCAGTAAGTAATTTGATAGTCACTTTTTTAACTGGAATTACTGAAAATCTCCCAAGAATATTAAATTCCGGTGTTGATCTATTAATGGCATTTTTAAACGGAATGATTGAAAGGTTGCCGGAAATAGTGACAACAACAATGACATTGATTATTGCTTTTTTAGATGCTGTTACAGCTAAATTGCCCGATATTATAACTAGTGGTGCAAATTTAATAATCGCATGGTTGCAAGGTATTGCTCTAAATTTACCAGGGATTATTAATGCCGCCGTTGATGTAATCGTGGCATTTTTACAAGGAATTGCAAATAATTTACCAAAAATTATAAATTCGGCAGTAGATGTTATTGTTGCGTTTATTCAAGGTATTGGGGAAGCAATCCCTAGATTAGCTAGCGCTGCAATGGATGTGGTAGATAATTTAGTGCAGGCTATTATTGATATTTCAGACAGGATGGCTAAAGCAGCAATTGCTCTAATGAATGGATTAGCTAAATCAATTAGGGATAATAGAGAAGATTTGAAAACAGCAGCAGAAGATTTACTCAAAGCTATTTTAGAAGGTATTCCTGGATATGGATTGTTTGAAAGAGGGAAACAGCTAGCGCAGGGGTTAATGGATGGGATAGGGAATATAGGAAAAGCGATCGGTGGAGCGATTGATAAAGTCAATCCATTCACTAAATCATTCAGTGTTCAAGCAATTGGACCAGAAGCTCCTTCTACTTTTTCAAGTCCAGTTGTGGCAAGAAGTGCTTTTGCAATGCCCGTAATGCCAACAGCTGAAACTTTCGCAATGCCTAGATTAAGAGCAGAGCAAGCAATTGGAAGTGTTTCTATTCCAACTGGTAGCGTTTCGTCTAGTTCCGGATCTAAGAAATCAATAAAAAGACTATCAGACACTAATAAAGAAGTGGTTAGACTGTTAGGTGTTATTGCTGAAAAAGATTTTGCTTTTAATGTGAATGGTCGAAGAATGTCAGAAGAGCTAGCTCCAACGGGCGATGCCATTCAAATGCAACGTACTAAATTAGGTGGATGGGGGTTAGAAATGCAATGATGAAAAATTTATATGATTATGGGATCTTTTTTAACGGTAAACATTCGGGAGAATTTGGTCTGGATGTCTTAACTAAACAAATAACGTTTCCCGAAAAAATAAAAACATTACAAAGTATCCCTCATTCCAATGTTGTCTATGATTTCTCATTAGTTTACGGGACTCAAAACTATCAAGAAAGGACATTTACTATTGAATTTAATATTGTTGATCGTAATTTATGGACCAGAGAAGCGATGTATATTCAATGGACTAAAGTTTTAGCTTGGCTAATGGAACCTAGTCAAAAGATTCCTCTTTATGACGATATCATGAAAGAATATTATTATCTTGGTGAGGTGCAAAAGAAGCCAGACTTTGAAGAATTGCGGTTCAGAGGGAAGTTAACAGTTGAGTTCCAATGTTACCCTTTTAGAATACACGAATTGCAAGAGGGTAACGACATATGGGATACTTTTAATTTTGAATTAGATATAGCTCAAATTGTTAAACATGATATTAAGGGATCTAAACAGATTACTTTATATAACATTGGCATGTCTAATTTGGCACCAGTGGTTGTAGCAACTTCTGAAATGGAGGTCCAGTTCAAAGGCAAAAACTACAAAGTTCTTGCTGGAGAAAATAAAGTGACAGGATTCTATTTATTGCCGGGTATTAATGAGTTCAAAGTTATCGGCAACGGAACAATCGAGTTTAAGTTTCACAAGGAAGTGATTTAATGTATCAAGTCTTAATTAAGGATGGACCTAAAGGCGATGAGTTAGAAATTCATTCGCCTTTTTCTAATGACTTGAAATTGGATAAAGGGAGCGTAAAAAAAGGTATCAATACATTTGATAGCTTTAATTTATCTTTTTTACCAAATAACCCAGCCTTTGGAAAAATTAAACCGCTGACCACGCTTATAAGAGTTTTTGATAGTCAATTAAATAAAAATATTTTTAAAGGTAGAGTTTTTATTCCGACGGATCAGATGGAATCAAGTGGAGGTTTTAACTGTAGCTATACTTGTGCTTCGGATTTAAGTTATTTACAAGACACTGTTCAGAAGTATGCAAAAATCCAAAACACAACACCTGAACAAATTTTTAGATATCTAATTGATGTGCATAATTCGCAGGCGGAAGAACATAAGCGATTTATTGTTGGTATCGTAACGGTTACGAACAACACTGATAATGTTTATCGTTATATAGATGATTTGGCCACCACATGGGACACAATACAGGATAAGTTGATTAGTCGTCTAGGCGGGGAATTAAGAATTCGAGAAGTAAATGGCGTGAATTATATTGATTACGTGACGGAAATTGGAGAACATACTGATACGACAATTGAATTATCTAAAAATTTAATTTCAATTACTAAGATTGTTGATCCAACTGAAATAGTCACAAGGATATATCCAAGAGGAGAACGTTTAGAAGGCGAAGAAGAAGGCAACGCAGATGCTTCACAGCCACGATTGACAATCGCAAGCGTTAATAATGGACGAGAGTATTTGAGCGCTTCTGATGAGTTAATAAAAGAGTTTGGAATAATTGAAAAAGCAGTTGAATGGTCAGACGTCACACAACCTCTAATTTTGAAGTCAAAAGGTCAACAATACCTAGACGAACAGAAATCAGCGAAAACGCAATACAGCATAGCAGCGGTTGATTTATCATTGATTGATATGGATATCCGAAGATTTGAAGTAGCCAACTATTATTTCTTGAAAAATACTGTTATGGGAATTGACGATGAGTTACGAGTAGTCGGAATTACAATTGATATCATTGATGTAGAAACGTCTGAACTGACAATTGGTGATCGTTTTATTTCATTATCACAGTACCAAGCAGAATTAAAAAAGAAAAATAACGCGTTGAATGATAT
>NZ_LT992558.1:2238920-2255356 GCF_900258435.1 Carnobacterium divergens | reverse complement strand
GATTGGGGAAGTACTCAAGTGGCTGAAGAGGCGCCCCTGCTAAGGGTGTAGGTCGTTAACGCGGCGCGAGGGTTCAAATCCCTCCTTCTCCGTATTTTTAATTTTAATAAAAAGGCCCGTTGGTCAAGCGGTTAAGACACCGCCCTTTCACGGCGGTATCACGGGTTCGATTCCCGTACGGGTCATTGAGTCTTCTGTTAATCAGAAGGCTTTTTTTTTATAAAATAAACTACTTAAAAAAGCATAAAAGAGAAAATTCTCAATAATGCTTTTTGGGTAGTTTATTTTTAATTAGATGAAAGTACTTTAATAAGAGCTATAATACTGAGTAAACTAATAAATACTATTTGAAATAAATTGATCTGTTTCATTTTAATGCTAGTAGAATATGCCGCTTTTTTTTCTTTTAATAGAAGTATGAGTGTAATAGCTAGTGGGCTACTTAGCAATAAGAGAAAAATCCAATTTTCAATGTAGTGAGGTACATAAAGACTTAAAAAGGGAACTATATAGATACTGAGTAAGAGTACATTCAACGTTAGGAAGTCTTTTTTTGCAAGATAGCGGGATTCTATGTTGAGTTCAAGTAATTGTTTATAATAACCAATAAATGCATATAAAGCTATTAATGGAAAACTCCAAAAGTAAAGTTCTCTAGAAATGAAACCTGTTTGAATATAAAAACTGAGGTAAGTTAAAATTCCTCCTTTAAAAAGGGTAGTTAAAATTAAAGAATAAAGGCTTAAGCTTAGATTATACGGAATGTATTGAAGATGTATAACTAAACTGTAAAGCAGTAATAAAATACCAATTAAAAAATTACTAGAAAGTGTTAGATAAAGAATACTTAGTACATTTAAAAGTTCGAAAAGAATAATAGGAAGTAGTCTTAATTTTTGTTTTTCTTTTTTGTGATAGGCAAGTATTTTTTCTAGAAATTGGTTCAAAAGAACAAATAGATAAAGTAGTAAAAAGGAAGTAATTGTGATGCTACTATATTGAATAGAAAGTACGGTTCCCAATAAAATTAAAGTTAAGGGAGATACAAAAATAAGAAATAGTGGATTGAAAAATAGTTTACGCATAGTCTGTTGTGTCATTTGAATCAACGAAAAAAACTCCTTTTAAGTAGGTTCCTTCTATTTTACCAAAAAAAGAAGGAGTATACAGTAAAAAGAGTTTAAATTAATCAATGGTGATGATTTTTTTTCTCGGGAACAGGGTCGTAGCCACCTTTAACAAATGGATGGCAACGTAAAATTCGCCAAATTCCCATTCCAGTTCCTTTAATTGCACCAAAACGTTCGATGGATTGTATCATATAGCTTGAACAAGTTGGAGTATAACGACAACTTGGAGGAAACATCGGCGATATAAATTTTTGATAAAATTGAACAAAGCCAATTAGTATTTTTTTTAACATAGGTCATCTGCCTTTTATATTATGAATGTATGTTTATGGTAAGGTAAGTTTAAAGATAAGTCAATCTTCTTTTTGTTGGATTTTTATTAATGAGTAAAATAAGGAAGAAAAAAAGAAAGAAATCTGTTATAATGACATAGTTACTGGATTCCCGAAAGGATTCACATTTGTGAAGAAGCCTTGTAACCGAAACTATCAAAGGGGGAACAATTATTATGACAGAAAGACGACTTTTTACTTCTGAGTCTGTATCAGAGGGACATCCGGATAAAATCGCCGATCAAATCAGCGATGGGATTTTGGATGCAATTTTAGCGAAAGATCCGCTGGCACGTGTAGCGTGTGAAACAACGGTAACAACTGGATTAGTGCTGGTTGTTGGAGAGATTTCTACCACAACATATGTAGATATCCAAAAAGTTGTCAGGGAGACAATTCGCAAAATCGGTTATACGAGAGCAAAATTTGGTTTCGATGCCGATACTTGTGCTGTAATGGTAGCAATCGATGAGCAATCAAGTGATATTGCTCAAGGTGTAGATGATTCTTTAGAGTTTAAATCGAAGGATGAAGATGCATTAGATCAAATCGGAGCAGGAGATCAAGGGTTAATGTTTGGGTTTGCCATTAATGAAACACCAGAATTAATGCCCTTACCAATTGCGCTAAGCCATCGTTTAACGAAACGATTAGCGGATGTTAGAAAAGAAGGATTATTAAATTACTTGCGACCGGATGCAAAATCTCAGGTTACAATTGAATATGATGAAAAGGGATTGCCATTACGTGTGGATACAATCGTTATCAGCACGCAGCACCACCCAGATACGACTTTGGAGGAATTACAGTCTGACATTAAGGAACACGTTATCAAGGCTGTTATTCCACCTGAATTGCTAGACAATGAAACGAAATATTTTATTAACCCAACGGGACGCTTTGTCATTGGTGGACCTCAAGGCGATTCTGGTTTAACAGGTCGAAAAATCATTGTTGACACCTATGGCGGTTATGCGCGTCATGGTGGAGGAGCATTTTCTGGGAAAGATCCAACAAAAGTAGATCGCTCGGCCAGCTATGCAGCACGTTACATTGCTAAAAATATTGTTGCAGCGAAATTGGCTGATAAATGTGAAGTTCAATTAGCCTATGCGATTGGAGTCGCTCAGCCTGTATCCATTGCAATTGATACCTTTGGTACTGGAAAAGTCTTAGAAAGCAAGTTGATAGAAGCCGTTCGTAAAAACTTTGATTTACGTCCAGCTGGAATCATTGAGATGCTTGATTTAAGAAGACCTATTTATCAACAAACTGCAGCTTATGGTCATTTTGGTCGAACAGACATTGAATTGCCATGGGAACAGTTAGATAAAATCGATGCATTAAAAGCAAGCGTTACGGAATAAGTAATAAAGAGGCGGTCTCTATCAGGCAAAAGGATAGAGGCTGTTTTTTGCAAAAAAAATTAAGTTTATTAGAGCTTTAGAGAACGAAATCTTTTTCTACGTTGTTCTAAGTTTAATTTTTAAAAGAAAGAAGGGTAAAAATGGAGAAAAGTAAAAAACAAACAAATGTTGTGTTGGTAACAATTGCTATTTTTGTTGCGACCTTTATGACAGCTGTTGAAGGTACGATTGTCTCAACTGCGATGCCGACAATTATTGGAAGTCTTGAAGGCATGGCATTAATGAACTGGGTATTTTCAATTTATTTATTAACAAGTGCTAT
Organism: Carnobacterium divergens; assembly: GCF_900258435.1. Taxonomy (NCBI): domain Bacteria; kingdom Bacillati; phylum Bacillota; class Bacilli; order Lactobacillales; family Carnobacteriaceae; genus Carnobacterium; species Carnobacterium divergens. Next base: position 2,252,205 of record NZ_LT992558.1, on the reverse strand, counting down.
GATGACACCTGTTTATGGTAAATTATCAGATATGATTGGGCGTAAGCCAATTTTTATTATTGGAGCAATTATCTTTATTATGGGGTCAGCGTTATGTGGACTTTCTCAAACCATGACGCAATTAATTATCTTTAGAGCAATTCAAGGAATTGGAGCAGGGGCGATTATGCCAGTTGCATTTACCATTATTGCGGATATCTACCCTTATGAAAAACGTGCTAAAGTTTTAGGAATGAACGGTGCAGCATGGGGAGTAGCAGGGATATTTGGTCCTTTATTAGGTGGTTTTATTGTAGATCACTTGAGCTGGCATTGGATTTTTTATATTAATGTTCCAGTAGGGTTATTAACCATTTTATTAGTGAGTTTATTTTTACATGAAGAATATCATTTTGAGAAAAAACCAATTGACTATTTTGGGTGTTTAACCTTAATGGGAGCGTTATTGTTTTTACTTTATGGCTTCCAAATTTTAGGAGAAAATCCGAGTATTTCGCTTAAGCTAATTGGTGCTTTTCTAGTTTCAATTATCATGTTTGCTTTGTTTGTAGTTGCTGAAAAGCGTGCAGCAGATCCAATTATCCCATTAAGTTTGTTTAACAATCGAACTTTTGTCATTCAAAACGTGGTTGCAGCATTGGTGAGTGGTTTCTTAATCGCAGTTGATGTTTATATTCCAATGTGGATGCAAGGGATTTTAGGAATGAAAGCGGCGATGGGAGGATTTGCTATTACACCAATGTCTTTAACATGGGTAATGGGTTCTTTTATTGCGGGACGTGTTATTTTGAAATACCCTGTGAAATGGATATTAACAGGAAGTCTAATTATTGTCGCATTTAGTGGAGCCTTTATGTTGTTATTGCCAATTTCAGCACCATTTGTCCTCTTCTTACTAGTGACAGCGATTATTGGGATTGGGATGGGAATTACCATTACCACCACTACGGTTACCGCCCAAAATGTAGTGCCTAAAAATCAAATTGGTGTAGCAACATCATCAAACACCTTGTTTAGAATTTTAGGGCAAACCATTATGATTTCAATTTATGGCATTATTTTAAATAGCAATATTGCCAAACATATTTCAGCTGAAACAGTGAGCGGTATTAATGAAAAAATGATGAATAAATTAATTAATCCATTAACGGCAGTTAGCTTAGATCCAAAAATCTTGCCTACTTTAAGAGAAATTTTATTTGATGGATTACAAGGAGTGTTCCTTGGAGCCTTTATCGCAGTAATTTTAGCCTTTGTTATCAATCAATTTGATCACAAAAAAATGCCTAAAATTTAAAAAAGTCGTTGCTCTCCTTTTAAAAAGGAGGCAACGACTTTTTTATTTTTTTTCAATTGCAATTACAAAAGGGGGATCATTTTTTTGATTAATAAATTCATAGCGTAAGACATTGCATTCTTCTTGTGGAAGTGTGGTGACATATTCTAAAACGGCTTCTTTTTCAGTTAGTCCACCATCGTGACCGTAATAGACAACGAGAATCAAACGGCCTCCTTTGCGTAAATGAGGCAGCAATGACTGGATTGCTGTTAAAGTTGTTTCACCCTTTGTAATGATTGATTTATCGCTTTGAGGCAAATAGCCTAAATTAAAGATTGCAGCACTGATTTCTTCGCTTTCAGGGAGAACATCCCCAACGGTTTCGTGTCCTTGTTGAAATAATTGAACTTGCTGAGACAGACCTGTTAGCAGTAATTTTTGTTTAGTTGTTTCGATGGCTTGCTTTTGAATATCAAATCCGTAGACAACCCCTGATTCTCCTACTAAGGTAGCAAGTAAAACAGTATCGCCGCCATTGCCAACCGTTGCATCTACCACCTTATCACCTGTTGTGATGACTTCCTTTAACAGTTGATGACTATAGTCCATTGCTCGTTTTAGCATGAGATTTCCTCCTTAGTTTCGACTATTTTTGGCTCCTTGGAAAGTATTTCGTTGCTTCATTTCATGATCGATTGCATTAAGAACTTCCCATTTTTTTAAACTCCACATTGGACCGATGATTGTGTCACGAGGTGCATCTCCTGTTAGGCGGTGAATAATAATTTCAGGAGGAATCATCTCTAATTGATCGCAAATTAGATGTACATAAGTATCTTGATCCATTAATTCTAAACGGCCTTCATGATAATCTCGAACCATTTTTGTGTTTTTCATTAAATGCAATAGATGAAGTTTAACTCCTTGAATATCGGAGTCTAGAATCATTCGGCGGGTACTTTCTAACATCATCTCGACGGATTCACCAGGCAATCCGTTAATTAAATGAGTACAGACATTAATGTTATGTTTGCGTAACTTTTCGACACCTGTCAAATAGGTTTGATAGTCATGTGCACGATTGATCAATTGACTCGTCTCTTCATGAATGGTTTGTAAACCAAGCTCTACCCATAAATAATAGCGTTGATTGAGTTCGGCTAGATAATCAACTACATCATCTGGTAAGCAATCTGGGCGTGTGGCAATCTGAATTCCAACGACCCCTTGTTCGTTGACCACTTGTTCAAATTTGTGACGCAGTTCTTCGACAGGGGCGTGAGTATTCGTAAAATTTTGAAAATAGGCAATGTATTTGGTTACGTTTGGCCATTTTTGATGCATCATTTGAACTTCTTTTTGAAATTGAATCGGCAGGGGATCGATGCGGTCACCTGCAAAATCACCAGACCCAGAAACACTGCAAAAAGTACAACCACCATGTGCCACCGTGCCATCACGATTAGGGCAATCAAATCCACCGTCTAGTGGAACTTTAAAAACTTTTTCACCAAATTGTTGGCGTAAAGCGTAATTCCAAGTATGGTAACGCTTGTTTGGATCTTTCGTATATTGAAATGTAGTCATATTTTTCACCTCGTTTTTTAGTGTAACATGAATAGGCTAATATGTGACTAAAATTACGATAAAATTTTTAAGGTTCATTTAAGGTTGATTAGGCATAATCTTCTTATGACAATCGAAACACAAAGAAGGTTGTACAACGTATAGACAAGGAGGATTTTAAATGAACTTTATTAAACGTGCGTTTTTAAGTACTAAAGCAAAGAAAGGCCGCTCATTTTTATTATTATTAGTGTTTTCTGTTATTTTGATTTTTGTATTAGCAGGTATCACCATTCAAAGCGCTTCTAACAAAGCGACAGAAGAAGCTCGAAAATCAATGGGAGGATCGGTTACTTTAGCTGTTGATCGAGAAAAAACACTTCAAAAACCAACTGAAAATACGGATTCAAGTAGTGCGGAAGACGAAGGAGGGAAAAGACCTGATCCTGGATCGTATCAATCGACACCTGTTGATTTAGAAGCAGCTAAAAAAATTGCAGCCCTAGATCATGTAGCTTCTTATAATTTTATTTCAACGACATCGGCTGGTGCGGAATCCTTTGATCCGATTACGTCAACAGATACAACGGATACAACAAGTGAAGAAAGCACTAATCAAGGTGGACCTGGTGGGTCTGAAGAGGGCGGAAATCCATTTGGTAAAGGAAATGCGCAGGGTGATTTAAGTGTGATGGGTATTTTGTCGACTGAAACGTTAAGTGGCTTCACAGACGGCACGAATAAATTAGTAGAAGGAGAGGCCATCACAGAAAAAGATAAGGATCAAAATGTTGTCTTGTTAGAACAAAGTTTAGCTGAAGCCAATAGTTTATCTGTAGGCGATAAAGTGACCATTTCTAACCCTACGGATAGCACAAAAACTTATGAGTTAACGATTCAAGGGATTTATACTACAACAGCTAGTGATGATGCGATGGCCTCTAACTTTAGTTTTCTAAATGCATCAAATCAATTATATGTTCCGTATACATTTGCCAATACGTTAAAAGGGGACACGTACGCGAATGCAGTTGATTCTGTTGTGTACCAATTAGATGACCCTGAAAATGTGGCTAATTTTGTAAAAGCGGCTGAAAAAACCGGCTTAGATATGGACACGTATGCGTTGCAAACAGATACAGCTGTATATGAACAAATGATTCAACCCATTGAAAATGTATCAAGCTTTGCTAAAAAAATTGTCATTTTAGTTTCAGTTGCTGGGGTCATTATTTTAGCCTTAATTATTATGATGACGATTCGCGAACGTAAATATGAAATGGGGGTTCTTTTATCATTAGGTGAAAAACGTTGGAAATTAATGGCCCAATTTTTTATTGAGATATTGCTAATTTTTATACTTGCGATGGGAATTGCTGGTGTGAGTGGGAAGTATGTAGGAAATGTGGTTGGTCAACAATTGTTAGATCAACAAACAACGGCAAGTAGTGAAACGACTGCAACGGAATCAAATGGAAAAGGCCCAGGAAATGATGCTGGTGGTGGACCTGGTGGCGGCGGCTTTGGACAATCTGTTCGCAATTTTGGAGCAAGTAGTTCAGCGGAACAAAAACAAATTGATGAATTGGATGTCTTTGTATCGACGAGGGACTTAGTGAAATTAGGCGGTATTGGTTTGGGTATCTGCTTCTTATCTGTATTACTTGCTTCAGCAGGTGTGATTCGTTTACAACCTAAGAAAATTTTAACGATGTAATTGTAATAAAAAATAAGAGAAAAGAGGGATTTGATGATTACAGCTAAAAATATTGGCTACTGGTATGATAAGGGAGCGACACCGTTATATCAACATGTTAATTTGACATTCGATCAAGGCGTCCTTTATAGTATTTTAGGGAGTAGTGGTTCAGGAAAAACAACTTTTTTATCATTGATATCTGGCTTAGATAAACCTAAAGAAGGCGAAATTCTCTATGAAGGAAAAGCCATCAATAAAATGGGATTAACCAATTTCCGCAATCAAAAAGTATCGATTGTTTTTCAAGCTTACAATTTATTGCCTTATATGACAGCACTAGAAAATATAGTGACAGCAATGGAAATTACAAAATCTAAGGAACGTGATAAAAAAAATTATGCATTGCAAATGCTGAAAAGAGTGGGAATTGATGAAGCTTTAGCGAAAAAAAATGTGATGCATTTGTCAGGAGGGCAGCAGCAACGGATTGCGATTGTGCGGGCGATGTGTTGTGACACAAAATTTATTGTAGCGGATGAACCAACGGGAAATTTAGATGAAGAAACATCAAGAGACATTATCCGATTGTTTCAAGAGTTAGCTCACAAAGAAAATAAATGCATTATATTGGTCACTCATGAGCAAGAAGTTGCAAAGGAAAGTGATGTTTGCATTCAATTAAAAAACAAACAATTTAGCATTATTTAATTGTGGAAGCAAAAGGACAATTTGTCTGTTCTTTTGCTTTTTTTATACATAGAAGTAAAGTAAGTTTAATTTTATTTTTCTTATCCAATTCTCATTTAACCGAAATAAAGATAGTGTAAACTAAATAGGTCTATCTGGCAACAAAGCTAGGGAGTTTAAGGAAGAAGGAGTGAATGGAATGACTTTTAAGTCAAAGCTACCAAAAGATTTATGGATTGTAGCGGTAGGAATGGTTTTATTGTACACGGGCTTGTCTTTTATTTGGCCCTTTAATATGATTTACATGACACAAAATTTGGGTATGTCTGATACAGCAGCTGGCCAAGTATTGTTGGTGAATTCGGGAATTGGTATTATTGGAAGTATTATTGGAGGAATCATTTTTGATCGCTTATCAGGTTATATTTCACTAGCAATTGGAACGGGGATTTTAGTAATCACAACAGGTTCTTTGTTTTTATTCCATGGTTCGCCTGCTTTTATTTATAATATATGGGCTATTAGTATTGCGATGGGAATGGTTTTTGCAGGTCTTTATACAGCGGCTGGCTTAACTCATCCTACTGGAGGACGTACAGGTTTTAATACGATTTATGTGGCTCAAAATGTTGGCGTTGCTGTTGGACCCTTTTTAGCTGGAATATTAGCAAAAAAGGGATTGGAAAATGTATACACAGGTTCCTTTGTTTTTGCAATTATTTACGCATTATTTTTTGTTTGCTATTTTAGAAAAATTGATTGGAAATCAGAAAAGGTTATAGGGGAAACGAAACACCACACTGTAGATGGAAAACGTGGAAAAGCGACTAAAATTGGCTTATTGTCCTTTTCATTGCTATTGGCAACTTATCTTTTTTGTCAGTTGCCTCATGTGCAGTGGCAGTCAAATTTATCGACATATATGACGCATGTAAAAGGCGTAAGCAATGCTCAGTATGGGAATTTATGGAGTATCAATGGTTCTTTAATTTTATTAGGGCAAGTGGTCATTATTCCTTTAGTTGCTAGATTTAAAGAAAAATTAAGTCTGCAAATTTATATTGGAATCGGCTTATTTGCCTGTTCATTCTTATTTGCAATGAATGCGACGGACTATTCAGGCTTCTTACTTGGAATGATTTTACTAACATTAGGTGAAATGTTTGCCTGGCCTGCTATTCCAACAATTGCGTATCAATTAGCACCAGTTGGTCAAGCAGGACTTTACCAAGGCTTAGTCAATGGAACAGCAACTGCTGCCAGAATGTTAGCTCCTATTTTAGGGGCAATTGTTGTCACGTCTTTTGGCGGAATAACAAGTTTATTTATCTGCATTTTTGTACTATTGGGATTGGCTGTAGTCAGTTTAGTCTTTCAACAACGAACACAGAAACGTGTCAAATAAAAAAATCTCCCTCGGGAGATTTTTTTATTTGAGTTTTAATTTGGTTGTGACATAGTTTATCCATTTATCGAAATAGGCAATAGCAAAGGCTATCCAAGCAAATCCTAGCGCAAATCCACCAAGTACATCAGAAGGGAAATGAACGCCAACATAGATACGACTAATGCCAACTGAAAGAATCAGGAAAGTTGCTATTAGAGCAATTATCCATTTAATGCTCGTTCGTCGAATACTGATGATTAAAAGAAATGCGATACTTGAAAATAAAATCATTGACCCCATCGAATGGCCACTTGGAAAACTAAAGCCACCTTGTTCAACTAAATGTTTAATGGTTGGGCGAGGGCGTCTAAAAATTTGTTTAACGGTAAAATTTAAGAGACCAGATCCAATTCCTAAATTTAACACTAGCCAACTAGGGTAAGAAATACTTTTCTTGTAGATTGCCCATCCCATAATAAAAATAAGCGCAATCCCAATGATCGAGGACGTATTTCCAAGCGTTGTGATTGAAATAAAATAAGCGGATTTGCTACTCGTAATCGGATCACGGATAAGTTGTGTAATGCTTTGATCAAATTGATGCAACCAATGAGCATTTGTTGCGACTCCAACAGCCATACTTAAAAAGATAGCAAAGGATAGAAGGCTTAAAGAAAGCCAAATGGTTGTCTTTGATTGTTTGTTTGTAGTCATAAAAAACTCCTTATGTTTAAAAATTAAAAAAGAACTCTTAAAAAGAGTTCTTCTTTAGTTTAACGGAAAAGTGGTCAATTGTCTAAAAATCTTTGTCTGAGTCCATCATATGATCCATATCCATATCATCCATATGGTTTGAATCGTGCATGTCATTCATTGTTGAATCATCAGAATCCTGTTCTTGTTCTACTTGAATATTCCCAGCATTTGTTTTCAATTTAATTTGATTTTTACCTTCTCCAAAACGAGCGTTGGGTTCATTTTTTCCAAAAATGGTTAAATCTCCTAAATCAAGGTAGCTCTGAATGACGGCATCTGTAGGAAGTGTTGCTGTTTCGATGGAAATGTCCCCAAAATTTGTTTGGAAATCAAGGGCTTGATCGATTTTTTTATTTGATAAATCAATGCCACCTGCATTTGTTTTAGCGCTGATTTTACCCGTTACTTGATTTAGGGAAACATCTCCAGCAGAAGCGTCGATTGTTGTTGTTTTTCCAATCAGGCGAGAAAGGGAAATTTCTCCTGCATTCGTTTTGAGTTTCGTATCTTCAATAACAGAGTTTGCAAGGGAAATAGTCCCAAAATTATTTACTGCATTTAGCGTTTTTGTTTTTAAGTTAGTCAAGTTGATATCCCCAGCGTTGCTCTTAACCGTCAAGGAATCGCCGTTGAATGATTCAGTTGAGATAGTGCCAAATTTAGTATTGATTTCAGTATTTTTTATGTTTTTTGGTAAATAAACAGTTGCATTTTTAGTTTCAAAATCAAAGAATAGACGGACTTTTTGACGGTTGGTTGCAGGTTCTTTTAAATCAATTTTTAATTCATTGTCACGTTCAGTTGTTTTAATTTCAAATTTATTTGCAACTGGACTTTTTCCGTTGATTTCAACGTGAACCTGTTGGTCAGCAGATTCTAAGACTTGGATATTTAAGCTATCGCCTGAAACAATTACCGTTTTATTTCCATTAACAGGGATGTCTTTTTTTAGATTGAGTGTTGAAAGTTTTTGCGCTTTAGGATAGGTGATTGTACTTGCAAACCCACCTACAACAATTAAGCTGATTCCTGTAAAGACTAATGTTTTAATTAATTTAGTTTTCATGATTTGTACCTCCAAAAACAACATAAATGTTCCAAAGAACATATCGTTTCATCAATTTAGCAAATAAGATAGTGAGGGGGTAACCCAGTGCAATTAATAGCAATCCGACGCCACAAAAAACAATTGTAAGGGCGAATTGGAAAAGTGCAATAGTTGAAAAAGCTGTAATTAACATATAAATACCCGCTAGAGGCAATAAACTAAAGGTGATGGCTACAAGCCAGCCAGCAAAAAGAATCCCTAGAATTGTAAGGACAGGAGCTAAGACAAAAATGAGATTAAAGAAAAGTAAGCCAGTTCCTTTTATAAGGCGTTTGAAAAGACTGTCGTGATTTTCTTTTGGTAAATAGTGATTTTCTTGATAAGCTGGGTTTGCTTCAAAGGCAACCCAATCCCCTTGGCTAAATTCAGGGCCTTTTGCTTTAGGTTCTACGCCATACATAGCCAAAATTTCTTTGGCAATTTGCTTAGGATTTCCTAGTTCTTTAGCAATTTGTTCTTCTGATTTTCCTTGAGCTAAGCCGTTTTCAAAGTGTTCAACGTAGTCGCTCATTACGTCTTGACGGTCGTTTTCTGATAAGTCACGTAGACTTAACTTTAATTCAATCATAAAATGTTCTTTATTCATGGTTCAAATCATCTCCTAATTTAATAATAGTTTCAACACTATCTGCAAAGTGCTGCCAATCAATTAATTGTTTTTCTAAATAAGTAATACCTAAATCGGTGAGATGGTAGTATTTTCGACTAGGACCTTCATTAGATTCTTGAAGATAAGTCGTGCACATACCATCGGTTGTTAATTTTCGTAATAAGGGATAGATCGTCCCTTCAGATATTTCAATATGTTGAGAAATCGTTTCGACTAATTCATAGCCGTAACAATCTTTCTTTTTCAATAGAACAAGTACACATAAACCTAAAACTCCTTTTTTAAATTGAGTGTTCATTTTTTCACCTGCCAACCATTGTAATTTCTAAATTAACTATAACGGCTACTACTATCTATTACAAGGTAGTAAGCTAAAAACAAGACTAAAGTATGAGGTGGCGTTGGACTTAAAATGTAGAAGCATCTCCAACTTAGAAACCGATTTCAAATAAATCATGAAAAAGACAAACTTTCTTATCAATTACTTAATAAATGTTTGGTAAAGTAAGGATAGATAAGGAAAGGGCGTGTAAATATGTTACTTGATGATAGCAATTTAATCAATGAAATTGGTTGTGCACAAATTAAAGAAGTGGCATTTCCAACTATTACAATTGAAACTGAAGATGGACAATTACTTAAAATAAATGTAACGAAAAAACAAAAACGAGATCCTATTTTTTGGAAATCAATTAAAGACATTTGGCAAGCAGGGATTTGGATTCCTTTTAATAAAAAACTTTCACACTTACTGGATAACGATTGGTTAGTAGAACCAGCAATGGCTTAAATACTTAATAAAGAAAAATGCTCCTCATTTTAATGTGGAGCTTTTTTAGTGTGTTTTATTAAAAGAAATGTTACGAAACGATGTCGTTTATTAAGAATTTAAAGAATTGACGTTATTTCTTTAAAAAAATTTAAAAGAACGATATAATGTACAGAGTACTTATTGAATTTATAAAAATAATCCATGTCTAATAAAAAAAAGTTAGAAACATACATCAAGCAAGAAAAAAGGGAGGTTGTTTACTTTGGAAACAACAAGAAAAGAGCGTATTTCAGGTGAGAAAAGTATCAAAAAACATGAACAATTTAAAGAAAACAGCGTAGTCGTAAAAAAAGGAATGGCTTTTGTTAGCACTACTTTAGTTATGGGTACGTTAGCTTTACCGACTTTTTCAGCAGTTGCAAGTGCAAATGAATTGGCAGGAAACAGTCAAAAAACAATCGAAAGCAACTTAAACAACGGTACAGATTCTGTTACGGAAGCTCAAGCGCCAGCTGTAGAGTCAACAAATACAGATACTTCTTCAGTAGATACAGCCAATTCAGATTCAGCAACAAGTAGCGAATCTTCTGAAGGGACTTCGACTGAAACACCTGATTCTTCTCAAGTAACAGATTCTTCAGCAACACCAGATGCTAGTGAAGAACCAATTTCAAAAGAGGAAGTAAAAGAAGCCGATATTACGGAAGTTCAAGCGCCAGTTGCAAACTACGCGGCGGCAGAAACAATGATGATGGCTCGCAGTATGGCGCCACAATCATTTATCGCTTCAATTTCAGATTCAGCAACTCAAATTGCAAATGAAAATGATTTATACGCATCTGTTATGATTGCACAAGCTATTTTAGAAAGTGCTTGGGGTGGAAGTGCACTAGCTTCAGCACCAAACTATAACCTATTTGGAATCAAAGGGAATTATAATGGTCAATCAGTAGCGATGAAAACATTGGAAGACGATGGCCATGGCAATTACTATGAAATTATCGATTATTTTAGAAAATACCCATCTTACCACCAATCTTTACAAGATTACGCACAAGTAATCAAAGGTGGACCAAGTTGGAATCATAATTATTACTCTGGTGCTTGGAAGAGCAACACTTCTTCTTACCGTGATGCAACAGCTTGGTTACAAGGACGTTATGCAACAGATACATCTTACGCTTCAAAATTGAATCGTGTTATTGAATCAAATAATCTAACTCAATACGATACAGGCAGTACAGGAGGCGGAACAACAACCCCTGGAACTGGTGGCAACGAAAATACAGGCGGAAATGGCAATACGGGTGGTAATACAGGCGGTTCAAATGAAAATACTCAAACGTATGTCGTTAAATCAGGGGATACATTATGGGGCATTGCCAATCAATTTGGCTTAACTGTAGCGAATTTAAAAGCAATGAACAACCTAAGTTCAGATACGATTTTTGTTGGACAACAATTAAAAGTCAAAGGTGGTTCAACAACTACTCCAGCGCCAGATCCAACACCAACACCAGACCCAACGCCAGATCCTGGCAATAGCTCAGTCTATACAGTAAAATCAGGTGATTCGTTATGGGGAATTGCCAATAAAAACGGTGTATCTGTAGCAAACTTAAAAGCATGGAACAACTTATCTAGTGATATGATTTTTGTAGGACAAAAATTAACTATTAAAGGCGGTACAGGTACAGTAACTCCGCCAACAACACCTCCAACCGAAAATACTGGTAATAATAATGGCAATGCAGGTTCAACAACTGGAACGTATACAGTAGTAAGTGGCGATTCACTGTGGGCAATTGCGAATAAAAATGGCGTATCCGTAGCGAATTTAAAAGCGTGGAATAACTTAACAACCGATACGATTTTTGTAGGACAAAAATTAACCATTAAAGGTGGCACAACTACTGCACCAACAAATCCAACAACACCGCCAGCAGGGAATAATAATAATGGTTCAACAACAAGTGGAACGTATACAGTAGTAAGTGGCGATTCACTATGGGCAATTGCGAATAAAAACGGCGTATCTGTAGCGAATTTAAAAGCGTGGAATAACTTAACAACCGATACGATTTTTGTTGGACAAAAATTAACCATTAAAGGTGGCACAACCACTGCACCAACAAATCCAACAACGCCGCCAGCAGGGAACTCGAATAGTGGCTCAACAACAAGTGGAACGTATACAGTAGTAAGTGGCGATTCACTATGGGCAATTGCGAATAAAAACGGCGTATCCGTGGCAAACTTAAAAGCCTGGAACAAGTTAACAACCGATACAATTTTTGTTGGTCAAAAACTAACTATCAAAGGTGGTTCAACTAATAACTCAAGTCAACCATCGACAAATAACAATCAATCGAAAACGTATAAAGTCGTAAGTGGCGATTCGTTATGGGCGATTGCCAATAAAAATGGTGTATCCGTAGCAAACTTAAAAGCGTGGAATAACTTAACAAGCGATACGATTTTTGTAGGACAAACGTTAAAAATGAACTAAAGAACTTGAACAGCATCCTAATCATTAGGGTGCTGTTTTTTTATAAAATAACGATTTTATTATTGATAGCGTTTTCTATTTCTGATAAGATGACCGTAGTTAATAAATGAAAACGATTTCTTGTGACTATTTAATTAGGCAAGGAAAAAGAGATGAGCACTCAAGTTCATTCCTTTTTCCTTGCCTAATTTTTTTGTTCAATTGAATTAAAAAGGGGGAACGGCAAGAAAGTGAAACGCTGTAGTTAAAAATAAATATTCTGGAGGAATTAGGATGAAGAAAGAAAACTTAGGAAAACGATACGGCATCGGATTTTCTTATATTGCAATGGCTCTTATAGTATTTGTTTTGTTTTGGGGATTGAGTTTAACTGGCATCGGAGCTTTTACTGGAATTTATGGAGCCTTTAAGTTGATTTTTCCTTTAATCGTTGCGATTTCTATTGCAACTGGGATTGGTTTCGATCACAGTGGCGCTTCTGCTTTAGCTGGAGCTGTCGGTTACTTGGTTTTTGGAGCATCCTTTTCTGTTTTAATTGATCCCAAAATTCCTTTTTTAGTAACAACTCCAATTAAATTATTTGGTTCAATGGGTTCAGATCAATTCTTCTTTATTCTTTGTGGGTTAATGATGGGAATTGTAGCAGGTTCTTTGTACAATAAATTTTACAATATTAAATTGCCAGAATGGTTAGCATTCTTTGGCGGACGTCGTTTTGTTCCTATTATTACAAGTATTGTTGCGTTATTTATTGGCTCGTTTATCGCCAATGTCATTATTCCACATTTATAGGAATTAGGGGAGGAAAACAATTATGTTAAATCAAATGCAAAAAATTGGGAAAGCGTTAATGCTTCCAATCGCAGTATTACCTGCTGCTGGGTTGTTAAATCGACTTGGTGCAGCAGATGT
>NZ_LT992558.1:2233848-2238820 GCF_900258435.1 Carnobacterium divergens | reverse complement strand
AATGTGATTGGCAGTCGGTAGACGGCTGCTTAATCACTCATGAACATGGAGATCACTCTAAATATGCTAACGAGCTATTAAAAACAACTAGTATTGATATTTTCACTAGTAAAGGAACACAAGAAACTTTAAAGCTTCCAAGTTATCGGGTTCATTGTTTAGAGCCACTTAAACAGAAGCAAATAGGAAATTGGAGTATTATTCCTTTTCCAACAGAACACGATGCGAGCGAGCCTTTAGGCTATCTAATTCAATCAAATAAAACAAACGAAAAATTATTGTTTGCAACAGACACTTATTATATACGTTACAAATTTAAAGGGATCACTCATTTAATGATCGAGTGTAATTATGCTTTAGATATTTTAAATGAGAATGTGAAAAATGGGCGTATTGGTGCCTTTCTAAAAAACAGGATATTAAAGAGTCACTTCTCTTTAGAAAACGTTAAAGCGTTCATTAAAGCGAATGATTTTAGTCAATTACAAGAGGTTTGGTTGATTCATCTATCAGACAGCAATTCAGATGCTGAACGTTTTAAAAAAGAAATACAGGCTATCACAGGTACGCCAGTTTATATTGCATAGGAGGGTTGAAACGTGGAAGGTTTTATACAAGTTCATAGAAAAATGCAAGATAGTATCGTCTTCCAGAATCCTTACTATTATAAGCTTTGGTCCTATCTTATGTTTAAAGCTAGATTTAAGCCGGGTAAGATTTTTATTGGCAATCAAGAGGTTCAGTTAGATATTAATCAACTAGTTTGGGGAAGAAAAGAAGCAACTGCAGAACTTAATCAAGGGATTTCAGCTAAAGAAAAAAAATCTGAGTCTACGTGGGAAAATTATTTAAAGAAATTTGAAAAAATGGGAATTCTTAACAGGAAAGTTAACAGCAAATTTACCGTCGTAACCCTTACGGACGATTGGTTTTCTAAGTCGGAAGATGAAGAAAGTTCACAGGAGTTCTCACAACAAGTTAACAGCACTTTAACATCAAGTTACCAGCAAGTTAACAACAACTTAACACAAAAGAAGAATGTTAATAATGTCTTTACTTCTTCTACAGCTAATTTATCAAATATAAATTCAACTAGCGCAGGTGAAATGTACGAGTTAGCCTTTCCTAAAAAACCAATGAACCAAGTCATCGCCCAATCCATCGCCGAGTGGATAAATGATTTTGGTGGTCAAGAGGAAATCGTTTGTCTAGCGATAAAGAATGCCGCCGAGTATTCAGCTGACAACTTCAAATACGCTGAAAACACAATGAAACGCTGGGAAATGCAAGGGGTTAAAACTGTTGAAGATGCCCAAGCTTTAATCGATAAATTCGATCAAGAAAAAAATAGGAAAATCGAACAAGAAATGACTAGTAAAGCATCAATGAAAAGCACTGGAAGCACAATGAAAGTTCCATTGCATAATTGGCTTGAAAATTAAAGAAATAAGGTGGAGTAATGGAATATGCAGTATATAAAGGCGACGAGCTGTTAGGTATCGGAACCGCAAAGGAGCTAGCAGAAAGATTAAAAGTAAAAGTTGAAACAATCAACGATATGGATAGCAGAATAGTTAATTTTTTTAAAGTATGTCGTGAGCAACCGAACGAGTTAATTGAAAAATTACAATTGACTCCATTGAGTAGGGAAGAATATAAGGCAAGCTATGAAACTTCTTCTGATTCTTTGGAAGATGCAAGAAGGCTGATGATTCGATGTTGGCAAGCAATCGGAGCGAAAACGAGCGACATTACAGGTTGGCGCTCGTTAATTGATTCAAATGGTCCTAATACTACAAAAGAATGGCGAGAGGTTGGAACTAGAGTAGCGGATGTTGCAAATCGTTTGAAAGATGCTCAAATCGAACATCAAGATGCTATTAAATTGCTAGATAGATACAACCGTAAAGGCGTTCTGACTTATGTTGATCCACCGTATTTATTAGAAACAAGGTCAAAAAGACATTATAAACATGAATACACGGATGCAGATCATGAAGCACTGCTTGACTGCCTTGTAGATTTTAAAGGGTATGTGATTTTATCTGGATATGAAAATGATATGTACAACTCATGGTTAAAAGGATGGCATAAAGAATATTTTTCAACCAACGGCGAAGCAGGCTCTAAGCGTGAGGAAGTTTTATGGATGAACTTTAAACCAGCTGGCCAGATTGATTTAATCGAATTACTGGAGGAATCAGAATGAAATTATACAGATATGAAAGTTCAAAAAATACAGGGAGATGGAGAACTACCCTATTCGAAGCAGAGAAAGACTATGAAGAGGAAAAAGATTGGCTAATGGATAACGAAGCAGACGAGGATGAGCATGTACAGCTTGAGTCAATAGAAATACCAGAGGACATAATCGAAGAGTTAGAGGATGAACCAAAGGTGATTAAGCAAACATGTCTAATCAGAGACCCTACTCGTATGGATGATAATCCGAGAGACGAAGGTTACAATTTCGATTTTTGGGCAGCATGGTCAGACGATAGCAAGGAGGATTAGCAATGAAATTATCTGAAAAAGGAAGCAATCAAATAGCGGAAGGAGGTCTTTTATTAGACCTTCCTACTAAAAATCCTAAGAACCCTAAGAAATCTATTTTTAAAAAAGGCGACACAGTGCTTTGTTCTGATGTTGCAGGATGGAAACGTGATTTTATCGGTAATGTTAACAAAGTTAATGATGCTTCAGCAGTTATTTATATCACGATATCAGAACCAGAAGATGATTGGAATCTAAAGGAACACAATTATAAATGTGTGGTCAGTTTTAAAAATATGAGGAAGGTGTGAGGGAATGAAAGCAATACACAAAATCGAATAGCGACCGACATTGTTGTCGGTCGCCTCAAAAGGGATCGTGTCAGACTGACCGAAAACAATGTCGGTCAGTTTAACTGATTTTTTGTGACCCTCAAAAATGATGGTCACAAAATAAGAAATCTTAAACTATTAAAAATGGAGGGTTTAGAATGAGTAACTTAATTGATTTTAGAGAATATATTGAAGAACAAAAAAATCTTAGTTTTGGTGTTGAACTTGGAGGAACACCAGCAATTGTTGGCAGTGTCGCTAGAGAATACGACTTTATTTTAGAGTCTATCGACGTGTATTTGGAGCAAGTCAAGGAGGAGCATACGCTTAACGAGAATCAGCAGATTGTACTTGATTGGCTGAAAGCATACGCGAATAGTGATGATGGAGACAAACCAATTTCTTCTATCTGGTATATGATGCATTTAATTGGCGAAGATTTATTAGAGAAAAGAGTTAAATATGCTTATTTTAAGCTAACAGTAAAACAACAATTCGAAGTCCTGCAAGTATTTGCGGAATGGGGGTTAGGTCATGAGCGAAATTAAGTTTAGAGGGAAAGTGCTTGAAGATAATGAAGAGCTAGAATTAATGGGAGTCAAAATTGAAAACGGATGGGTCACTGGAAATTTAATACAAAACGGATCAAATCCTGTGATTGTAGGGGATGTTGTAGAAATTAATGACGAGTATTTAAACCTTGGGTGGTGGGTATCTGTTATTCCGGAAACAATAAGCCAATACACGGGTTTGAAAGATAAAAACGGCGTGGAGATTTACGAGGGTGATATTCTTAAAAATGAAAAAGGATATATCGGTTATGTAGCGTTTCTTATCCAAGAATCTGGATATGCAGTTGTCCTTAAAAATAGTGATTATAGATTAGGGCATAGGAATACTGGAGAACATTATACAGTAGCGCAGGGGCATGAAATCATTGGCAACAAGTTTGATAATCCTGAACTGTTGGAGGGGATAAAATGAGAGTATCAGCATACAGAAGTAAAGCGGCGTATACGAAGGAAGAAATGGACAAAATGATTGATTTTGCAGATGAACAGCACATCCCTTTAACTGATGTAATCGAAAGAATTGAAAAATTAATGTTAAATGATATGAGTTTTGATGAAGCATTAGCTCAAGAAAATGGTTCTGATTAAAAATGGCATCTGGAATCTATTATGGATTATGCCCGTATTGTTTTGAAGACGTTTGGGAAGATAACTACTACTTTGACGAAACGCGCGGCGTAGATGATGAATTTGTACACTTGGGATGCCTTAAAAAAGCGGACCCATTGAGGTTTAAAACGGCGAAACAAGTAATAGATGAATGTTTTGGGGTAGGAGTATTTAAAAGAAAAGGAGAATGTAAATGAATTCAGTAAATTTAATAGGCAGATTAACAAATGTTGCTGATTTAAAATACAGCTCAAGTGGAATAGCACTGGCATCAGTGACAATAGCTGTTAAACGAGTATTTAAAACAGGTGACGGCGTAGAAGCCGACTTTATTAGATTAAAAGCTTTCAGAAAAACAGCCGAACTTTTAGCAAATGTTGAAAAAGGTAAGGAAATCGGAATAAGTGGATCATGGCAGACAGGAAGCTATGAGAACGCTCAAGGCATGAAGGTTTATACTCATGACTGCAATGTTCAGCAAATAACGTTCATTGGCAGTAAGTCAACAAATAATGATGAAAAAGAGCATCAGCAAAATTACCAAGCTAACCCGAATAATTACAAGCAACAAAATTACGGTAGTGAAATTGATATTAAAGATGATGATCTGCCATTTTAGGAGGCACACATGAGAGAAGTAGTAGAAATAATTAAAGGTTTAACTATCTTATTAATAATCGCATTATCAACAATGGTTGCATTAGCAGCTGTTTTAAAAGTAATATTTTTCTTATTGAAATGGGCTTTTAAATAAAAAAAGACGAGGTTTCCCCCGTTCCGCACACACATTATAACACGAGGGGTGCCGTCTTTGGAATTTAAACAAGTAGAGCTAGATCAGTTAAGTAAAGAAGAATTAAACAACACAGTAATTATTGTCAGCAATGGCATGACTAAGATGGCTCATTTGCCACCATTTGCTGATATTAAGCTTACAACGAATGATAATAAAGTCACATTAGTTAA
>NZ_LT992558.1:1974964-2233748 GCF_900258435.1 Carnobacterium divergens | reverse complement strand
GCAGGAGCACGTGGTGTTGTGAAAATCAACGAAACAGCTGTTCAGGTTATTGTTGGAACCGATGTTGAGTTTATTGCAGATAAATTAAAAAATGAATTGCATAAATAATTTTTTTGGAGGACTTTTTATAAAAAAAGTTCTCCTTTTTTTGATTTTTAAGGAGTATTAGGACAAATTTGTGAAATTGTCCGTTTAAAAGAAAACGGTTTCAGTGTATAGTAATGGTAGAACAATAAAACAAGGTGTTTGGAGGTGTTGAATGCTTTTGTAAGTGGGTTTTTAATTTTTAAGGAAGAAGTAGAAGTAGCGTTTTAAAAATAGGAAAATGGAAAATATAGGTGATAAAAAGATTATATTTCACAAACTTTTTACCAAAGGATAAGGCATCCTATTTTCTATTTTAAGAATTTAATGATACGATAAATTTATAAATGTAATCGTTTTCTTTAGAGAAGAATTACAAAGAAGGAGTGTGTTTAGAATGGAAGGTTTTTACGGAGAATTGATAGGTACAATGGTATTGATTATTTTTGGAAGCGGTGTCGTTGCAGGAAATGTGTTAGTCAAAGCAAAATCATTTAACATGGGTTGGGTTGGAATTACGATTGCTTGGGCAATTGGGGTAACACTTGGAGTTTATGTAGTTGCTGGAAATAGTCAGGCTCATTTAAATCCGGCAGTGACCTTAGCCTTTGCAGTTATTGGTGCTTTTCCATGGGCAGAAGTACCTGGTTATATTGCCGGTCAGTTGATTGGAGCATTTTTAGGAGCCATTATTGTTTATTTAGTTTATTTGAAACATTGGAAAGCAACTGAAAGTAAAGGGGATAAATTAGCCGTATTTGCAACTGGCCCAGCGATTCGCAGTCCGTTTGCTAATATGATGACAGAAGCGTTAGGTACTTTTGTTTTAACGTTTGGTTTACTTGCAATTGGAGCAAATGAAATGACAGTTGGGTTAAACCCCATCATCGTTGGACTATTGATTCTAGGTATTGGCTTAGCTCTTGGGGGACCAACGGGTTATGCGATTAATCCAGCACGTGATTTGATGCCACGGATTGCACATGCAGTATTGCCAATTTCAGGTAAAGGCGATTCTGATTGGAGTTATGCTTGGGTACCTGTAGTTGGACCGATTGTCGGTGGGATTTTGGGAGCGATTTTCTATCACTTTATCTATTTAGAAATTTCTATGATTGGATTAATTATTTTTATTGTAGTATTATTCGGCCTAGTCGTAGCTACAAAACAGAAAGACTAATGAATTTTAAGGGAGTGTTGACGGATGGAAAAAAAATATGTCTTAGCAATTGATCAAGGAACAACGAGTACACGAGCAATTTTATTTAATAAAAAAGGGGAAATCGTGCATACGTCGCAACGTGAATTTACACAATATTTTCCACAACCAGGTTGGGTGGAACATGATGCGAATGAAATTTGGGTAACGACTTTAGCTGTAATTGCTGGCGTGTTAATTGAGTCCGATACGCGTCCAACACAAATTGATTCAATTGGAATTACCAATCAACGTGAAACGACTGTTGTTTGGGATAAAAATACAGGAATGCCGATTTATCATGCATTAGTTTGGCAATCAAGACAAACAAGTGATATTGCCAATGAGTTGATCAAAGCTGGACATACAGATTTAGTTAAAAGCAAAACAGGATTAAGAGTAGATGCCTATTTTTCAGGAACAAAAGTTAAATGGCTGTTAGACAATGTTGAAGGCGCAAGAAGTCGTGCTGAAAAAGGCGAGCTATTATTTGGAACAATTGATACATGGTTGATTTGGAAATTAACAGGCAATCAGGTTCACGTTACAGATTATACCAATGCGTCAAGAACGATGATGTTCAATATTCATGACTTAAAATGGGACGATGAATTATTAGAATTGTTAGAGATTCCAAAAAGCATGCTGCCAGAAGTTCGCTCTTCTTCTGAAGTGTATGGGAAAACGGTTGAATACCATATGTTTGGTCAACAAGTTCCGATTGCTGGAATTGCAGGAGATCAACAAGCAGCGCTATTTGGTCAAAACTGTTTTGAAAAAGGCATGATTAAAAACACGTATGGAACAGGTTGTTTTATTTTAATGAATACAGGTGAAGAAGCGATTAATTCAGATAATGGCTTAATTACAACGATTGCTTATGGAATTGATGGAAAAGTCAATTACGCTCTAGAAGGAAGTGTCTTCGTTGCAGGGTCTGCCGTTCAATGGCTACGTGACGGGTTAAGAATGTTTACCGATGCTAGTGAAACGGAAGACTACGCCGTGCGCGCTGGGTCAACTGGAGGCGTTTATATGGTTCCTGCATTTGTGGGTCTTGGTGCACCTCATTGGGATACAGATGCTCGTGGTGCCGTGTTTGGTTTAACCCGTGGAACAACTAAGGAAGCCTTTATTCGTGCAACGTTAGAATCAATTGCGTATCAATCAAAAGATGTAATGGAAACGATGATTAAAGATTCTAATATTCCAATTACAGAAATGCGGGTAGATGGCGGGGCTGCAAAAAATAATTTCCTAATGCAATTCCAAAGTGACATTTTAAATATTGAAATTAAACGTCCAGAAGTAAACGAAACAACCGCTCTTGGAGCTGCTTATCTAGCAGGTTTAGCAACCGGTTTCTGGAAGAGCATTGATGATATTAAAGCAAACTGGCTTCTTGATAAATCATATAAACCTGAAATGAAAGAAAAAGAACGTAAAGAATTGTACCAAGGATGGGAAAAAGCCGTTGCTGCAACAAGAAGTTTTAAAATAAAAGAATAAACCGTTCGTCTAAATTAAAGGGAGTGTTTAAATGATGGAATTTTCATACCAAACAAGAAGCGATAATTTAAAAAAAATGCAGTCAGAACCATTAGATTTACTTGTAGTAGGTGGCGGGATTACCGGATCTGGGATTACATTAGATGCTCGAACACGTGGGCTAAATGTGGGCGTCTTAGAAATGGGCGATTTTGCTTCTGGCACTTCAAGTCGTTCCACTAAATTAGTTCATGGTGGATTACGTTATCTAAAACAGTTTGAAATCAAAGTTGTGCAGGAAGTTGGACAAGAACGAGCAATTGTTTATGAAAATGCTCCTCACGTAACAACGCCATTATGGATGGTATTGCCTTTCTATAAAGGTGGAACATTTGGCTCCTTTACAACGGCAATTGGTCTTGAAATGTACGATCATTTAGCAAAGGTAAAAAAATCTGAACGTCGTTATATGTTGAAACCACTTAGAGCGATAGAAAAAGAACCTTATTTGAAAAAAGAAGGGTTGAAAGGCGCCGGCGTTTACGTGGAATATCGGACGGATGATGCTCGTTTAACTGTCGAGGTAATGAAAAAAGCAGCTGAAGAAGGAGCGATGATTGCCAATTACGTTAAAGTAGAAAAATTTGTTTATGATTTAGATGGTAAAGTTAAAGGTGTGGCTTTCCGAGATTTAATAAGTGGAGAAACAGGTACTATTTATGCTAAAAAAATTGTCAATGCAGCAGGTCCTTGGGTCGATAAATTAAGAGAATTGGATCACTCAAAAAAAGGAAAAACAATGCACTTAACAAAAGGGGTTCATTTAGTTATTGATCAAGCAAAATTTCCAATTAGCAATGCGATTTATTTTGATACGCCATTTGATGACAATCGAATGATGTTTGCGATTCCTCGTGAAGGGAAAACCTATATTGGGACAACTGACACCAATTATAAAGGCAATCCAAAAGAGCCTGGTGTAACGTTAGAAGACGTTCATTATATTTTAAATGCAGCCAACCAAATGTTTGATATTCCTAAAATTGAAGTAGAGGATGTAGAGTCAAGTTGGTCGGGTGTGCGTCCACTGATTCATGAAGAAGGAAAAGACCCTTCAGAAATTTCTAGAAAAGATGAAATATTCCATTCAGATAGTGGCTTGTTCACCATTGCAGGTGGGAAATTAACAGGGTATCGTAAAATGTCTGAAAAAGTAGTCAATCAAGTTGTCTTAGAGTTAGCAGTTGAAACAGGCATAACTTACCAACCAACGAAAACAGAACGATTGCTTTTATCTGGTGGTAACGTAGGCGGCGGGGATAACTTTGAAAACTTTGTAGTTGAAAAAACGCAAGTCGGCATGATGCTTGGATTGTCTAAAGAGGATGCTGAGAATTTAGTCCATCGTTATGGTTCCAACGTAGATACGGTTTATGGTTATTTAAAAACAAGTCAAGAGAGTTCGTTAGACCCAGTAGATTACAGTATGCTCCATTATGGGTTAGAGCACGAAATGGTGATAACACCAGTGGATTATCTCTTAAGAAGAAGCAGCCAAATGTTGTTTAATATTCATCATGCTAAAAAAATTAGCCAACAAGTAATTGATGAAATGGCTTCATATTATCAATGGGATGAGGCTGTAAAAGAAGCACATTCAAAAAAAGTGGAAGAACAATTTAAACTCCACACTGAATTTTCAAGTTAAATGTAAAAACACCACTAGTTGATCAAAACTAGTGGTGTTTTATTATTTATTTAAACTGATTTTAATGTCTTCCATACTTCGATTAGGGCGCTTAAAGACCACTAATTTACTAGTAAAATAATTGATTAAAGAAGCGATGATGTTTGCAATTAATTTTGCTACTACTTCATTGAAGCCTAATAATGAAAAGAGCAACCACATTGTTCCGGTATCTGCAATACCTGAAACAACACGAAAGCCAACAAAATGACCTGCTTCAATCAAGGTTTCAGGAAGCGATTTTGCAAGGCGTTTAAAAACAAATTTACGGTTTGTATAATACCCAAAAAGTACGGTAATAAACCAAACAATAAAATTAATTACTAAATAATGGATAGGTAAAATACGAATAAAAAGTTCATAAAGGCCAATGTTTAGCCCAGTGCCAATCAATCCCCAAAAGAAATAGCGTAAAAATTCATGATACTCTTCTCGTAAAGAACGGATTTTTGCTCTCAGTCTAATCACTCCTTTAACGTGTCCCGCCTTATTAATAACAACATTAAGTATTATACTCTTTTTACAGCCTAAAATAAACCAGAATTGATTTAAACGGCTTATTTTAAGAAAAAGATTGTTTTTTTCTTAAAATAATTTAAACTAAAGAAGGAGTTTTTAGGAAAGCAATGAAGGAGAAGATAAAATGAAGAGCTTTTGGCAACAATATAAGTCATCGATGCTTTTATTAGCAGGGTTGATTTTGGGTGGAATCGTAGGCGTTGTATTTGGTGAAAAAGCAACAGTACTACAGCCCTTTGGAGATGTGTTTTTAAATATTATGTTCGTGATGCTCGTACCACTCGTATTTTTTAGTATTTCATCGGCAATTGCAAATATGAATGGCATGAAGCGTTTAGGAAAAATTATGCTAAGTACGCTACTGGTCTTTTTTTCAACAGCGTTAGTAGCATCAATTGTTGGATACATTGGTATTTCTGTTTTTAATCCAGTTAAGGGCATTGATGTGGAAAGTGTGAAAGCTTTAATGGGGGCACCTGGAGAGGCTGAAAAAATCACGATTGGCGAGCGAATTGTCAATATGTTTACTGTTTCAGATTTTCACTTGCTTCTATCTAAGTCAAGTATGCTGCCGTTGATTGTTTTTTCAATCTTATTTGGCACAGCAACGTCAATGGCTGGCAAACAAGGTGAGGCGGTTGTAACTTTTTTAAATTCAGCAAATAGTGTGATGATGAAAATGGTTCAACTGATTATGTATTATGCACCGATTGGTTTAGGCTGTTACTTTGCTTCAGTTATTGGAACTTTAGGAGCTAAAATAATTGGCGGGTACGCTCGTAGTTTTGTGTTGTATCTAGTTATTGCAGTTCTTTATTATATTGTTTTCTTTACGCTATATGCTTTTATAGCAGGTGGCAAAGCAGGAGTGAAAATTTACTGGAAAAACATTGCAACGCCTTCAATTACAGCCATTGCGACTTGTTCTAGTGCAGCTTGTATTCCTGTTAATTTAGAATATTCTAAAAAAATGGGTGTTACACCTGATATTGCAGAGACGGTGATCCCCTTAGGTGCAAATACTCATAAAGACGGTTCCGTTATCGGCGGTGTATTAAAAATTGCCTTTTTATATGGTATTTTTGGCAAAGAAATGACGTCACCTAGTGCGATGTTGACCATTATTTTAGGAGCTTTTCTTGTAGGAGCTGTTATGGGGTCAATTCCAGGTGGCGGAATGATTGCTGAAATGTTGATTGTGAATCTTTTTGGATTTCCGCTAGAAGCAGTTCCAGTAATTGTCATCATCAGTACGATTATTGATGTACCAGCAACGTTATTAAATTCTTCTGGAAATAATGTATCTGCCATGTTGGTTACTCGAATTGTGGAAGGGAAAACTTGGTTGAAGGATTATCTTAAAGCTAATCCAGTTTAGAACAATTGTTAGCAAGAGAAATTGATTTCTCTTGCTAATTTTTTTGTTTTACGATTCTAAGAGGACAGTTGAAAAGTGCGGTGGAATTTGTTAAAATGATTGTATTATTATAGAAAAGACAATGATAAGGAATAGTAGTAAGGAAACTTTGATAGAGAGTGCATGGGTGGTGGAAATGCATAAAGAAGAATTATGAACTCGCCTTTTGAGTCGCTTTACTGAACTAGGAGTAAGTAAGGTCGTAGCACCTGCGTTAAGGGTATGAGGAGTCTAGAAAGCGATGCTTATTTTAGCGTGTTTTTTAGAAAACATAGGTGGTACCACGAATTTGATTTTATTTATTCGTCCTGTGAATGCGAAGCAACGAAAATTTTGTTTTGGATTTACAGGACGATTTTTTATTGTTTCAAAAAAATAACAAGTAAGCATAAGGGAAAGGGAGTCGAAGGTAAATGAGTTTTAACCACAAGACAATTGAAAAAAAATGGCAAAAATATTGGGCAAGTCACAATAGCTTTAACACAACAGAAGACCCAACTAAAGAAAATTTTTATGCGTTAGATATGTTCCCGTACCCATCTGGTCAAGGACTTCATGTCGGACATCCTGAAGGGTATACGGCAACTGATATCTTAGCTAGAATGAAACGTTCACAAGGGTATAATGTTCTTCATCCAATGGGATGGGATGCTTTTGGTTTGCCAGCAGAACAATATGCATTAGATACAGGAAACGATCCTGCTGAATTTACAGCTCACAATATTGAAACGTTCCGTCGTCAAATCAATTCATTAGGCTTTAGCTATGATTGGAATCGCGAAATCAACACAACGGACCCTCATTATTATAAATGGACACAATGGATTTTTACAAAATTATATGAAAAAGGCTTAGCTTATGAAGCTGAAATTGCCGTTAACTGGTGCCCTGCTCTTGGAACCGTTTTGGCAAATGAAGAAGTCATTGACGGGAAAAGCGAACGTGGTGGATTTCCTGTTTACCGTAAACCGATGAAACAATGGATGCTTAAAATCACGGCATACGCTGAGCGTTTACTAGATGATTTAGAGCTTGTAGACTGGCCTGAAAGCATTAAAGACATGCAACGTAATTGGATTGGAAAATCTGTCGGTGCGAATGTTGATTTTACAGTCAAAGGAACGGATAAGACCTTTACAATATTTACAACACGTCCTGATACACTTTTTGGTGCAACGTATACGGTTTTGGCCCCTGAGCTAGAGTTAGTCAAAGAGATCACAACGCCAGAACAAATGTCAGCAGTAGAAGCTTATATTGAAGAAGTAAGCTTGAAAACCGATTTAGACCGTACCGATTTAGCTAAAGGGAAGACCGGTGTTTTTACTGGAGCGTATGCAATCAATCCTGTAAACGGAAAAGAAATTCCTATTTGGATTGCGGACTATGTACTTTCAACTTATGGAACGGGTGCTATCATGGCGGTTCCTGCTCACGATGAACGTGATTATGAATTTGCTAAAACCTTTGATATTGAAATCTTACCCGTTATTGAAGGCGGCGATATTGAAAATGAGCCGTATACTAGAGACGGTCCACATATTAATTCAGATTTCCTAAATGGAATGGATAAGGCTACGGCAATTGAGAAGATGAACCGATGGTTGGAAGACAACGACTTTGGTAAAAAAGAAACAACGTATCGTTTACGCGACTGGCTATTTTCTCGTCAACGTTATTGGGGAGAACCAATTCCTGTTATTCATTGGGAAGATGGTACAACCACGACTTTACCAGAAGAAGAGTTGCCACTTCTATTGCCTAAAACCACTGAGATTAAACCAAGCGGAACAGGAGAATCACCACTTGCGAACATTTCAGAATGGGTAAACGTGGTTGATCCTAAAACAGGTATGAAAGGTCGTCGTGAAACCAATACAATGCCACAATGGGCAGGTAGTTCTTGGTACTTCTTACGTTTTATCGATCCACATAATAAAAACGAATTAGCAAGCTTTGAAAAACTAGAAAAATGGTTGCCTGTTGATATCTATATTGGAGGGGCAGAGCATGCTGTTCTCCATCTATTGTATGCTCGTTTCTGGCACAAATTCTTGTATGATATTGGGGTAGTTCCAACAAAAGAACCTTTCCAAAAATTGTACAATCAAGGCATGATTTTAGGCGGCAATAATGAGAAAATGTCTAAATCAAAAGGCAATGTAGTCAATCCTGATGATGTTGTTGAAAAATATGGCGCAGACACCTTGCGTATGTACGAAATGTTCATGGGACCTCTTGATGCATCCATTGCATGGAATGAAAATGGTCTTGAAGGCAGTCGTAAATTCCTTGACCGTGTATGGCGCATGCTAGTGGATGAAGATGGCAAACTACGGGATCGCATTACAACATTCAATGATGGCGCACTTGATCGAGTGTATCATCAAACCGTTAAAAAAGTAACGGAAGACTTTGAAGCATTACGCTTTAATACCGCAATTTCACAAATGATGGTATTTGTAAATGAAGCGTATAAAACAGATGCACTTCCATTTAATTATATCGAAGGATTTGTTCAATTATTAGCCCCAATTGCGCCTCACATGGCTGAAGAACTTTGGGAGAAATTAGGTCATAAAGAAAGCTTAACGTATGCAGTTTGGCCAACTTTTGACGAAAAATTCTTAGTAGAAGATGAAATTGAAGTGATTTTCCAAGTAAATGGTAAATTAAAAGCGAAAGCCATCGTTGCAAAAGACGTTCAAAAAGCTGAGATGGAAGAAATTGCCTTAGCTGATGAAACCGTTAAAGAAGCTATTGCTGGAAAAACAATTCGTAAAGTAGTAGTTGTCCCAGGCAAACTGGTAAATATTGTAGCCAATTAATATTAAAAAGAAGGCTCATATATAGAAACAACGAGTAAAATCATACAATGATTTTACTCGTTGTTTTTTTAGGGTTCGTTCAAAATAGTTCGACAGTCGGAGTAAGGTTGCAGGATGCTTTCTTTCTGATTAAAAAAAAGATACAATTAAAACAAAACGACGATTACTAACTGGGGAGTGAGTTATTTTGGCTAAATTATTTGCAGCTGTTGATGATTATTTTATTGAAAAGTTGGTGGGGCAAGACCCAATAGTTGAACAAATTCTTGCCAATAATAAGCAACATCAATTGCCACCACACGATGTATCACCTTCACAGGGGAAATTTCTTTACCTTCTAACAAAAATAAAAAGAGCTAAACGCATTTTAGAAATAGGAACGCTTGGAGGTTACAGCACTCTTTGGTTTGCTCGAGGGATAGAAGAGGATGGAGAAATAATCACTCTTGAATATAATGAAAAACATGCGGAAGTTGCCAAAGAAAACCTAACGCTTGCTGGCGTATCTGACAAAATAACAATTATAGTCGGAGCAGCTACCGATAGTTTAGAAAAATTAGTACAAGATCAAACACCAGCTTTTGATCTAATCTTTATCGATGCGGATAAGGAAAATAACCCAGCTTATTTAGATTATGCCTTACAATTAGCTACTGAAGGAACAATTATTATCGGAGATAACGTTGTCCGAGATGGAGCGGTTCTTGATTCAACCAGTAAAGATGGACGAGTGCAGGGAGTACGCGCATTTATTGAAGATTTAGCAGACAATACGGCGCTAAGTTCTACTGCATTGGAGACCGTTGGGGTTAAAGGTTATGATGGATTTACTATAAGTATTGTTGAAAAATAAGCGGGTTATGAAAAAGGACTTAATCGAAGGATGACCTACAAAAGAAGTCAAGGAACAAGAGGATGCGCTCTTTTGTTCCTTGACTTCTTTTGATCTAATTATGCTTTTCGGTTAAACCAACGACTTTTTGCTTCAGTTTCTAAATCATGTTCTGTTTTTTTAGCGTCAGCGACTTCTTTTTCAACATCTTCCGTATTTAAACGTACGATTTGACCACCTAATTTTTGGAAAACTAAATCATTGATGTAACGATTGTCTTCTTCTTCAGCAATTAAGATGACTCCAGTATCGCCTTCATGAATGACGTCAACGGTATGTTCAAAGACAGAAAGTGCCTCTGTAACCTCCTTAGCGTCCTGCATAGAACCAATCACACTTCCAGTAAACCAACCAAGTAAAACGCCTAAGGGACCAGCTAACACGCCTACGAGCATTCCGATTAGTCCGCCTTTCATATTTTTATCAGCGCCATTAAAATCTAAAAATTGTTTTGGTTCTAATTGATGATTTGGTAAGTGTTCTAAGATCGCCATTTGTTCGCCTTTAATTTTCTTTTCCAAATGTAGCTGCTTTATTTCTAAAAAGGCTTGATACGATTTACTTTCAGAATCAAAATTCATAATAACAACATGATTACTCATTTTAGTCACACTCCAATTCATTTTTAAGTACATGTTTAGTATACCGTAAAGTTGAGCTAAAAGGCTATTAGAACCCTTTAGGAAATCCGACTTTTGACGGATGATTTTTTATAAATCCTTCGATATAATAAAAGAAGTTATCTTTTCTATAAGAATCCAAAAAATTCTAAAAATAAAGAACAAACATTAGAAATTATTAACTTTTATCGTGTAAGATAAACAAAACGTAGTAAAAGAGAGGGGCTGAAACGGTGGAACTAAAAACTGATTTAAAAGGACTTTCAATGAAAGAAGTAAAAGAAAAAATAGCGCAAGGCGCCAATAATCAGCCGCAAAAACCTCTAACCAAAAGTGTAGGCAAGATTTTCTTTGATAATATCTGTACCTTATTTAATGGCATTAATTTGGTAATGGCAGGACTTATTTTGACAACCGGTAGCTATAAAAATTTATTGTTTTTAGGTGTGATTTTTGCAAATACAAGCATTGGTATTTATCAAGAAATCAGAGCTAAGCACAGTATCGACAAGCTCTCTTTGCTAAATCAAGCAAAAGTAACCGTTGTTCGAGAGGGCGATTTTGTAGACATTGAGCAAGAGGAGCTTGTGACAAATGATTTGGTAATGATTCGTCGTGGGGAACAGATTTGTGTAGATGGTATTGTAATTGCTACAAATGGTTTTGAAGTAGATGAATCACAGTTAACAGGGGAATCGGATGCTATCAAAAAAACAGTAGGGGATTCAATTTTATCAGGGAGTTATGTAACTGGCGGCAACGGGTATGTAGAAGCCCTTAAAATAGGACAGGATAGCTATGTAAATCAGCTTTCAATTGAAGCTAAAAAAGAAAAAAATAGTACCAGTGAATTGATGCGAACGTTAAACCGTCTTGTAAAAGGGTTAACCTTTGCGATTTTACCCATTGGGTTGTTGTTATTTTTTTCAGGCTATTTAGGCGGGTTGGCTATTTCAAAAGCAATCTTAGGAACAACGGCTGCTATTATTGGCATGATTCCAGAAGGATTAATCTTAATTACGTCTATTGCGTTAGCGGTAGGAATCGTCAATCTGACGAAGAAAAAAGTTTTAGTGAAAACAATGGGATCAATTGAAACGTTAGCAAGAGTGGATTTACTTTGTTTGGATAAAACCGGAACATTAACAAATGGTGAATTGACAGTAAGTGAATTTATCGTGGCTAATGGGGTTCAAGTAGATCAGTTAAAAGCGGTTATCGGTGCGTTGGTTAAAGGATTAGAAGACGACAATCCCACAAGCATGGCGCTTCAAAAAGCTGTTGACAAAAATGAAGAATGGAAATTAATTGAAAGTGTTCCATTTTCTTCGGCTCGTAAGTGGAGTGGCGCAACATTTGATACAAATAAAACTTATGTGATGGGTGCCCCGGAGTATGTATTTTCAACGTTATCAAAAGCAGACCAGCATAGTGTAAATCAAGCCAGTGAAATGGGCAAAAGAGTATTGGCTATTGCCAGTAGCTCGACGGGGTTTGTCAACCATCAGTTACCAGAGCAGCTAAGTTTATTAGGATTTGTTTACATGGAAGATACGATTCGAGCTGAAGCTCCTGCAACTTTAAAGTATTTTAACCAACAAGGAGTGGCCATTCGTATTATTTCAGGAGACAATCCTAAAACAGTGGCTCATATAGCCGAACGAGTTGGTGTAGAGGATGCTAAACAAGCAATTGATATGAGTCAAGTAGACAAAGAAGCAGATTTAAGTGAAATTATAGCCAAGTATCGGGTTTTTGGTCGTGTGAGTCCAACGCAGAAAAGGGAGTTGATTCAAGCGATGCAAAAAGCAGGACATACTGTTGGCATGACTGGCGATGGTGTGAATGATATTTTAGCGTTAAAAACAGCAGACTGTGGCATTGCGATGGCTGAAGGAAGTACGGCGGCTAAAAGTGTTTCTGATTTTGTATTGCTTGATTCCAATTTTGATTCATTAGTTGGTGTTGTAATGGAAGGAAGACGAGTGGTAAATAACATTCAACGAGTAGCGTCACTTTATTTAACGAAGACTGTTTATTCGGCAATTTTGGCAGTGTTGTTTATTTTTATGAATCAAGCGTATCCGTTTCAGCCAATCCAATTGAGTCCAATTAATGCTTTAACAGTAGGTATTCCCTCGTTCTTTTTAGCCCTACGACCAAACTATGCACAAATTAAAGGAGGCTTCTTTAAAAATGTCATGAAGCCGGCATTGACAGCAGGAATTCTTGTTGTTCTGTATATTTGTATGATTTTAGTGCTGGGAACTATTTGGCATTTAGACTATTCAATTACTTCGACGTTAAGCGTCTTATTGACGGGAATGGTTTGCTTCACGTCATTGATCTATGTAGCCAATCCGTTAAGCAAAAAAGTAATTGGTTTAATCAGTAGTTTAATCGTAGTCTTTTTGCTGATTTTCCTCTTTTTTGGGAATTTTTTCTCGTTGGTAAGTATTTTTAATAAGGAGCTTTTAGTTTTTGCAGTTCCTTTAATTGTGACCGTTGTTCCGATGTATCATTTGATGGTTAAGTTAGTTAGAAAGTTGATTGATTTAAAATAAACTAAAAGTCGATAACATTGAAAAATTCAATGTTATCGACTGTTTTTTTATAAAAAAACAGTTGTATTTTCTGTCTGTTAGTATATAATTATAAACATCATTATTTTTATCTTTAGTTAAATGAAATGTTACAGGTTTAAATATTTTGTAATAAATTAAATGAAATCATTAGGAGGTATTATGAAGATTGACACAGGGTTGAGGGCACTTTTAGTTATTTGTAAATTTCAACGTATTTTAGCCGATGAAAAGCAACTTATACATGAATTTGCATTAGGAGAAAAAAGTGTAACTAGTCAAGAAATTATGGCAATCTCAATTGGGAAATTATGTTAATAGAAAAGCTAAGATATATGTTTCTAAAAATAACTATTTTACTATGCGATTTACTTTGATAGATGAAACAGACTATGATGCTGATTTAGAAAAATATGTTGCGTTGAATTCTATGAATCCAAGCAATATAGATGTTGTTGTTAAATCTGAATTAAAAAATGCTACGTTTAAATTGAACGAAAAAGACAAGGTGGACTTTAAAAAAATCAGAAAATCTAATAATGGCAGTCCAATGCTTATTAAAAACAGGTGGTGGTAGATTGAAAAAGAAAAAATGGTGGTTAATTAGCCTTTTAATTGTACTAATAACTATTTTAGGAATTGGAGGAAAAAGATATATGGATAAGCGAGCAACAGAAAAAGAGTACCAACAAGGGATTGAATTAATTCAATCTTACGTTTCAGATTATCTAATGAAAAACTATGAAGGAATTGAAAAAATAGAATGGCAAGGTGTTGGCGTAGAGTGGCGTAACTCACCAATCTATGGCCCTTCTTTATTGGGAAATTATGTTGATAGTGATGTTAAGATATTCGTATCTGAAGATAACTATTTCACTATGACATTTCGGTTAAATGGGGAAACTGAATATAATAGCTCTTTAAAAAAATACGTTAAATTAGACTCATTAAATGCTGAAAATACAGATTCATTCATAAAAATGGAGATAGAAAATTCTACTAGAAAATTAGAGAAAAAAGATGAAATTCCTTTTGAAAAAGTCAAAAAAAATACTGTAGGTAGCCCAAATGCCAAAATTATTTACAATTTAGTTATTTATGAATTGAAGTATTAGGAGGGGAAAGTCTATGGTCAAAGAAATTACAACTGAAGTGTTGGCAAATGCTATTGATGCTACAAAAAAAACTGTAAGAACTGTAGAAAATGATGATACGTTCAGACTAGATTTACCTAGTGGAAAACAATATTATACAGTTGTTAACAAAATTGCAAGTAATGATGATAACCAATTAAACGCCATGGCTATAGCTCCTGTCAACGAAGACGGCACCACTGACTATAATAATGTTGCCATAGTGTATGCAGGAACGAATATGCCAAATGAAACAGGTAAAAGTGGCTTTGGGTCAGCCGTTAATGCTTTTAATGGAAATATTTCTGAAGAATATAAACAAGCAGAAAAATTTTTAAACCAAACTCAAAAAAAAGTTGCCCAAAAAGGTGGTTCAATTACTGATGTCGCAGGTTTTAGTCAATCAGGTGGCTACATGATGAAAATGGCAGGAGAGCACGGGCAAAAATTTGGCTTTAGAACAACCAGTTTTGATGACTGGGGGAAAAATCAATTTAATACATTAACTTATGACGAGCAACAATGGTTGAAAAAGAATCCTGAGTTTTTAATCCGTTATCAAAACGATTCTTGGGCGAATGCGTCAGGACGTGATCGGAAATATGGCACTGTTTCTCAAATTTCAGGAGCAGGATTTGGCGAACATAGCACATTGGCAAAATATTTTGATGGGGATACATTAAACTTAGATCGTTTAGCCAAAGATGGTATTTTTGCACCCAACATGACGTTGGAACAAGTCAAATTAGCCGCAAAAGTATGGGCGAAGAAAAATAGCAAATTTAACCCTTTGGCAAATGACAAATCCGAAGCAAAAAAGAGAGTAGAGGAATATCTTGAGCTCTATGGAAAATATGCAAAAGGTAATGCCAACTTAACCGCATTAAAATCCACTACCGATAAGGGAATAACCAACTTACAAAAAAGTATCGCTGGTGCTTCTGGCAGTAAAAAAATCGAATTACGTGTAGATTTAGCGAATGCCGTTGCGAAAAAAGCAAAAATTGTTGGGGAAGAAGCGGAAAAAATTCTAAAAAAAATGCAACAAGACATGGAACATGAAATCAGCGAACTATCTAAAGAAATCCTAAACGGAGCCAACGAAATTCGTCAATACTTATCTTATGCTGAAGTACAGGAAATGATTGCACCTTATGAAAAAAACAAGTTATGGGACAGTGTACAAGCTAGTGAGAATATGGGGGAAATCCAACAAGACAAAGAAAAACTAACTACTTTTAGCGAGAAGCTAACGATCATTGCGAAAAATATTCAAGACTACGATGGACAAGCAGGTTCGTCTATGTTTACACCAAAACAATAAAGAAGGGATGGGGCCAGTGAGTGATAAAGAAAGAGAATTTCAGTTAAAATTGGAACGAGAAGGAAAAGCCCGTGAAAGAATGACGATACAAGCGCTAATCACAGCGAAACAAGTACGGGTTAGCACCACCAAGCAAACCTCAGTGACCACACTCAATGAACTGTCAGAGGTTATGTATCAACAAACCAATAGTACTTTGCCAGATGCATTAAAAGGTGCCCTGCAAGGAAAAGGGGCAGATGCAGCTGGAAAATATTTGAAACAATTAACCAAACCAAGCCTTAAGACCCCAATGAAACGAGGTTAAATCTATGGATAATATGGAGTATAAAAATAAGTATAAACAGCTAGAAGAACAGTATTACCAAGAAAAACGAGACATTCAACGACAACAAAAAAAACTAGATGAACAAGTCGTACAATTTAGACGAGAAACTAATCAATTAGTGGATAAAGTGATGTACCTAACAAAGAATGACGACTGGAACAAGCAGCAATTTTATAGAAATATGGAAGAAAGCGAAGTATCTATCCGCCAAGAAGGACGTCGCTATTCTCAACAGTTAGAAGAAGAAGAACAACAACTAACAAAAAATTATAGAAAAGACCTAGAAAATTTAGACGAACAACGTCAGGCACAACGTTAAGTTTAATAACTTTATCTTCATGTATTCAGGGAAGAATTTCAATTTTAATTATATAAAAAAAGATATTGTTCAAGTTAATGATAATATTCATCTGGCACAAAATGGTTAATAATGAAATAATAATTTTAATCCGCAAAGTCATACGTGCTTTTTTTTGCCGAATGCGGATTCGGTCTTTACGAGTACATAACAATAACTTATGACAAGCTGGAAGTGGAAACGATATATTTTTTTTGGTGTCAGAGATGGCCAAGATATCAGCGAAGATGAATATGGAAATGATACCTTAATTATTGAAAGTAAGTACTCTGATTTAATTTTTATAAAACAAGATCAACAATTGAAGATTGATTATTCAAATTCAGATAGTATTATGGTCAATTCATGGTTCAGTAGTAGTTCAAAACAGATTGAATCTATTCAAACAACGGATGGATATATTTTGGATACAAGTAAAATGAATCAATTAATTACTAAAATAGCCGAGTTTTCCGATAGTAAGGGAATGACTAGTTTCACTACAATTGAAAAAAATTCTAAAGAATATCAAGAAATTTTAAATCAATTTTGGGCGAAATAATTAATTGCTTTATTCATTTGATAATTTATAAAAAAATATATTCTAATATTTACACAACAAAGATTGTATGGTTTAATAATAGGTGTTACTTATTCAGCGTTTTTTTAATTTAAGGGGGAGTTTGAAGTTGCAGAAAAAAAAGATGATTCAATTGGGAGTATTTGCTTTAATGACTGGGGTTGTTTTAGCAGGATGTGGTTCTAAAACTGAGGTTCAAAAAGAGGAATCGGTAAAAACTAGTACAACTCAAAAAGAACAAGATAAAAAGAAAGAAATAAAAAAAGAAGAGAATTCTGACAAAATGGAAGCAGAAAAAGCTGCTGGAACGGTTCTTGATTTTGTGTTTAAAGGAAAAAGTTCTGGCCTTAATAATGTTATAGGAATTTCGGGTACAGATATGACTCGAATTGCTGAAGATACAATTTATGATAGTAAAATCAAAGATTATCCTGGAAATGGTTGGTCTTTCCAAATTGATGGCAGTATTTATACGGCCGAAGATATTTTCCGTCAGTATTCTAAAGTGTATGTGAAAGGGTTTAAACAAATCGATCATTATCAAATTACTGATGTGGATGTAAAAGGCGATACTGCAACGGTAAAAGTGAAGTTAGATCCAATTGCAATGAACAGTGTTGCAAATGCGATTACATGGACAAGAGCAAATGTTTATGGTAGTTTAGACGCCTCTAAAATGATTGGGGAGTCACAAAATACAGATATTAAAGCAATCAACAATTTACTTACCTTTAAAATCTATGATATTATTTATGGAGATAAAGGAGTTCCAATGGAACTTTATGGTGAAGATATTGAGATTGAATTGACTTTAGAAAAAGATGGAGATAAATTTAAAACAGATACAGATGCTGTATTGGATATTATGAAGCAAGCTCAAATTAATGAGTATTCAAAAACAGAGAGTAAAGAATCTCAAGAAAAATTATTAGATGACAAGATGGATGGAACAGAACTATAAAAACAAGCCTAAAGCCCTCATTTTTTTGAGGGCTTTTTTAAGAAATTGAAATGAATCTATTTTTTTAATAAAATAAAGTGGTATAATACAGTTGTTTTGTAAAACCAAAGGAGGATATACATGGGAGAAGTTATCAAAACCTATCAAATGGATCCAAAAGTTCAAAAAAATAGATGGCTGATTTTGATTGCCATTGGTTTGTTTACGTTTATGTCCACACTAGATGGCAGTATTGTGAACATTGCGATACCGGTGATTTCAAAGGCTTTAAATGTGCCAATGAACCAATCGGAATGGATCGTTTCAGTATACTTAATGGCAGTTTGTATTTTTATTTTATTATTTGGAAAAATAGGAGATTTAATTGGGAAAATCAAAGTCTTTCGTTGGGGAACTTTTTTATTTGTCATCGGTTCGCTACTTTGTGGCTTTGAATTTAATTTGTCGTTTTTATTGTTTGCTCGAGTAGTACAGGCGATTGGGGCAAGCATGACGATGTCGACGAATTATGGAATTATCACGGAAATTTTTCCGATTAGCGAACGTGGGAAGGCTTTGGGCTTAATTGGGTCCTTCGTTTCGTTAGGCAGTATTGCAGGGCCAGGTATTGGAGGCATTATTTTAG
This sequence comes from Carnobacterium divergens, assembly GCF_900258435.1. NCBI lineage: Bacteria > Bacillati > Bacillota > Bacilli > Lactobacillales > Carnobacteriaceae > Carnobacterium > Carnobacterium divergens. The sequence goes on along the minus strand of NZ_LT992558.1, from coordinate 2,215,085 downwards.
CTCATTTTGGATGGTCGTATATTTTTTGGATCAATGTTCCAGTGGGCTTGATTACGATTTTAATGGGAATCAAGATTTTACCTGACGATTTATTTTTCCGAAAAGAAACGATTGATTACAAAGGCTTTCTTGCCTTTGCATGTATGATTGGCAGTTTGTTTATCGGGATTTTTATTGGGCAAGAAATTGGATTTGGCCACGCTTTGATTTTAGGGCTTTTTGCAGTTGCTCTTTTGAGCTTTGTAGCATTTATTCGAATCGAAAAGAACGTGAACAAACCGCTAGTTGATTTAAGCTTGTTTAAAAATGGCTTATTTTCGGTTAGCCTATTTTGTGCCTTCTTGATTTTTGTGGCAAATTTCTTTTTCAATGTAATGATGCCTTTTTATTTACAAGGAACAAGAGGATTGAATCCAAGTCAAGCGGGACTTTTATTGATGGTCTTTCCATTAGTAATGGTGATTGCAGCACCCATTAGTGGGAGTCTATCCGATAAGGTGGGGAGAGAATTGCTGACGTTTATCGGGTTGGCATTAACGACGATTGTCCAGTTAGGCTTTGTCTTTATTGATGGAAATACGAATATTGCAGTCTTTATTTTGATGACGGGAATTATGGGGCTAGGAAGTGCACTCTTTCAATCACCAAATAATGCAATCGTCATGTCTTCTGTTTCTAAAAAGAAACTGGGAATTGCGGGTAGTTTAAATTCCTTGGCTAGAAACTTAGGAATGGTCTTTGGCATTTCTTTTGCGACGACGATTTTGTATGTTGCTATGAGCAATAAATCAGGATACAAGGTAACCACGTATTTAGCAGATCAGCCAGAATTATTTGTTTACGGGATGCATGTGACTTTTGGGGTTGCCTTTGTGATTTGTTTAGTCGCAACCATTTTAACCGGACGACGCTTACTAACTGCAAAAGGGAAAACCGCTTAATAAAAAATGTTTATAAGCTAGGGATAAAGCTGGCTTATAAACATTTTTACATAGTAAGATGCTTAATTTTTTGTTAAATGTTGAAGGAGAAAACAGGGAAGTCATTGCAACCTTTTGTGTTTACAAGTAAAATAGAACAAGACAATAATGATGAGAGTAGGTTAATGAAAAATGCCAAATTCTTCAATAAATATGGAAGAAGCCGTAGTGGAAGAACAAACGGCTCAGGAAAAGATGATTCGTGGCTCAGCTTGGATGACTGCAGGCAGTATTTTTTCAAGGGTATTAGGGGCTATTTATATTATTCCTTGGATGGCTTGGATGGGCGGTCAAGCAGAGTTAGCGAATGGCTTGTTTGCTAAGGGATACAATCCCTATTCGCTTTTCTTAGTGATTGCAACAGCAGGGGTACCATCAGCAATTGCTAAACAAATTTCCTATTATAATGCTCTTGATGAGTATCAAACAGGGCGGAAATTGTTTGAAAAAGGCATGATTCTAATGGTAATTACTGGGATTATTTGTTTTTTAGCGATGTATTTACTGGCTCCTATTATGGGGGTTGGAAATCCCGATGAAATCAAGGTGATTCGCTCTCTTAGTTGGGCGTTGTTGATTATTCCAGGGATGAGTTTGATTCGTGGCTATTTTCAAGGGTATCAAGAGATGGCCCCTTCTGCGATTTCTCAACTAATTGAACAATTTGCCCGAATTATTTTTATGCTGGTTGCAACTTTTTTAATTATGAAAGTTTGGCATGGCGAAATGGTAGATGCGGTTACGGCTTCAACTTTTGCTGCTTTTATCGGAGCCATTTTTAGTTTAGCAGCGTTAGGGTATTATTGGTTGCGTCAAAAGGATCGAATGGATGTCCTTGCAGCAGGAAGCTTAAATCAAATTGACATTTCAACGAACCAGATTTTAGTGGAGATGGTCAAAGAATCTATCCCATTTGTGGTTATTGGTTCAGGAATCACTTTCTTCCAGTTAATCGACCAATACACCTTTGAAAAAATTGTGCTAGCTACGTCAAAAATTACGTCAGATGAAGCAAAAACATTGTTTGCGTTGTTTGCATTTAATGCTAATAAATTGATTATGATTACCATTTCTATTGCAGTAGCAATGGCGGTTACCTCAATTCCGTTGATTACAGAGGCCTTTACTAAAAATTTAGGCAAAGAAGTGCGTAAGCAAATTTCAACGAATATTCAGTTATTTTCATTTATCATGTTCCCAGCTGCAATTGGCATGGCGATTGTTGCAGAACCATTGTACACGTTGTTTTATAAGCACAGTGATTTAGGAACCACGATTTTACAAATTTCTTCTTACATGAGTATTATCCTAGGGTTATTTACGGTGTTATCTGCGCTTCTTCAATCCTTGAATCAAAATCGTTATGCGATTTTCTGTTTAATTGTAGGAATTGGGGTTAAAGGTGCAGTTCAGTATCCGTTAGTATCGATGTTCCAAGCTCAAGGAGCACTTTATGCAACGATTTTTGGTTTTACAGTTTCTTGCGCGATGATGTTGGTATCATTACAAAAGTTAACCCATTTTCATGTGAAATTTGTGCTAAAACGATTGTTGCTGATTGTGATTATGACCGTGATCATGGCGCTTGTAACGATTGTGGTTCGGGAAGCTTGTTACTTGTTTATTAGCCCAATGGATCGTGGCTTGGCATTAGTCGTGATGCTCTTATCAGCAGGCGTTGGTGGTTTTGCTTATATGTATTTGACGTTAAAAACAAGACTGGCTGATCGTTTACTAGGTGATAAGGTTGCAGGCTTAAGAAGAAGATTAAAAATCAAATAAACAAAAAGGTATCTGGAATTGATGGGAACGCTCCATGTTGCAGGTATCTTTTTTAGAAGGGAAGTCTGACATGCGTTTAGATAAATTTTTAGCCCATACAGGCTTTGGTACAAGAAAAGAAACAAAGGATTTATTGAAAAAAAAAGCAGTTGAAGTGAATGGTGTATGCGTAAAGGATGGCAAATTTCAAGTTAAACCGGTTGTCGATCAAGTGGCTGTTTATGGTGAAGCAGTAGCGTATCAAGAATTTATTTATTTAATGCTGCATAAGCCACAAGGGGTTGTAAGTGCGACGATTGATAATGTGAATCCAACAGTAATTGATTTGTTGACGCCGGCTGAGCAAAAATTTGAGCCTTTTCCTGTTGGGCGTTTGGATAAAGACACAGAAGGTCTGTTGATTTTAACTAATGATGGTGTGTTAGCTCACGAGCTGCTTTCTCCTAAGAAGCATGTTGCAAAGCGCTATGAAGCTACTATAAAAGGAATTGTTACGCAAGAGGATAGGGATGCTTTTAAAAAAGGGATTGTCTTGTCTGACGGCTATCAATGCCAGCCAGCAGAGCTAGAAATTGTCAGTGTGATGCCTGACGAAGGGACTTCCTCGATTTTTGTGACGATTCATGAAGGGAAATTTCATCAAGTGAAACGAATGTTTGAAGCTTGTGGGAAAAAAGTTGTTTATTTAAAGCGAGCCGCTATGGGATTGTTGGAATTAGATCCTAACTTACCACTTGGCAAGTATCGACCGCTTACACAAGAAGAGCTGAATTTATTAAAAGGAATCGACTAAAAAAGAGAGACACTTCATTTTATAGAAGTGCCTCTCTTTTACTTTAAAAATCAAATTTTGTAGCATAATCCTTCATGACACAAGGAATCCGTTGGATAATTTGAGAAGGAAGTGTCACATAATGCGTTTTTGCTAAATCATCACTGATTCGACTATGAAGGTAAACAGCTGCCAAAATAGCTGTTTTACGGTTTGGAAATTGCGCTAAAAAGCCAGCTAACATGCCGGTTAATGTGTCTCCCATACCACCAGTTGCCATGGCAGGCGTTCCTGCTTCGTTTTGCCAGACTTCATCTTCAAAATAAATTTCTGAATGGTGTTTTTTTAAGACCACTTCTGCCCCTAATTGTTTTCTGAAATGTGCATTTAAATCTTTTGTTTGTTCTTCAATCGTTAAATGGCTCAATCGTTGCCATTCTCCTAAGTGAGGAGTATAAACAGTTTGTGCTACAGGCGTTTTAAGATTTTCAGAAGCCATTAAGGTAATCGCATCTCCATCAATGACGAGTCTTTGTTGAGGCGTACATGCAGCTAAAACAGCCTTTAAAATGAGTTGCGACTGGTCATCTAGCCCTAAGCCAGGCCCAATAACAACGGTTGTCGCTTTTTTCATGTGATGAATGACTTTTGCTGTATCATAGCCATCAATCACCATCGCTTCAGGTAATCTAGCGTGAAGTGCTGTATGGTTGCTTGGATGAGTTGCGACTGTAACAAGACCAGCGCCACTATAAACAGCAGCACTTGCAGCTAAAATAATCGCGCCTCCTAACTCTTGATTGCCACCAATCAAAAGAACATGCCCATAATTCCCTTTATAGCTTTCATTTTTTCGTTTTGGTAAAATTCCTTGTACGATATTTTGATTTAATTCTTTCATTATTTATTCCTCCTTGAGTCCCAATGTTCTCTTCTATTATAATAGGAATCGTATAGATTTGCACGAAATGAATTTTTTGAGAAAAAGATGCTCCTTGGATTGGTAAATATCGTAAAAAGTGATATGATTAAGATGTTGAAAATCAGGAAAAGGAGTGTTGATAAATGTCAATTGATTGGAAAAAAGAAGTAGAAAGTAGAAAAGACGATTTATTCGCGGATTTATTTACTTTACTAAAAATTGATAGTGTAAGAGATGATAGCAAAGCTTCAGAGGATGCACCAGTAGGTCCCGGACCAAAAGAAGCACTGTTAAAATTTTTAGAAATTGGCGCTCGTGATGGCTTTGTGACTAAAAATGTTGGCAATTTAGCTGGGCACATTGAATATGGTGCAGGGGATGAAACTTTAGGGGTTTTTGCTCACGTAGATGTTGTTCCTGTTGGAAGTGGCTGGACAAATCCTCCATTTGAGCCAGTAATCAAAGATGGACGTTTATATGCACGTGGTTCAAGTGATGATAAAGGACCTGGAATGGCTGGTTACTACGCTTTGAAAATCATTAAAGAATTAGGCTTACCCGTTTCTAAACGTGTTCGTTTTATTATTGGAACAGATGAAGAAAGTGGTTGGAAATGTATGGATCACTATCTAGCAGTTGAAGAAACACCTGATTTTGGTTTTTCTCCAGATGCAGAGTTCCCAATTATCAATGGAGAAAAAGGAATTTTAACGGTTCAATTAAGCTTTGGTGGAAATACTGAAGGCGGAGCAAATGAATTAATCAGCTTTAACTCTGGCTTACGTGAAAACATGGTCCCACAAGATGCTAAAGCCATTTTTATTTCAGAAGATGCAACTAAAATTGAAAAAGACTTTTTTGACTTTGTGGAACAAAATCCAATTACTGGAACTTGCCATATAGAAGGCAACCAAGTAACCATTGAAGTAGTTGGGAAAGGTGCTCATGGAATGGAACCAAAAGCTGGAATCAATGCGGCTACTTATTTGGCAACATTCTTAACAAACTATTCATTTGGTAGCGATGCTAAACATTACTTGGCTTTAACAGCTGAGTATTTACACGACGATTCAAGAGCAACTAAACTTGGGTTGAATTATGTAGACGCTGTGATGGGAGACCTGACAGTTAACCCTGGTGTGTTTCATTTTACAGCAAAAGAGGGCGGTTCAATTGCTTTGAATTTCCGTTTCCCACAAGGCATTACCATTGAAGAAATTGAAGCTGGCCTTGCAAGTAAACTAACTGATTTTGGTGTGACGTTGTCTCGTGGCAAAGCACAAACGCCTCATTACGTACCAGCAGATGATCCATTGGTTCAAACCTTACTTGATGTGTACGAAAAACATACGGGTGAAAAAGGAGTTGAAAAAACCATTGGTGGCGGAACTTATGGCCGTTTATTAAAACGCGGAGTAGCCTACGGCGCGATGTTCCCAAATAGCATCGATACCATGCACCAAACCGATGAATTTATGGCGATTGATGATATTATCAATGCAACAGTTATTTATGCAGATGCGATTTATCAATTGATTAAAAGTGAAGACTAAAACACATTAAAGAAATAGAAAGTTGTAAAGAGAGAGTGAATGCACGAACAGATGAATTCACTCGCCTCTTTATAACTTTTTTTCAATAACAAGAATATCGACATCCAGAAATTTTGTAAAGTAGTGAAACTGTCACTAATCTAACTAATAAAGAAGTTAAAATAAAAACAGTTGCTACGAAAGAAAAAGAGCAACTGTTTTCTTTTAGTTAGCCGAATGGCGTATCGCCATATGTTGAAGAATTTCCAACAGTTAAAATTAAATCCAATAAATTATTGATATTCATTTTATTATCCTCCTTTTATATGATATTATAATATTGTTGTACTTGATATTATCATATAACAGTTGTTTGTTAAAAGCAACAAAAATTTGAAAGGGGAAGTTAAAGTGATCATTTTAGGGGAGAAAGTAAAAGAGTTACGAAAGAATAAACGATTTAGTCAAAAGCAATTAGCAGAGGGTATTTGTACTCAGGTCACGATTAGTAAAATTGAAAATCATAATAGCATCCCAACGATGAACATTTTAAGTAAATTATGTGAAAGATTAGGTGTTGATATACACGATGTGTGTATTAATGAAGGCGATTCGAACGAAAATTATGCAATTTTTCAACAAGTAGATCAGCTGTGTGATATTTTTCAATACAAAGAAGCTTATGAAATTTTAAAGAAAAAACTCAATGAAGAACGGCTGTCAACTATACATGAAAAGAAAATGTATTTTTATTTAATGGGGAAAATATTGTTGATGGGCTTTAATGATATTGAAGAAGCGTTGCATTATTTAAATTTAGAGTTGATTGTGGATCGTAGTGAACGAGTTGATTTTACAGATGTCTTGGTTTCTAACACAATTGGAGTAGCTTATCATTTAAAAAAAGAAACGAGTAAAGCTAAAATTTACTTTGTCCAATCGATACAGGATTTAGAAAAACTGCCTAACCTTGATTTGAAAAATTTAGATAAAATTTTATTGATTTACTTCAATACAGCTAAGTTTTATTCGGATATTGGCGATTATCATGAGGCGATAAAGCTTTGTGAAACAGGCATTCAAATGGCAGAAGCTGAAAAAACAACGTCGCAATTAGACAAACTCTATTATGAAAAAGCTTTTAATGAAGCCATGAATGGACAGTTAGAAGAAGCTAAAAAAGGCTACTTTATTGCAATGGCTTTTGCGATTATGAATAAAAATGATGTGATTATTGAGATAATCAAAAAGAATATGAATAAATTTAAACTGACATTTGATAAGTTGTTTATTTGATTGCAGCAAAAAGGGTAATTACTGGCGAAAAATAAAAGATTTGCTATGATAAAGGTACTAGGAAAGTAGGTGCTGAAAATGAGTTATAAAATTACATTTCATACCGTTGATGGAAAAGCGATTATTGTGGAGGATGTGGTTGCAGAAAATCAAGTGGATGCGTGGAAAGAAGTTTGTCAGGTGAACAGTGAAGGGTATTTAATCTCTGTTAACAGCCGCCAAACTCTTCATCAAGTAATGAAACATCAGTTGGTAAGCATTGAAACCAAAGACAAGTCAGCGTCTTCTTTTAAAAATACAGAGACGGCAATGACGGCCATAGATGCATTGTCAAATATGGGGATTTAAACAAAGCAACACTTTAGTTAAAATGAACTAAAGTGTTTTTTTTGCGGTCATTTCAAAAATTTGGAGTAAAGATGAATGAATTTGATAGGTCACACCAGCGTAATAAACGGTGACAGAAGGAGTATCAAATAAATGGTTGTCTTTGCCAATTAGCCACAGGTCCAAGGGAACTCCATCAATCGTTGCCTCAGGATCAAGAGTCACACATGTCCATTCGCCGATTAAGTTCGCATACAAATAGCGCAAATTAAGACACCTCGCTTTCCGTTTAAGTATAGCGAATTTTGAATAAAAATAAAAGATGTTCTTTTATTAATGTAAAAATAGTCAAGAGCAACTTTAGCTCTTGACTATTTTTTTGTGCTTACAAAGCATTTAAATAAATACGGCGACTAATTTCTAACGTTTGATCACGGCGTTCTGAAATAGCTGTTAACTGATGTTTTTCAAGTTGAGCAACAAGTGGTTCCACCACTTCTTCACCTAAATCATACTCTTTAAAGTGAGTAGGTGCTCCAAGTTGTTCAAAAAAGGCGCGGGTTTTTGAAATCGCTAATTGAATTTTTTCATCCTCTGTTGCATCTGTAATGTGCCAGACACGTTCCGCATATTGAATTAATTTTTCACGTTTTTCATGTTGACGAATTTCCATTAAAGAAGGCAACACGATTGCTAATGTTCGTGCATGGTCAATATGATACAAGGCAGTAATCTCATGGCCTAAACTATGACTTGCCCAGTCTTGAGGAACTCCAGGAGCTAGAATACGATTTAGCGCATTGGTAGCAGTCCACATAAAGTTAGCTCGTAAATTATAATCATGATTGTTTTCATCAATAACCTTTGGTCCAATTTCAATCAGTGTTTGTAATAACCCTTCTGAAAAACGGTCTTGCACCATGCCGCCAACTGGATACGTTAAATATTGCTCCATAATATGAACAAAGGAGTCAATTACGCCATTTGCTAATTGTCTAGTTGGTAGTGTGTACGTTAATTCAGGCTCTAAAATTGAAAATTTAGGGAAGGAGAAGGGGCTACCAAAAGAGAGTTTTGCTTTCTTTTCAACGAAAGTAACCACTGCACCATTATTCATTTCTGAACCCGTTGCGGGTAAGGTTAACACAGTACCAAATGGTAGGGATTTAGTAACAGGCAAACCTTTGCCAATACCAGCGCCGAAGATATCAATCGGATCGCCATCAAAAATAGCACCTGCTGCGATAAATTTCGTTCCATCAATAACTGATCCTCCGCCGACAGCTAATAGGAATTCATAGTTTTCTGCCTTTACTAATGCTACAGCCTTCATTAAGGTTTCATATGTTGGGTTGGCTTCGATTCCACCAAATTCTCCAATCGTACGGTTTGGTAAAGCTTCTTTGACCTTATCTAAAGTTCCGAAACGAACGACACTTCCACCGCCATATAAAATCAGTACCTTTTTATCCTTAGGAACTAAACGATCTAGTTCAGGAATACGATTTTTCCCAAAGACGATTTCTGTGGGATTGTAAAAATTAAAATTTGCAATTTCAGTTTGCATAAAACACCATCCTAAATGTGAGACTTTAAAGTAAGTATACTCCTAACAAGCACACATAGAAAGTAATAAACTCTATTAAAAAAGACGAATCCCATTCGATTCGTCTCTTTTAATTAATTTTTTCGACAGTCACATGAGGCAATTCTTGCAAAGCTTGAACCAGTTCCATTTCTTCTTCGTAATTTTTAGTCCGAATGGTGAAAGAAACGTGATAGACTTTTGTTTCTTCAAAAATTTCTCGTTTCGATTCAAAAGTTTGATAAATTTTTTGTTTGCTTTGCATAAGCTCTGTAATCTTAGGTAAGGAATCTGCTTTTGTTGTAGAAATTTGAAAAGAAGTTGTGTGATGTTCTATTTTTCGAAACATCAGATTCGATAGTTCAAAACCAACTAGCGTTAAAAGGGTAGCACTCACACTAATCCAATACATGCCACCACCAACAGCTAAACCAATACCAGAAGTTGCCCAAATACCAGCTGCACTAGTCAAACCTACGACACTTTGTTTTTGAATGATAATCATACCAGCTCCAATAAAGCCAATACCGCTGACAACTTGTGCAGCTACACGACTCACATCTAAGCTATAGCCAGGTTGACCCACAACGTCCCCAAATCCATGTTGAGAGACAATCATTAAAAGGGCGCTTCCTAAGCACACTAAAAAATGTGTCCGAATCCCGGCTTCTTTTGCACGGAACTCACGATCTACACCAATGATTCCGCCTAAAAAACTGGCTAAAATTAAGCGTAATAATAAAATCCAATCCATTTTCATCAGTCCTTTTAAAACATTTTCTTACTATAGTATAGCATAATTAGGAAAAAAGAGTGGCTGTAACAATTTGCCACTCGCTTGTTACAAAACTAATATAATATTACAAGCAGTGCTATGCTATAATTTAGAAAACGAATACAAGTTATTAGGAGGACACTGTGAAAAAAATCATTCAACTAAGTTTAATTTCAACGATAGTCGTATCAACTTTTTCAGTTTTGCCAATGATGCAAACATCAGCTGCAACTACTGAGGAAATCACTCAACAACAACAAGAAATTGAGTCAAAATCAGCAACCGTTGAAAATGGAATCGAAGCTACTGAGGAATCATTACAATCATTAGAAACTGAAAAAAGCACTTTAGAAAAAGAAGTTCAATCTCTACAAAAACAAATCGACGACGTCATGAAAAAATTAGAAGAGCAACAAGTAAACTTAAAAGATTCAGAAGTAAAAATCAATGAGTTAAAAGAAAAAATAGCTACTTTAGAAGACCGAATTCAACAACGTACACAGAAATTAGAAAATCAAGCGCGCTTCGTCCAAACGGATGGCGACACACATAGTCTAGCAACGATTGTTTTAACTGCTGAAAATTTTTCTGATTTAATTGGAAAAGTAACGGCCGTGACTCAATTGGTGTATGCAAACAAACAAATTGTAACGGATCAAGAAAACGATCAAAAAGAATTGAAAACAGCTGAAACTGCAGCGATTAATGAAAAAAAGGTAGCTGAAAATTTAAAAAATGAAATTGAACGTTCAAAGAATAATTTGTATGCTCAAAAATCAGAACTAGATGATAAAATCCTTCAAATTGCAACAAAATATCAACTTACGGAAGCCGAAAAAAACACTTTGATTTCTGAAAAAAATACACTTGCCACGCAAACAAGTAAACTTACCAGTGATTTAAAAGCTGAACAAGATCGCATTGTGGCTGAACAAGCAGCAAAAGTTGCAGCAGATAAAAAGGCGGAAGAAATGGCGACGCCAACAACTAATACTCCGCCAGCTAGCAATGAAGAAACACCCACCCCTCCAAGTACAGGAGGAACAACCTTTATTCGACCAAGTAATGGGTACGTATCGTCACCATTTGGTTACCGTAGCGATCCTTTTACAGGAGCACAAACCTTCCATAAAGGAATCGATTTAGCAGGAAGTGGAGCAATTAAAGCAGCAGCTGACGGCGTTGTAGAGTATTCAAATTACAACAATGGCGGTTATGGTTATTTAGTAATCATCAATCATGGCGCTATTAACGGCGTCAATTATCAAACATACTATGCTCATATGGCACCTGGAAGCCTAACAATGGTGGCAGGACAGACGGTTCGTCAAGGGCAACAAATTGGGGTTATGGGAACAAGTGGTTCCTCAACCGGTGTGCACCTTCATTTTGAAGTTCGAGAAAATGGCACACCAGTGAATCCAGCACCATTTATTGGATTGTAATTATCTGTTATACTAGTTAAGACGTCACAAAAATAAACCAAACCAAGCGTCTTTTGAGTTTACTCAAAGGACGCTTTTAGTTAAGAGCGAACTAGGAGGCAATAACGATGGAGACAATTCTATCTGTTAAAAATGAACGAGTAAAACAATGGAAAAAATTACAAACGAGAAAAGGCAGAGAAAAAGCAAAACGTTATTTGATTGAAGGGTTTCATTTAGTAGAAGAGGCGATTCACTATGATGCACCGATTGTTGAACTTTTAATCAGTGAAGAACATGAGGACTTAGCGTTTAAATACCCACTAGATAAACAAGTTATGATTTCAAAAGAAATTGCCAATCAATTAAGCGAAACACCTACAACGCAAGGTGTGTTCGCGGTAATTTCCTTACAGAAAAATCAAGCAACCCCAACTTTTACCAAGCCATTTCTATGTTTAGATACTGTGCAAGATCCTGGCAATTTAGGAACAATGATTCGTACAGCTGATGCTGCGGGATTTGGTGGAGTCGTGTTAGGCAGTGGAACAGTGGATATGTATAATAGCAAGGTTTTACGTTCAATGCAGGGAAGTCACTTTCATTTACCTATCTTTGAAGGCGATTTAACTGAATGGTTTGAAACGTTTAAGCAGCAGAATGTTCCTATTTATGGGACAGAGTTAAACGAAGCCGCTGTTAGCTACACGAGTATTCCTAAAACAGATGCATTTGCTATCGTAATGGGCAATGAAGGCAATGGGATGCAGGCTGATTTATTAGCTAAAACAACTAAGAATCTCTATATTCCAATAACAGGAAAAGCAGAGTCCTTAAATGTTGCTGTAGCAGCAGGGATTTTAATGTTTACATTGAAAAAATAAGTTGTGACAAAAAAATTAAGGATTGTTTAAAATTCTATAAATTGAATTCCTTCTACTATTAATTGTAGTAAAAAGGTGTAAAATAGAAGTTAGCAAGAAAATAGTAGAGCGATTCAGCTTCATATCAAGAACTCTAAAAAAAGGAAGTCGTTAAATGACGGAACCAAAATGGAAAACAGATACCGAATATATTGGACATATTGAGGATTTAATCAACCGCAAAGAAGTGCAACAACTTTCTGAGTATACTCAACATCATTTTACAACCAGACTTGAACATTCCATTAGTGTGTCTTACCGAAGTTACCGAATTACTAAAAAGTTCGGCTGGAATGCACGTTCAACAGCCAGAGCAGGTTTGCTACATGATCTGTTTTACTATGACTGGAGAACAACGAAGTTTGATGAAGGAACGCATGCCTATGTACATCCAAGAATGGCTTGTGAAAATGCTGAAAAATTAACACCATTGTCTGATTTAGAAAAAGACATTATTATTAAACATATGTGGTTAGCAACGATTGCGCCACCTCGTTATAAAGAAAGTTACGTTGTAACTTTTGTCGATAAGTATTGCGCTTGTGCGGAGGTTATTGCGCCGTTGATGGGTCGCGCTACTGCTAGTGTGAAAAACACTTGGTTAAAACTGAAAGTATCCGTTCAATCATAAAAAAAAAGTTTAACTCGTCAATTTGCGAGTTAAACTTTTTTATTGACTAAAAATTATAAGCCATTTTTTAAAGCTGTTGCTACTTGAACCAAACGTTTTGCTTGATCTGCAACAGCAGGTTGGATATTTTTTGCATCCACTACTTCTCCGTCTTGACTGATTGTCGCGCTGCTTCCGTAAGGGTTCCCACCTGCGCCGAAAGTACTTTGATTGATGTAACCAGTTGGGACAAGAATGGTACTCCAATGTTGCATTACAGTATAAATGCTTTGAATGACTTCTTCTTGGCCACCATGTGGGTTACCAGCTGTTGCCATTGCTGTGACAGCTTTATTTGCTAATTTTCCTTGTGCCCAAAGTCCACCTTGTAAGTCAATAAATTGTTTTAATTGGCTAGCCATCACACCAAAACGTGAAGGAGAGCTAAAAATAATTCCGTCTGCCCATTCTAAATCAGCGCTTGTTGCTTCAGGAATATCAGCCGTTTCGTTAACATTTTTACGCCATAAAGGATTTGAATCAATAGCAACATCAGGAGCTAATTCATGCACTTTCAATAAGCGAACTTCAGCACCAGCTTCTTTTGCAGCCTCAGCTGCCCAACGAGCCATTTGAGTATTTCCTCCTGTTGAACTATAGTAAATGACAGCAATTTTTGTGTTTGACATGTTTCATTCCTCCAATTGTTTTTTTTACTTACTTTATATTAGTATCCTACTCCTATTGTAAAAAATAAGCAAATAATAACTCTTTATTTTTTTAGAAATGTGCTATACTATAGAAACTAATAAAAAAAAAGAGTGAGAATTAAAAGCAAGTTACTTATTTTTTATAACCATTAATGCTATAATAAAAAAAAGAGGTGAAGAAGATGACATCATGTGAAGAAAGACAGAAAACGATTTGTCCAAAATTTGAGCAAACTTTTTCTATTTTAGGGAAAAAATGGATGGGGCTCATTATCGACGTCTTGTTAGAAGGGCCACAACGTTTTAAAGATATGGCAGCGAAAATTCCAAGTGTTAGTGATCGTGTGTTAGTTGAGCGCTTAAAAGAGCTTGAACAAGCAGGCATCGTAACACGAACTGTCTATCCCGATTCACCTGTTAGAGTAGCATATAGTCTAACTGAAAAAGGCGAGTCATTAAAACCTGTAATGGATGAAGTTCAATGCTGGGCAGATAAATGGATCGACTCAGAAGAAAATGTCCCACAAACCGTATAAGAATAAATTCTCTAATCCCTTACTCAATGAACCTTAAAGCTGTTGATTTCCTCTTTTTAAAAGAGAAGAATCAACAGCTTTTTATCATTTAAATGAAAAAGAAAAATAGAATCTGCTTGACGAACCTTGATTTATTCCGTAAACTAAGGAAGAGAAACAATTGAATACACATATAAAACAATGACAGAAAAAAAGTAAGTAGTATGGACTCCGTAAGGTAGAGACAAATGGCGTGGCTGAAACCATTTGAAAGGAATCAGATACTGGTGAACATTCACTTCTCGAGTTGACTTTTGGCTATTGCAAATTGTAATGAAAGAAGTTCCGGCATTAGCCGTTATCTAAATGAAGTGCAGTCTAGTTGCTATTATGCAATTAACTGAACAAGGGTGGTACCGCGATTCTAAGACCTCGTCCCTTTCTGGGGAATAGGTCTTTTTTTATTTGCCTAAAACAACCTAAATACACTATAAAGGAGTAGAAAATGATGGATTTAAAAGCAAAAATTGAAAGTTTAAAAGAAGAAGCACTAGCAAAAGTAGCAGCTTCTGAAAATCTAGATGTATTGAACCAAGTGCGTGTAGCGTATCTAGGGAAAAAAGGACCGCTAACAGAAGTTTTACGAGGTATGAAAGATTTATCGGCTGAGGAACGTCCAAAAGTAGGGGCATTGGCTAACGTGGTACGTGATGAAATTACGACGATGCTAGAAGAGAAAAAAGCAACTTTAGAAATGAAAAAAATTAATGAAGCTTTAGCAAATGAAGCCATTGATGTTACCCTACCTGGTAGTCATGTTAGCGTAGGTCAACCACATGTCTTAACACAAATTATTGAAGAAATTGAAGATTTGTTTATTGGAATGGGCTATGAAGTTATTGAAGGTCCTGAAGTTGAAGAAGACCGTTACAACTTTGAAATGATGAACTTGCCAAAAGATCATCCAGCCAGAGATATGCAAGATACCTTCTATATTACAGAAGAAATTTTACTAAGAACCCACACGTCTCCTGTTCAAGCTAGAACAATGGAGAAGCATGATTTTACAAAAGGACCATTAAAAATGATCAGTCCAGGAAGAGTGTATCGTCGCGATAGTGATGACGCTACTCACTCACATCAATTCCATCAAATAGAAGGTTTAGTCATCGATAAAAATATTACAATGGGTGACTTAAAAGGAACCCTTGAAGTTTTTGCTAAACAACTATTTGGAGCAGATCGTGAAATTCGTTTGCGCCCAAGTTATTTCCCATTTACTGAACCTTCTGTTGAAGTGGACGTGAGCTGTTTTAAATGTGGTGGAGCAGGTTGTAACGTATGTAAGCATACAGGATGGATCGAGATTTTAGGCGCAGGAGTCGTTCATCCCAATGTTCTTGAAATGGCAGGCATTGATAGCTCTGTTTATGGCGGATTTGCCTTTGGGATGGGACCAGATCGCGTTGCGATGTTAAAATACGGAATCGATGATATCCGTCATTTCTATCAAAATGATGTACGTTTCTTAAATCAATTCAAGGTGAAGGAGTAAAAATCATGAATGTATCTTATAACTGGTTAAATGAATATTTAGATTTAAACGCAAATAAAGAGATTACCCCTGAAAAATTAGCGGATAGAATGTCTCGGACTGGGATTGAAGTCGAAGATGTTTTTAAAGGCGAAACAGGTTTAAAGAAAATCGTTGTGGGACATACCCTTTCAGTAGTAGATCATCCAGATTCAGATCACTTGCACATTTGCCAAGTAGATATCGGTGAAGAGGAGCCAACCCAAATCGTTTGTGGTGCGCCAAATATTGCTAAGGATCAAAAAATTATTGTGGCTTTACCAGGAGCGAGAATTACTGGGAATGCAAAAATCAAAAAAGGCAAAATTCGTGGGAAAGTTTCAAATGGAATGGTTTGTTCTTTAAGTGAATTAGGCTTTTCTGAAAAAGTGGTGCCTAAAAAATACGCAGATGGTATTTATGTTTTACCAGCAGAAGCAGTAGCAGGAGAAGAAGTTTTTCCATATCTAGCAATGGATGATGCGATTTTAGAATTATCCATTACACCAAACCGTGCAGATGCCTTAAGCATGCGTGGAGTAGCTTATGAAGTTGGTGCAATTTATGATCAAAAACCAACTTTTAAAGAAGTGGTTCTAACAGAAGACTCTTCAGAAAAAGCAGCCGATTACATTCAAGTAGAAGTTGAAAATTCAACAGATGTTCCAAGTTACAACATGCGCATTATTAAAGATGTAAAAATTGCCGAAAGTCCATTATGGATGCAAACAAAATTAATGAACGCTGGCATTCGCCCAATCAACAATGTGGTGGATATTACAAATTATATTCTTTTAGAATACGGCCAGCCTCTACATGCATTTGATTATGATCGCTTAGGATCAAAAGAAATTTTAGTTCGTCGTGGCAAAAAAGGGGAAGTAGTGGTTACTTTAGATGGCGAAGAACGTCAATTAAGCGAGGATAACATTGTTGTAACAAATGGTGAAATTCCAGTGGCACTTGCCGGTGTTATGGGTGGTTTGGATTCTGAAATTCAAGAAGATACCGTTACTGTCGCGTTGGAATCTGCTTTATTTGAATCAACTACCATTCGTAGAACAGCAAAAGAGTTCAATTTACGCAGTGAAGGCAGCGCACGCTTTGAAAAAGGAATTAACACTAGCACTATTTTAACAGCGTGCGATCATGCCGCGCAGTTAATGGTGGAGCTTGCTGGCGGTACAATCGTCAGCGGAGTGGTTTCAAAAAATGTCTTAAAACCAATGGATAGTTCATTAAATATTACATTAGATCGAATCAATGGCTCGTTAGGAACAGCTATTTCAAGTGAAGAAGTTGTTGCCATTTTTGAACGCTTAGGTTTTGGAGTCACTCATTCAGAAGGACTTTTTGATGTAACGATTCCACCAAGACGTTGGGATATTTCCATTGAAGCCGATTTGATTGAAGAAGTGGCACGGATTTACGGATACGATAATTTGCCTTCAACACTACCAATTAGTGAGGCAACACCTGGAATGCTAAATGAAAATCAGCGTTTGGTTCGTCATACAAGACGTTCCCTTGAAGGGGCAGGATTGTCACAAGCTATTAGTTATGTGTTAACGACACCAACGAAAGCCAGTCAATTTATGATGCGTGAAAGCGAAGCCACCATGTTGGATATGCCAATGACGGAAGAGCGTAGTACGTTACGTATGAACTTATTAAGTGGCTTATTGGATGATGTTCGTTATAACAAAGCACGTAAAAATCAAGATGTTGCCCTTTATGAAATCGGTCGTGTCTTTTATAAAGTAGCAGGGGAAGTCTTGCCTTTAGAAGAAGAACACGTCGCTGGTGTAATGACTGGTTTAGAAGTGACAAGTGATTGGCAACAAAGTGGCAAAGCAGTTGATTTCTTCACTGTCAAAGGTGTGATTGAAGGATTACTTGCGATGTACGGATTTACAGGTTCCATCAGCTATCAAAAGGCAGAAACTTTAGACGGAATGCACCCAGGTAGAACGGCTTTGATTTTATTAGATGGTGAAGAAATTGGGTATTTAGGCCAAATTCATCCATTACGTGCTAAAGAGTACGATTTAAAAGAAACCTATGGTTTTGAAATCAATTTACAAAAAGTAATGGATGCACCAAAAGCACCAACGGTTTATCAAACGATTCCTAAATATCCTGGTATGACAAGAGATATGGCATTGTTAGTAGATGAAACTGTTGATAATCAAGAGTTAACGACTTTAATTAAAGCTAAAGGTGGAAAATATTTACAAGATGTTCAATTATTTGACGTTTATAACGGTGAAAAAATTGAAGCGGGTAAAAAGTCAATGGCATACAAATTGATTTATTTAAACCCAGAAGCAACGCTTGTAGAAGAGGAAGTAACATCGGCATTTGAAAAAGTAACAAATGCACTAGTAGAAACCTTCCATGTTGTGGTAAGATAAGAAAATCAATTATAGAAAAAGAACGCTATTGTTGAATAGGGTTCTTTTTCTTTATTAGTAAAAAAAGGATGTGACCGTATTTTATGGGAGGAACACAATTGAAAAAAGAAGTGAGTGCTTTAACCGCGCTTACCGTCGTGATAGGAACGGTTATTGGAGCAGGCATCTTTTTTAAACCAACTGCTGTATATGGCGCAGCCGGCTCACCTGGATTAGGTCTATTGGCATGGGTGTTAGGTGGCGTTATTGCGATTGCCGGAGGTTTGACAGTTGCCGAGATTGGAACGATTTTTCCAGAAACAGGCGGTATGATGATTTACTTAGAAAAAGTATTTGGAAAGTGGCTTGGATTTTTAGTAGGTTGGGCACAAATGATTGTCTATTTTCCAGCCAATATTGCAGCATTAGCTATTATATTTGCTACACAAGTAACGAGTTTATTTGATTTATCAATGGGGTATTTGATTCCAATTGCAATTTGTGTTGCTAGTTTAGTAATGGGGATGAATTTATTAGGAACTAAATATGGTGGTTTTGTTCAAAATGTTTCAACTTTATTAAAATTAATCCCAATTGCTGTTATTATTATTGCAGGTTTGCTTTATCCAGGAGGTGGTGTTGTTCGATTGTTGCCAATGAGCGTAACAGATCACCCCTTTGTAACTAGCCTAGGATCTGCTTTAGTTGCAACCGTATTTGCTTATGATGGATGGATGAACGTCGGCGCGCTAGCTGGGGAAATGAAAAATCCTGGCAAAGTGCTACCTAAAGTAATTATCGGAGGTTTGTCGGTCGTTATGTCGGTGTACTTATTGATTAATATTGCCTACCTATTCGTTTTAGACGCACCTCAATTGGCAGCTACGGATACACCTGCAGCCGCTGTAGCGCATGCTTTATTTGGTGGTTTTGGAGGAAAACTTGTGACGATTGGAATTTTAATTTCAGTTTTTGGCGGAATTAACGGATATACGATTTCTGGATTAAGAATTCCATATGCATTAGGAAGCCAAAATTTATTGCCTTTTAGCAATTGGTTTAGCAAGTTAAGTAAATCTGGAAATATGCCAACAAATGGAGGAATCTTAATGTTGGTGATTTCAATTGTGATGATTTGCTCGGGACAATTTAATCAACTGACGGATTTAATTGTTTTTGTCATTTGGATTTTCAATACGTTAACTTTTGTTGCGGTGATTAAGTTAAGACGAACCAACCCTGAATTGGTTCGACCTTACAAGGTTCCCTTCTATCCAGTCGTTCCTTTAATTGCGATTTTAGGTGGTTTCTATATCATTTTAAATACACTATATGTTCAGCCTTTAAATGCAGGTTTAGGATTATTATTAACGTTACTAGGTATTCCAGTGTATTTATATCAACAAAATAAACTAAAAAAAAGGTAAATAAAAACTTCTAGAAGTTGTGGGAATCACGACGTTCTAGAAGTTTTTTTAGTATCAAAAAAAAGAGTGATCGTTCGTGAATAGTTGTGTTGTTTTATTCATGAATTTATTATAAAATATATTCATATTCAGAACGAATAAGAAAAGAGAAGGAGGTTTAGGAATGGTAAGAGGATTTTCAGAAGAGGACAAGCTTCAGATTAAGGAAAAATTAAAAAGAGCTTGTGAGGAGAGCTGGAAGACAAATGGCTACAAACGAACGAGCATTCCATACTTAACGAAGACTGTTGGAATTTCAACAGGAGCTTTTTATTTAATGTATGAAACCAAAGAACAGCTTTTTATTGAAGTTCTTGAGAGGGTACAAGAAAAGTTGTTGACAACATGGGCGGACTTTATTCAAGAGGAAGATTCTTCATTACGAGGGTTTAAAAAAGGAATGCAGTGGCTGTTTAAAGAATATCGTCAGTATCCAGCTTTGTATAATTTTAATAACTCAGAGTATGATTTATTTTTTGCCAAATTACCTCAAGAGCAAGTCACGCAGTTAAAAGAAAAAAGCTTGGACATTTTTTCAGAAGTAATTCACACTTCTAACTTGCATTTGTTGTTGCCTGAAAAAGAGGCGATTGACATTATCCACACTATTTTATTTTTGGCAACAATTGATCGAGATACGTTAACAGCTACAGAAAAATCTTTTGAATTTTTATTAGACCACTCATTGCCAGGGATTTTTAAGGAGGAAAACAGATGATAAAAAAAGTGCATTATTCGTTAAATAAGTTCAATCAGAAAATGGGAATTTCAGTTACACTGCCGGTGCCAACTAAACGTTCGTTAAAAAGAAGTCAATATGCAAATGGACTGATTGCGACTGGATGTCTAGTTCTAAGTGTTCCGTTTTCTTCAAAATTATTGCTGGGAATTGGTGTATTAAGTGCAGCAAGTATCGTAGTTACTCAAATGGAAATAAAAGCATTAGAAGATTAAATTGTTACTTTTTTGGAAATAATAACTAAAACACTATCCAAAATAAACTACTTGAAATAAATTTATTTTGTAGTAAATTTGTTTCAAAAATGTTGATTTAATAGCAATGACAGTTGGGCTGTCCGACATGCTTGTAAGGCAATCTTTAAAAAAAACTTTTTTTCTTTTAGGATAATGGAACGAGGAGATGGCAGATATGAATTTTGGCAAACAAATCAAAAAAGTTAGAACTGATAATAAATTAACACAAGAACAATTGGCTCAAAAACTAATGGTTTCTAGACAAGCTGTTTCTAGTTGGGAGAATGATCGGAATTTACCTGATTTAGAAATGGTGGTGCGCATTGCAAAATTATTTGACATCTCACTCGATCAATTAATTTTAGGAGATGAACAGATGACAAACAAATTAGTTAAAGATGCAAGTGAAGTCAGAAAAGCAAAACTGATGGTGATGAGTACGAGCCTGTTGTTAATAGGTGGACTTTGTTTCTTATCCAGTGCATTTACAGAATCAAGAGTTGACAGCAATGGTCTGTTACATGAACCTTACTTTTTCTTAATCCCCCTAGGCTACTTATTTCTTTTTAGTGGTGTGATTACATGGATTATTCATTTCGTAGTAAAGCGCAAAAAGCGTTAACAAAAAAACAACTTCTATTCAATTGAATAGAAGTTGTTTTTTTTGAAACGGGCGTCTTTTTTAGTAGCGACCACTGATTTTTTTTGCTTTTTCAGTATTAGCAAAGTGAAGTTTGGCGTATTTTCCTAGCAGTGTTACGCCACCTCTTTTTAATAGTTTAGCTGCAACCAAATCGACATTGCTTCCAGCGCCAGAAGGAATGTTCGTTCCAGCTTCTGCAGATAGGTCGTCCAATCCTTTTAAAAAGGCATAACGAGCAATGATAGAAGCTGCAGCCACAGCTAAGTGATGTCCCTCGCCTTTCGTTTGGAAGTAAACCCGCTCTTTTATTTGCGCAGGTTGATCTTGAATGTGTTTAAAATAAGTACTAGGCAATTCAAATTGATCAATTAAAATGGCATCCGGTTTTTGTGGAGAAATCTTAGCTAAGACATGTCCTAAGGCTTGATTGTGTAAGACTGCTTTCATTTTTCCTTGGGTCATTGTTGGTTGAATTTGATTGTATTTCTCTGGCATTACATTGAGCAAGCTAAAAGGTAAAAAGGTCATCAAGTCTTTCGCAATGGCAATGATTTGAGGATCTTTTAAGTCTTTAGAGTCTCGCACACCCAGCTCCTTTAGCAATGGAATTTGACTTTTTTCAACATAAGCTGCTACAACCGTTAACGGACCAAAGTAACTGCCTGTTCCCACCTCATCGCTTCCGATAACGGACCAAGAATCAAATCCGTGGGGAAGTGGCGTGTCGATTGGTTTTTTACTAGTGCTTTTTTTTGAGGGTAAAGTAGTAGTGGCCTTGCTCTTCCAAATATGGGCTTCTTGCTCAGCCGAACTTCCTTGAAATAAAACTTTACCAGAATTGTAGCCCGTGATATTTACTGAACTTTTTTTTGCAGCAAAAAGTGCCCCAGGTGGAGTAGTAGGTTTTAAATAGTCTTGATAATAATTTTTCATTTCTTTAAGAGTTGCTGTTGCAACCGTTAATACATCATTTGCCAAGCGGATTCACTCATTTCTAATCCATTGATTTTCTTATAAGTTTACCATATTTTACTGAAAAACGAGTCGAAAGCCTTAATTTAATCTTAAATCAAGTGATTTTCTTAAAAAAGAATGCAACTTTGTTCAATTTCATGGTAAAATAAGGGAAATGTAACATTAGGAGGGCTTTCTTTGTCAGGTGGAAAAAAACGTTATAAGGCAACCATTGCGGGGAAATCCTATACCATTGTTGGTTCAAGACCAACTGAGCATCTTCAACTGGTAGCAGAAACCGTTGATGAGCAAATCAATCAGATTAAAAGCTTAACAGATAATCTTGAACTAGATAAAATGGCGGTTTTAACAGCAGTCAATGCCGTTTCTGATCAATTAGAAATGCAAATCGAAATGGAAAAAATGCGTCAAAAAATAACTGAGTTAGAAACTAAATTAGCAAAATTTGAAGAGGGATAATCAGATCCCCTAACTTTCAGGTAGAAAAGGATGAGAGAATGCTTTCTTTAGGAATCATCATTGTTTTAGTGATAAATTTTTATGGTGGCGCAAGAAGGGGTCTTGTCTTACAAATTGTCATGACAGGAGGCTATTTGCTCTCTTATATTGTGGCAAGACTTTATTATTTAAAATTAGGAGCTCATTTAGAACTTTTTATTCCCTATCCGTCGGCAACCGAAAACAGCCAATTCGCTTTTTTCGATCATGCCCTAGGTTTGGAACTAGATAAAGCTTTTTATAATGCAGTTGCTTTTATGTTGATTTTATTTATCGGTTGGTTGGTTACAAGATTTATTGGCCGATTATTAAATTCGTTAACGTTTTTCCCAATCATCAAACAAGCCAACTATTTAGGTGGCGGAATTTTAAGCGTACTTGTGGCTTATATTGCTATTTTTTTGATTTTATATGTATTAGCCATGATTCCAATGGATACCATCCAAGAAATGTTAAAAAATAGTAGTTTAGCGCAGTTTATTGTCAAGCATACGCCGATACTGTCCAATCAAATTTACAATTGGTGGATCGGTACAATCGGTTAATGAGTCGCTCTTCTTTTTTGAAGGGCGTTTTCTTTTAAGGAAATGAAGTGAAGGAAGGGTTGGATATGAATAAAAAAATTAGTTACACACTTGAATTTGATAAAATCAAACAGGCACTTGTTCGTTACACTTCTTCTGAGTTAGGAAGAGAGCAAGCGGAAGGAATAGCTCCTTCAACCTCCATCGAGGAAGTTGAAAAATGGCAGGAAGAAACGGAGGATGGCGCAAAAATCTTGCGTTTACGTGGTGGAATGCCGATTCCCAAACTGCAAAACATTCGCCCTCATTTGAAACGTTTAGAAATCGGAGCCATGCTAAATGGCCTTGAGATTGCTCAAATCGGTAAAATTTTAAAAACGACGTCAGAAGTAACACGCTTCTTTGACGACTTAAAAGATGCTGAAATCGAGTTGCATCAATTATATGAACTAGTAGCAAAACTTGTCACACTGCCAACATTAAGCCAATTAATACGTGAAACAGTGGATGAAGACGGTCGCGTTTTAGATGACGCAAGTCAAGCGTTAAAAGGCATTCGCAACGGAATGAAGCGAGCAGAGAGCAACATTCGTGAAAAATTAGATGGCATGGTACGTGGCAAAAGTGCTCAGTATTTAAGTGATGCGATTGTGACTATGCGAAATGATCGTTACGTGATTCCAGTCAAACAAGAATACCGAGGTCATTTCGGTGGGGTTGTCCACGATCAAAGTTCAACAGGTCAAACTTTATTTATCGAACCACAAAGTGTCGTTGACTTAAACAATCGCTTAAGACAACTACAAATAGAAGAGCGTCAAGAAATTGACCGTATTTTAGCTGAAATTTCAAATGAAATCGAACCATTTGGCAATGAAATTTTAAACAATACCTATTTATTAGGAAAATTAGATTTCATCGGTGCAAAAGCTAGTTATGCAAAAGCCATTAAAGGAACGAGACCTTTGATTAGCGAAACAAATGACATCAAATTTCACCAAGCAAGACATCCTTTATTGGATGAAAAAATAGCAGTAGCAAATGACATTACTATTGGTGGTGATTACCAAGCTGTTGTGATTACGGGACCAAATACGGGTGGGAAAACCATTACATTAAAAACACTTGGTTTGTTGCAATTAATGGGACAATCGGGCTTACAATTGCCAGTAGCAGAAGAAAGTCAGATGGGAATCTTCAATGAGATTTTTGCCGATATTGGCGACGAACAATCGATTGAACAAAGCTTAAGTACCTTCTCTTCTCACATGACTAATATTGTGTCTATTTTAGATCAAATTGATGAAAAAAGCTTAATCTTATTTGATGAATTAGGAGCTGGAACCGATCCTCAAGAAGGAGCGGCTTTAGCGATTGCCATTTTAGATAAAGTAGGGGAAATTGGCAGTTTTGTGATGGCAACAACCCACTATCCTGAATTAAAAGCCTATGGCTATAATCGGCCTAAAACCATCAATGCAAGTATGGAATTTGATGTTGAATCGTTGAGCCCAACGTATCGTTTACTAATTGGCGTACCTGGACGTAGTAATGCTTTCGAGATTTCGAAACGATTAGGATTAGATGAAACCGTGATTCAAGCAGCGAGCAGCTTGATTGATGGGGAAAGTCAAAA
This sequence comes from Carnobacterium divergens, assembly GCF_900258435.1. Classification (NCBI taxonomy): domain Bacteria; kingdom Bacillati; phylum Bacillota; class Bacilli; order Lactobacillales; family Carnobacteriaceae; genus Carnobacterium; species Carnobacterium divergens. The sequence goes on along the minus strand of NZ_LT992558.1, from coordinate 2,190,249 downwards.
CCTAAATGAAATGATTGCAGATTTAGAGAATCGTCGTAAAATGACGGAAACAGAGTATCTTGAAGTGCGTCATTACGTCGAGGAAGCTGAGCAATTGCATTTAGACTTGCAAACAGCCATTACTCAATTTTACGAAGAACGAGAAGTTTTAATGAAGAAAGCTCGTGAAAAAGCCAATCAAGTAGTTGAAACAGCAGAAGAAGAAGCTAGCCAAATTGTTAAAGATTTACGCAAAATGCAGTTAACAGGTCAATTTGAAGGTGGCATTAAAGAACATGAACTAATTGACGCTAAAACAAGATTATCTAAACTACATCACGAAGAAGCACTAGCTAAAAATAAAGTCTTGAAAAAAGCGAAAGAACAAAAGACTTTCAAAAAAGGCGATGAAGTGATGGTTCATTCTTATGGCCAACGAGGCATTTTAATGGAAAAAGTAGACAACAATCAATGGCTAGTTCAAATTGGTATTTTAAAAATGAAAATTAAAGAATCAGATCTAAGCCGTGTCCAAGCTGAAAAGGAAACAGCACGCAAAATGGTAGCAACTGTCCGCTCAGAAAGCAACAGCCACGTTTCAACGCAATTGGATTTACGAGGCGAGCGTTACGAATCAGCTTTAAAAGAGTTGGACCAGTATTTAGACGCTGCATTATTAGCAGGTTATCCACAAGTCACTATCGTTCACGGGAAAGGAACTGGGGCTCTTAGACAAGGGGTAACCCAAGCGCTAAAAAATCATCGTTCCATTAAAAAGTTTGAAACAGCTCCCGCCAATCAAGGTGGAAATGGCGCTACGATTGTCGAATTTAAGTAGCGAGCATTATTTTAGAAAAAAAGAAAAAAATTTGTTATAATAAGTTTAGAAATCAAACTTACAATTTATAAGTAACAGGAGGAAATAACTATGGTATTAGCAGTTACAGATCAAACATTTGAAAATGAAACAAAAGAAGGGTTAGTAATCACTGATTTTTGGGCAACGTGGTGCGGACCTTGTCGGATGCAATCCCCTGTATTAGATCTTTTAGAAGAAGAAAAAGGCGAACAAGTAAAAATCGTAAAAATGGATGTGGATCAAAATCCAGAAGTACCCGCTTCATTTGGTATTATGAGCATCCCAACATTACTTGTTAAAAAAGATGGCGAAGTGGTTGAAAAATTAGTGGGCTATCACGCAAAAGAACAACTAGAAGAAATCATTAAAAAATACGCTTAAGTTACAATCAGATTGCATTGCCTAATTTACTAGGCAATGCCTCTTTTTTTGTCAATTGCAACTTCGATTAAAATGGATTAAACTAGATAACAAGTAAACACATTTCAATTATTAAAAGGGAGGCCAAGGCATGAAAGCCGTTTATATTCCAGTTGATAACACCGAGATTTATTGTAGAATTTCAGGTGAAGGAAAACCTCTTATTTTACTACATGGCAATGGAGAAGACAGTAGTATCTTCGAAGACCAAATAGAAGCATTTAGTCAGAAATATCAAGTGATTGCCATTGATACAAGAGGACATGGACGTTCAGAGCATGGCCAATATCCGCTTAGCTTTACACGATTAGCGTTAGATGTTGTGGAAGTAATGGATTATTTTAATGTTCGTAAGGCGGCAATTGTTGGGTTTAGTGATGGTGGCAATATCGCGTTATATGTAGCCTTAAAATATCCTGAATATGTTCAATCGTTAATTATCGTAGGGGCAAACTTAGAAACAGATGGCATGAAAAAACTTCCTGTTTTGCAAGTGAAGTTAGCTTATAAAATGACCAAACTGTTAGGACAGGTGAGTCGCTATTTTAATCAACGCAAACAAATCATTGATTTAATGTTGAAACAACTCCAACTAACACCAGAACAATTACAAACGATTCAAGCACCTGTGTTAGTTGTGGCGGGAGATCATGATATGATTGAAGAAGCGCACACCGAATTGATCGCTGCGTCCTTACCTAACAGTCAATTAAAAATTATTCCAGATGCAGATCATTTTCTAATTATGAAAAAACCAGATCTATTTAATCGGTTAGTATGTTCATTTTTAGAAGAAGTGTATCCCTAAATAAAAGGAGGTTTTACTCATCCAATGAATGAACATATCGAGCATAAATTAGCTCTTTTGCCAGACCAACCTGGCTGTTACCTAATGAAGGATAAAAACGGCACCATTATTTATGTTGGAAAGGCAAAAGTATTGAAAAACCGTGTTCGTTCTTATTTTAGAGGAAGTCACGACACAAAAACAGAACGTTTAGTCAGCGAAATTGTTGATTTTGAATATATCGTAACGGGCTCCAATATTGAAGCGTTGTTATTAGAAATAAATTTGATTAAAAAAAATGATCCTAAATACAATATCATGTTAAAAGATGATAAGACTTATCCTTTCATTAAAATTACCAATGAAAAATACCCGCGTTTATTGATTACGAGAAAAGTATTAAAGGATAAGGCGATTTATTTTGGACCGTATCCAGATGTTAAAGCAGCCAATGAAACCAAGAAATTATTAGATAAACTTTACCCACTAAGAAAATGTAAAATGTTGCCAAATCGCGTGTGCCTCTATTATCATCTAGGACAATGTTTGGGTTGTTGTGTGAAAGACATTCCCAAAGAAACCTACACTGAGATGGTAGAAGAAATCAAACGATTCTTAAACGGCGGCTACGAAGATGTAAAAAATGAGTTGACAGAAAAAATGGAAACAGCAAGCTTAAACATGGAATTTGAAAAAGCCGCTGAATTTCGAGATCAAATCAATTCAATTGAAACCACCTTGATTCGTCAAAAAATGACAAGTGCCGATTTTATCGACCGCGATGTGTTCGGATATGCAGTCGATAAAGGCTGGATGTGTGTCCAAGTCTTTTTTGTTCGTCAAGGAAAATTAATTGAACGAGATGTTTCTTTGTTTCCTTTCTATAACGAAGAAGAAGCTGATTTTCTAACCTTTATCGGTCAGTTTTATCAAAAAAATCAACACTTTATACCAAAAGAAATTTTGATTCCTAAAAATATTGATCGTGAAAGTGTAGCAGCACTAGTAGATGCTAAAATACTTCAACCACAAAAAGGCCAAAAAAAGGAATTAGTCGTACTAGCCAACAAAAATGCCAGCGTATCCCTTCAAGAAAAATTCTCACTGATTGAGAAAAAAGAAGAGCGGACATTAGGGGCAGTTAAAAATTTAGGGGACGCAATGAATATTCCGGCTCCAATTCGCATCGAAGCTTTTGACAATTCGAATATTATGGGAGTGGATCCCGTTTCAGCAATGGTCGTGTTTATTGACGGGAAACCTGCTAAGAATGAGTACCGAAAATACAAAATTAAAACCGTTGTGGGACCAGATGATTATGCGTCAATGCGAGAAGTCATTTATCGACGCTATTCACGTGTTTTAAAGGACGAGCTACCATTGCCTGATTTAGTCTTGATAGATGGCGGAAAAGGGCAGGTAGACGCTGCTAAGGAAGTATTAGAGAACCAGTTAGGCTTAGAAATTCCAATCGCAGGATTAGCTAAAGATAACAAGCATCGAACGAGTGAACTGTTATTTGGTCCAAAACTAGGTGTCATTCCATTAAAACGAAACAGTCAAGAATTCTTCTTACTGCAACGAATTCAAGATGAAGTCCATCGTTTCGCGATTACCTTCCACCGTCAATTGCGAAATAAAAACAGTTTTGCCTCTAAATTAGATGGCATCGATGGCTTAGGTCCAACCCGTAAAAAGAATTTATTGAAATCCTTTAAGTCTGTCAAAAATATCCAAGAAGCCTCAATAGAAGAGTTAAAAGCTGTTGGACTTCCTAAAAATGTAGCTGAAAATGTAATGAAGCATTTCAGTGCACTAGAATAACCGATTAAACCAAAGAAGAAATTTCAAAAATTTCTTTCTTTGGTTTTTTTTGAAATAAAAGATAAAACACGTTATAATAGGAAACGTTGACTATTTAGGACAATCGACGGAGCAGAAATTCATTCTAAAGGCGGATGTTAGAAGGAGGAATGTTCGATAAACTAAAAATTGTAGAAATAACTAACAAAATTGTAATTTATCAGTCAATTCTAACGAAGTGACAAAAGTGTTAGGTGTTTTAACAAATCTTACATATATTTGTATGTTTTTTTATAGCAATAAATGATAGAATTATGACAATGTGTAATCTGACTGTAATATTCAGTAAAGATGAAACAAGGCAAGGAGGTATTTCAAATGAAAGAAGCCATTCAAAAATTAAAAGAAAATGATATTGTGGTATTTTGTGCAAAGACCGTATTTTATTTAGCGATTTTATTAATTTTGGTTTACTTATACGATTACACAAATACAGACAGTGGCAATTTTATTTATAATGAATTTTAACTAGAAAGGAGCGAGTTGCATAGTTTAAATATGTAACGCAATCAAATGACAGAAACGATTATAGAACGACTAAAAAAAATTTCAGAACAATATCCAGATGCAATTTGCTATGATGCTGGAACAAAACAGTATTCCTTTGAGTTATTGATGGAACAATCAGATAAAGTTGCAAGTTATTTAAACCAACAAACAGCATTGACAAAAAAAGCGCCAATTCTTGTTTTTGGCGGGTTGCAGTTTGAGATGTTAGTGACGTTTTTAGGATGTATGAAAGCCGGACATGCTTATATTCCAGTTGATGGACATACTCCCTCAGAGCGTTTGGAACAAATTATTTCGATTGCAAAGCCAGCAATGGTGATTTCAATCGAAGATTTACCGATTGCACTTGAAGCAAAGCAATTGAAAATAGACAGGACAACATTGTGGAATGTGCTAGATGCTGAAAAAGTGTTACCTTTACCGATATCAGAAGCTGTTCAAGGAGATGAAAATGTCTACATTATTTTTACATCTGGAACAACAGGCGTCCCCAAAGGCGTTCAAATCAGCCATGATAACCTCATTAGTTTTAGTGAGTGGATGGCCAATGACTTCCCACTTGGCAAGAACAAGCGCTTTTTAGCGCAAGCACCATTTTCATTTGACTTATCCGTAATGGATTTATACCCATCGTTGTTATCTGGTGGTACATTAGTTCCTTTAACAAAAGAAGTGACAACAAATTTCAAGCTTTTGTTTGAAAAATTGCCGACTCTAGACTTAAATGTATGGGTATCAACGCCTTCATTTATGGATATTTGTCTAATGGAACCCCATTTTGATGCAGAGCATTATCCATCGTTAGAAACCTTCCTATTTTGTGGCGAAGAGTTAACGAACCGAACAGCAACGTTATTAAATGACCGTTTTCCAAAGGCAGCAGTTTTTAACACCTATGGTCCGACCGAAGCAACGGTTGCGATTACAGAAGTTTTGATTACGCCAGAGGTTACAACAGAATACCCACGTTTGCCAATTGGTCGCGTGAAGTCGGACACAGAAGTAATCTTAGTGGATGAAGAGTTAAATCAAGTAGTAAGTGGCATGCCTGGAGAAATGGTGATTACAGGACCAAGCGTCTCTAAAGGTTACCTTAATAATCCTGAAAAAACAGCGGAAACTTTCTATCAAATTGACGGCGTGCAAGCGTATCGAACAGGCGATATTGGAAAATATGAAGGCGATCAATTATTCTATCAAGGACGAATTGATTTTCAAGTGAAACTTCATGGCTACCGAATTGAATTGGAAGATATTGATCATAATATCGAACAAGTGTCTTACGTAAAAGCAGCAACCGTTGTTCCAAAAATAAAAGATCACAAAGTTCAAAGTTTAGTGGCTTTTGTTGTGGCGAAAGAGCATGATTTTGAAAAAAACTATCAATTGACTAATGCAATCAAAAAAGAGTTGCAGCCGTTGATTATGGACTATATGATGCCTCAAAAATGGAATTACGTTGAGCAGTTGCCGCTAACCCAAAATGGCAAAGTGGATCGAAAAGGATTAATGAATGAGGTGAATTCATGAGTTTACCCTATGAAGCACCCAAATATTTTGTACTATTGACGGTTTTATTTTTACCCATTATTATTGGGTTGTTAAATGGCAAGCGATTTTTGATTTATCAAAATCTCGTAACACTAGGCTTGCTGTACGTGACGTTTGGTGGTAGCAACTGGAAGCAAGGTATTTCAATTATTGTATATGTTATTTGGCAAGTCCTTCTAGTTTACCTTTACCATCGTTATCGAATGCAGAAAAACGAAACGAATGTCTTTGTAGGTGCAGTAATTTTAGCCATTGCTCCATTAGCAATCGTAAAAATTTTCCCATTTGTTACTGGACACACCTCGATTATTGGCTTTTTAGGGATTTCATATTTAACCTTTAAGGCCGTTCAAATGGTCATGGAAATTCGAGACGGCATCATTAAGGAATACAATCCATTGATGTTCCTCCAGTTCCTGTTATTTTTCCCAACGATTTCTTCCGGTCCAATTGATCGTTACCGTCGTTTTGAAAAGGATTTTGTGACACCTCCTGATAAGGAAAAATATGCAACGCTTCTTGGAAAAGGCATTATGATGATTTTCATAGGCTGTTTGTATAAGTTTATTATTGCTCACTATATTGGGCAATTTGCAGTTCCCTTTACAGAACAGATGGCTTTGCATACAAAAGGCTTTTCAATGAGCTTATTGTTGTATATGTATAGTTACAGTTTTTATTTGTTTTTCGATTTTGCAGGGTACAGCTTATTCGCAGTTGGAACCAGCTATTTATTAGGAATTGAAACACCGATTAACTTTAACAAGCCGTTTATCAGCCAAAATTTAAAAGATTTTTGGAATAGATGGCATATGTCGTTATCTTTCTGGTTTAGAGATTATGTCTTTATGAGAATGGTCTTTATGCTAATGAAGAAAAAAGTCTTTAAGAGTCGCGTAACGGTCTCTAATGTGGGCTACTTAACCTTATTCTTATTAATGGGTGTGTGGCACGGTTTAACGTGGTACTACATTGCGTATGGATTGTTTCACGGCGTGGCAATGTGTATCAATGAGGCGTGGCTTCGTTTTAAAAAGAAACACAAAAAACAACTGCCAAGTAATTTTGCAACGAAAGGGTTAGCCATTTTTATTACGTTTAACGTTGTCTGCTTTAGCTTCCTGATATTCTCAGGGATTTTTGATAAAATGATTCACTAAAAATTGAAAAGAGGGTTTTATTATGAATACAAAAGAAGAAGTCTTAGATTTACTAGAAGAATTAACTGGAACAGATGAAGTAAAAGAAAATTTAGAGATGAACTTATTTGATGAAGGGGTTTTAGATTCATTAGGAACTGTACAATTATTGATTGAAGTAGAAGCAAGATTTGGTGTTTCGGTACCTGTTTCTGAATTTGACCGCGCAGAGTGGGCAACGCCTAACTTAATTAGTCAAAAAATTGAGTCTTTAATGTAATGAAACGCAAGTTGATTATGGCAGTAGGCCCATTAGTAGTAGCAGTGGTCATGTTACTAGGAGTCTTATTTGCGCCATTTAATGTTTTACCTGTTGGAAAGAAACAAGTAGCCGATTCTGCTACAGCCATTAGCACCAATATTATGAAGGGAGAAAAGGTGTATCAAACAGCAATGAATGAGCCTCAGATGGTCCCTTTCTTTGGGTCTTCTGAATTGTCACGCTTTGATCCGTTTCATCCTTCTGTGTTAGCTGAAAAATACCAAAGAAACTACACTCCGTATCTGATTGGAAATGCCGGTTCTCAATCATTAACGCATTTCTTAGCCATGGAGGGAATGGGAGAAAGCTTAAAAAATAAAAAAGCAGTCTTTATTATTTCCCCACAATGGTTTGTCAAAAAAGGCGCGCCAGGAATGATGTTTGATTCACATTTTTCACCGCTACAAACATTTGAATTCATTAAAGCCAATGACAAAGATACACCAGAACGTCGCTATGCAGCGTCACGTTTATTGACGTACAAATCTGTTAAATCGGACGTTAAAATGGTGTCAGCCTTACGTTCGGTTGAAAAAGGAGAAGCATTAACTCGAAAAGAACGTATTTACATTAAAATGAAATTGCGTATTTTAGAGCGAGAAGATGACTTGTTTGGCGCCTTTATTACAAATAAAAACAAACAAAAGGTTGAAAAATCAGTTAAACGTCTTCCTAATGCCTATAATTTTGAAAAGCTAGATACGTTAGCCTACCAAATTGGTGAAAAAGGAAGCAATAATAACCCTTTTGAGATTAAAAACGGCTTCTACCAAACAAGAATTCAACCGATTCAAGGGGATTTAAAAAATTCACAAACTCATTTTGACTATGAGTGCTCTCCTGAATATTCAGATTTTCAATTAGTATTAGCCAAAATGAAAGAAAACAATATGGACGTTCGTTTTGTAGTGACCCCAGTCAATCATAAGTGGATGGAATTTACAGGATTATCGCCTGAAATGATGGCACAATTTTCTAAAAAAATTAATCATCAACTAAAAAGTCAAGGTTTTAAAGTCGTTGATTTTTCACAAGATGGCTCTGAAAGTTACTTTATGCAAGATACGATTCATATTGGCTGGCGTGGTTGGTTAGCGCTGGATAAAGAATTAAAACCATTTTTGGAATCAAAAACCAAAGAACCAAGTTCAATCAAATTAAATCCGTATTTTTTATCAAAAGAATGGCAAGATAAAAAAGCCATTGATATTAAAAAGTAAAATAAGTGACGAGAATTCGTCACTTTTACTTTTTTTAATCAAAAACATTCGTTCTTAAACAATTTTATCTAATTTTTATAAAATGTGATAAACTTATATCTATAATTAAAAAAGTACTTAAAAAATAAATAAAATGGAGGAGTAGACATGTTAGAAGTAAGAAATTTAAAAAAGACATTTGGTTCCTTAACAGCAGTCAACAGGTTGTCCTTTACTATTAAAGATGGCGAAATTCTAGGTATGATTGGACAAAATGGAGCAGGAAAAACAACAACATTTCGTTTAATTCTGCAATTTTTAACGGCAGATAGTGGCGAAGTTTTATGGAATGGAGAGCCATTAAAAAAAGTGGATTACGACATGATTGGTTATTTACCAGAAGAAAGAGGACTATACCCTAATATTTCAATCGAAGAGCAAATTTATTATTTTGCACGATTAAGAGGAAAGACAAAAAAAGAAATCAAACCTCAGGTGGATTATTGGATGGAAAAATTCCAAGTGAAGGGTAAGAAAACAGATAAAGTCAAATCTCTTTCAAAAGGAAATCAACAAAAAGTTCAATTAATTTGCACGTTGATTCATAAACCAAAGCTTGTGATTCTAGATGAACCGTTTAGTGGATTAGATCCAGTCAATGCAGATTTATTGCAACAAGGAATTATTGAATTAAAAGAGCAAGGCAGCTGTGTGATTTTTTCTAGTCATCAAATGGAAAATGTTGCTGAAATTTGTGACACGCTAGTGATGTTACGCAATGGTGAGATGGTGTTGCATGGCAAAGTAAATGAAATTAGAGAAACATTTGGTCGAACAAAACTATTTTTAGAAAGCAATTTGACAAAGGGTGAATTGGAAAATCTTCCTGGCGTACAACAAGTTACTCACACTGCAGAAGGTGTAGCGATACTTCAGTTAAGTGAGGCTCATTACGGCAAAGAAATTTTTGAGATTGTAACTAAAAATGGCTACATCCCGACCTTCAGTCAGCAAGCACCAACATTAGAAGAAATTTTCAAGTTGAAAGCAGGTGACAATGATGAAAGTAACTAAATTTTGGATTATTGTATGGGAAGTATATAAAAAAAATGTACGATCAATGGCTTTTATTTTAATGGTACTTTCTCCAATCCTAATCGCAGCAGCAGCAGGAGGCATTGCTTACTTTGTTAGTCAAACAGCTACTGTTCCAGAAATTGCGATTATTTCTAAAAATCAACAAGTTATTGAAGCGTTAAGTTCCTCAAAAGGAGAGTACACACTTAATAAAAAAATTACTACTGAAAAAGCAGCTAAAGAAGCCTTGAAAAAAGAAGATTTAGCAGGCTATTTAATCATTGAAGAAAAAAATGATACGATAACAGGAAACTACATTCAAAGTACTACGAGTGATGCCGTTGATACCACACTCATCACGCAATTATTAACAGCGATTCAAACCAATCAAGTAGCAAGTAAATTAGGCTTGAGTCAAAAAGATGTAGCAGCGTTGGTAACTCCCGCAGATGTTAAAACCACTACCTTAAAGTTTGAAAATGGTAAAGAAGAAACGAATCAAGCAACAGATGCTATGATTAAACGCTGGAGTGCTTATATTGTCGCGTTTGCTATCTATATGTTTACCTTGTACTATTCAAGTATTATTGCTCAAGAAATTGCTTCAGAAAAAGGCACGCGAATTATGGAAATTATTTTATCAAGCGTCTCTGCAACTCAGCACTTTTTTGGGAAATTAGTCGGAATTCTACTTGTTTGTTTGACACAAATTTTAAGTTACGCCCTTATCGGTACGATTGTGTATCAAATTGGAAAATCTTTTGATTTTATGCAAGAAGCCTTAAAAGGAATCGATTTATTTGCTCTCTTAAAAGGCTTGATTGGCAATTCAATTGTTTTCTTTATTTTTGGAATTATGATTTACTCGATCTTAGCAGCGTTGTTAGGATCCCTTGTTTCAAAAGTAGAAGATGTTGGAAAAGCCATTACCCCGTTAACGTTACTGACATTGGTTGGATTCTTTGGGGGAATGTATGGTTTTGCGACTCCCAATGAACCCTTAGTGAAAATAGGGTCCTATGTTCCATTTTTCACACCCTTTATGATGCCATTTAGAATTGCGAGTGATACTGTGAACAGCACAGGCGTCTGGGCGTCCATTATAATAATGGCTGTTTTTACCATGATATGTACGTATGTATCCTTGACCATGTACCGTTCAAATGTACTGATTTATTCAGACACAAGCCTAATGAAATCACTAAAACGTTCATGGGTCATTATGCGAAATGAAAAAACAAAACAATCTTAATAGAAAAAGTTCTGCTGTATAGCAGGGCTTTTTTTATTGGGGAAATAAGGAGTGTATTTAGATGGAATTGAGATTATGATAGTGTTATAAAATAAATTGTTAAACGCATTAAAAAATGTGAAACAATCAAAATTGGGCCTTTAATACAAAAGCTATTGTTGCGTATCAGGGAATGCGTGGCGATTATGATAACGTTCAAAAAACCTACTGGGAAAACGGTGTGACAAAAGATATTAAGTATCAAACGAACTATCAACAGCCTGAATTTAAACATTTAGTGTTGCCAATCTGGATTAATAGCTACACATTCTGAGGTAAAATCTATCGTTATTTTGTAAATGGTCAAAATGGGAAAGTTGTCGGATCCGCTCCAAAAAGTCCATTAAAAATCACGTTGTTCATTAGTGCCATTCTTATTCTTATTATCTTAATTTAAAAAAAAGGAGGACCAAAGAATTTCTTTAGTCTTCCTTTTTTAAGCTTTCTTCATCATTTTTTTGAGTTCAGTCAAGGCTCGGTAAGAGACTTCACATTTTTGACCATTAATCATATACACAAAACGATTTTTAACATCGACTTCTTTAACATTTGTCAAATTGATTAAATACGACTGATGACAACGGAAAAAGTTATGCTTTAACAATTCAGTCTCTACGTCTTTAAGAGAACCGTAAAACTCAGCTTGTTTAGTCAATGAATGCATTTTGATTTTATGGACTTTAGAAGAAACTTCGAAAAATAAAATATTGCTGTATTTCTCAGTAATAATACGCGTGCCATCCTTAATGCTAAATAGCGACTGTTCATTATTTTTTGGGTTACGAGAAAGGATGGTTGTTAAACATTCAAGCAAGCGTTGCTCTAAGTTGTCGGTATCTTGCTTGACGATATAATCCAACGCTTCAATTTTATATTTAAAGGTATGTTGAAATTTTTCTGTGTCAGACGTAATAAAAATAATAAAACCACGAGGGTCTAATTCACGAATTTTTTGAGCGAGTTCGATGCCATCCATAACATTACTGCCTAAATCAATATCTAAGAAATAGACACCAGGTTCTTTAGATGAATTGACGATATTCAATAATGTCGTAGGATTACTGGTTGTTAATTTTATTGTGAAATTTAACTTATTTTCTTCAATCACATTAGCCGCATGAGCGGTAATTTGTTTGGCAATCGCTGGATTATCTTCACAAATAAAAAGTTCAGTCATAAGTTGATTCCTCCATAATATTTAATTGCTGAATAAAATAATGATTTTCAATTGAAGTATCTAAATGAATCACATCAGACTTATCCATCATTTCTGATAAATTCCAAAGTCCTAAACCGCGATCAGAACCTTTTGTTGAAAACCCATGCTCAAATAGTTGATAAATAGGAACAAGCAAATCTTCAACCTGATTTTCGATTGTAATCAAGATACGGTCTTCGTATGTGATGAAAGAAAGACGGATTTTGCCATTTTCAATCGATTCTGTTGCTTCAATTGCGTTGTCTAATAAAATCCCAATAGCTGTACATAAATCTAAAATATCCATATTAATTCGTGTCACAGGGGTAGGGACTTCGCAACTGATATCCATGCCTTTTTCTTGGGCAAGCAATAATTTTGTTGCAACTAAGCCTTTTAGTTCAGGTATTTCAATCCGATAAAGATCTGCTAGTTTAATTAAATTTGTCGTAATGGATTGACTAATAGGAACAATATGTTCTGTAAAATAGCGTTCTAAGCCCGCCATATCTTTCGTTTCGATATACCCCACCATACCGGTATACATGTTTAAATAATCATGCCGAAACTTACGATATTCTTGGTAGTTTTCTTCTAGTTTATTGCTATAAATTCGAAGCTGATCCAACTCTAATTTTCTCTTTTGAACTTCTGTTTCACGGGTTAATGATTTAAATAAAATTGTAAAAGTAAACATGATTATAACACCAAACGCTAAAAATAAAGCATTTGTTACTTGTAAAATAGTATGATCATTTTCATAATATTTTTCTAAAGAGCTAGTGGTAAAAAAGAATGCAACAATTAGTGCTAGTAAGGTTAAAAGAGTTCCTAAATAAACTTTCTTCGAAAATAGAATTGTTGTTTTTTTAGCCAAACTAAGAACTTTAATGATAAAAAATGAAGATACATAAATAATTGCATAATTAATAATAAAGAACAAAATAGTAGTACTAATTTGAGTGGAATTATAATTTCCAGTAGGTTTTCCTATTAAGACCATCATAAATCCAGATGCATATTGTGCAGTCGCAAATAAAATAATGGTAGAAAATAGGGTTAAAACACTGGTTACAAAATTTCTTGTGAGCCAATAGGTAAACAAAGCTGTAAAAATAAATAAAAAAGGAAATGTAATAATATTTCCGACTGTCACCGCCAATAAGCTTTCAAGTGCACTGCATAAAATATAAGCTATAGTTAGCGTTTTTAAACTTATATTTTTGGATAAAAATTGATAAATTAAATAGAAAAGTCCAATATTTTCAGTAAAAGCGAAAAGAATTTCTTTCATATTTATACTCCAATCATAAAAAAATATTATAGAGCCATTTTAACAGAAATGGCTCTATAATAATATGGTGTTATGCTTTTTCTCTCATTGCTTTAACTTTAGGTGAAACAGGTTCATATACTGCAAACATACAATTACGAGTACTGCCACTTGCACCTAATTTTAAGAAATAAGATTTAAAAAATCCTAATGAAAAGTTAACTAAAGAGTTCATAATTATTGTACCTCCTTTTTAAAAGTTTATAAGTTACAGGTAGAATAGAGATAGCTTGAAAAATTCCACCTAGTAAAATCAAGGTTTGAATCATTGGATTCGAAGAGATGAATACCAGTGATAGTAATAATAAACATGAAATTGTGGCTTTTATTTTTAATTTTTTTCGATGGTCAGCGCCACAAATAGGATTGTTTTCAGTATCCGCTGGTGCAAATAAAAAGATACTAATTAAAATAAATAATGAAGTTAGAACTAAAAACGGCGTAGGTAATTGGATTCCTTTAGCAAAAAAAGGAAGGATATTAAATAGAATGACACTAATAATTGTACAAGATAGGCTTGAAGTGGCATGGAGGCCAAAAGAATAGTGTCTTAAAAATAAATACGAAAGATGAACAATTAAAGTAGGAAAAAATTGTTTAGTAATTAAAGCAATGGAATAGATAATACCTAATTTAGATAGATTGATAATAAATATCTCAAAACCATATTTAATGTATTCATAGTTTTCTTCTGTTTCTTTGATGCCAACTTTACTTAAAACTTTATCACAAAAGATAGAAGTGTTCATAAAAATTCCTCCTTAACTATGAATATACCACGATTCTTTTTTTAAAAGAACAAACAAAGTCGCAAACGTCGTCAATTTCATCATATTCGTTTTTGTGTTTGTTATTTAAAAAAAATTATTAATTTTTACGCGCATTTTTTTAAATATTTTCCTCATTAATAAAAAATGCCTGAATTATAGCTAAAATAACTCAGACATTCGTGGGTTTTATTTTTTAGTTTTCTTTTGATGTCTAGAAGAGCGAGAAGGCAAGGTATCAAAGATCGTTTCTTCTTCTACTTCTGATGAAGTCTGCTCATTCACATCAGTAAATTCTTGAGAGAGCTTGTCGAAAGCAGATAAGGCTTCTTCCGCACTCATTTGATGAAATTTATCCACATCTTCTTGAGAAACAACGGAAGCTGATGGAGGAAGGATTTCTTCTTCTTCAACTGCTAGTACTTCCTCAAATTCTACAGGAATTTCATCTGTGATTGCCGTTTCTGGCAACTCTAATTGAACGTCATTAATAGGTTCAACTTCAGGAACGAGTTCTTCAGCAAACAAGTCACCGTCAATCTCTTCATCAAAAGTTTCCTTCAATTCAATTTCTTCTGTCAAAGACTCTATTGCTTCATCTGGTAAGGCATCAACAGAGTCAATCTCCAACATCGATAACTCTTCAGGTTCTTCATTTTCTTCAGTTATAACGAATGTTTCAAGAGGTTTTTCAATTGAAACAGTGTCTTTTGCATCCCATTGTAAAGTAATGATCACTTCTTTTGTTTTAACGGAAACTTCTGAAACAGCTTCAGCATAAAGGGTTTCTTGTAATTGAATTTGTTCTGCTAAAAAACCTGTTTCTAAGCTGAAGCTTGGTTTGGTATGCTCAATTCGAGTTTTCACGATGTCACCAGTTAACGTATAAATTCGTTGATGTTTTTTTTCTTTGGTTAAGGTTAAGGTTCCAAAACCAGCTTTTTTGAAAAATAAACCAATCGCTGAAAAGTCTTCTAAAGGATATTGTCTTGCCAGTTCTTTTCCTGCCCAGTATAAAATATCTTCAGTGTCTTTTCCTAAAAGATTTGGCAATAAACCATCGCGTATCAGTTCATAACCAAATAGAGAAACCGAGCCGTTTAAATTTTCTAAATCCAATGATGTTGTTTGTTCTTCATTTTTCATTCGCGTCACCTCATTATAGTCTTCTGATTCATTATAACGTGAAATGTGTTTGAAGCCCATCTTTTTTCACTTTACTTAATAAAAATGAAAGAAATCTTCAAGTTTCCATTAAAAGATCTGGCTATCTCTTGAATTTTCGTTGAAAAAAAGCGAAAATAGAAAGTATCAACGATACTAAATGTAAAATGAGGTTTTTGAACTATGACAAAACAAGCGATTGGCTTTATTGATTCAGGTGTTGGCGGGTTGACGGTTGTCAAAGAAGCCATGCGTCAATTGCCGAATGAATCTATTTATTATGTTGGAGATACGGCTCGTTGCCCCTATGGTCCTAGACCGGAAGAACAAGTCCGCCAATTTACTTGGGAAATGACTCATTTTCTACTAGATAAGGATATAAAAATGCTTGTCATTGCCTGTAATACAGCAACTGCAGCAGCTTTAGAGGACATCAAGAAAAAACTAGCAATCCCTGTTATTGGAGTGATTTTGCCTGGCAGTCGTGCAGCTATTAAAGCAACAAAAAATAATCATATTGGCGTGATTGGAACGGCAGGAACCGTCAAGAGCGATATGTATAAAAAAATGATTCAGTCAAAGGACAAAAAGGCTGCTGTCGATAGCTTAGCGTGTCCTAAATTTGTTCCAATTGTTGAAAGCAATGAGTACAATAGCGCCATTGCTAAAAAAGTCGTAGCTGAAACATTGAGACCTATGCAAAAAAAAGGTGTAGATACTTTAATTTTAGGGTGTACTCATTACCCTTTATTACGTCCAATTATCCAAAATGTAATGGGAAATACGGTTACCTTAATTGATTCAGGAGCGGAAACAGTAAGTGAAGTAAGTACGATTTTAGATTATTTCGATTTAGCAGTAGATAGTAAGAATAAAGAACAAACAGAGCGGTGTTTTTATACAACCGGCTCTACCCAAATGTTTCAAGAAATTGCTTCTGGCTGGTTAGGTCTTGAGGAAATGGCAGTGGAGCAAATCAAATTAGGGATTAATTAAGATATAAAAAGAATAGAGGCCATAAACATGCGAGTAGATGGAAGAAGTTTTGACGAAAGTCGTAAAGTAACAATTGAGACCAATTATTTAAAACACCCAGAAGGTTCAGTTTTAATTTCTGTTGGAGATACAAAAGTGATTTGTAATGCTTCATTAGAATCCCGCGTTCCCCCTTTTATGCGAGGCGAAGGACGTGGATGGGTAACGGCTGAATACAGCATGCTTCCACGAGCGACCAATACTCGAAACATTCGTGAAGCAGCAAAAGGGAAATTAACAGGACGTACCATGGAAATTCAACGACTAATCGGACGTGCATTGCGTTCAGTGATTGATTTAGATTTACTAGGTGAACGCTCAATTGTAGTGGATTGCGACGTTATCCAAGCAGATGGCGGGACAAGAACAGCCAGTATCACTGGCGCATTTGTAGCCTTAAGTATAGCTGTCAACAAATTATTGGAAAACGGCGAACTAACCACCAACCCAATCAAAGAAAATATTGCGGCAATTAGCGTCGGTATTTTAACCGATGGGCAGGCGGTGTTAGATTTAAACTATCTTGAAGACAGCGCTGCAGCTGTAGACATGAATTTAGTGATGACGGCTGGTGGAAAATTTGTTGAAATTCAAGGAACAGGTGAAGAGGCAACTTTTTCAACAGATGAATTGACTTCGATGCTTGCTTTAGGTGATTTAGGAATTAAAGAATTGATTCGTCTTCAAAATGAAGCAATCGAAAGCTGTTCAGTTGAAACGATTGTGTACCCATCTTCTCCCAAAAATCAATTAGTGATTGCAACCCGCAATCCAGGAAAAGCCAAAGAATTTGACGCCTTATTTGCTAAAAAAGGTTGGTCAATTAAAACCTTACTAGATTTCCCTGAAATTCCAGATGTAGAAGAAACAGGAACGACTTTTACAGAAAATGCACTACTGAAAGCTGAGACGATTGCACAGACCTTGAACATGGTAGTGCTAGCAGATGACTCTGGATTGAAAGTAGATGCTTTAGGCGGACAACCTGGCGTCTATTCAGCTCGATTTGCTGGCGAGGCAAAGAGTGACGCGGCGAATAACGCTAAATTACTTCATGAACTAACAGATGTTCCCGAAGCAGAACGAACTGCTCAATTTCATTGTACTTTAGCATTAGCAATGCCTGACCGTGAAAGCTTGGTTGTAAGTGGTGAAGTAGAGGGAACGATTTTGACTATCCCTCGTGGTGATAATGGGTTTGGTTACGATCCTTTATTCTTCGTGCCTACCCTTGCTAAAACAATGGCAGAACTAACAGGCGAAGAAAAAAATAAAATCAGTCATCGAAGTCAAGCTTTGGTACAGTTAGAAAAAGTCTGGGACGATTGGATTAATCAATAAAATTAGAGGAGTGGTTCTATGTTGATTTTAGTTGTTAGTGATAATCATGGAGATCGTGATGTATTAGTAGATTTGGTTGAAACGTATCAAGGAAAAGTAGATGGAATGTTTCACTGCGGGGATTCTGAATTAGAAGCAACGGATACTATTTGGAAAAATTTTTATGTAGTACGTGGCAACTGTGATTACGATGATGCTTTTCCAACAACGGTTGAAACAGAGGTTAAAGGTGAGAAAATTTTTATGACTCACGGCCATTTACATGAAGTGAAATTCACAATGAACACGTTACTGTTAGCTGCTAAAGAAGCAAAAGCTCAATTTGCTTTCTTCGGCCATACCCATGAATTAGGTGTAGAAGTAGTGGATGATGTGTTGTTGCTTAATCCAGGAAGCATTCGTTTACCAAGAGGGAAATACCCAATTAAAACATATGCCATGATTGAAACAACTCCAGAAAAAATAACAGTAAATTACTATGATGAAACACATAAAGTAGTTTCAGAATTAGCAAGAGAGTTTAAAAGATAATAGCAAAAAGCGGAGAAGAGATTCTCTGCTTTTTTTGTTTTAAAATAACTAAATAAGTGTAAAAATTTCCCTTTCAGATAGAATCCGCTATAATAAAAAGGGTTGGATTCCAGCAACGTTAAAGTAAGAGGTGAAGTTTAAAAGAACGCTTTCTTAAGGATTTATTAAACTTAAAATACTAACAAGAAAGACTACTTTTTTTCACATTTATAACGTAAAATAAGAAGTAAGTTAAGGACTTTTAAGGAGGATATTAAGAGAATGATAGGGAAAGAAATAGGAGAAATGCTCCTTGAAAATCAAGAAAATTTTTTAATTCCAGCAGAAATGGTTGCCCATGTTCAAGTGAACAATCACTTAGATCACGCACTGTTAGTTTTAACGAAAGTAGGTTATTCCGTTATTCCTGTTTTGGACCATGACTATAAAATAAAAGGGTTAATTTCAATGCCGATGATTATTGATGCGATTATGGGACTTGAAAAATTCGATTACGATAAATTAAGCGACACTTGTGTGCATGAAGTCATGCAGACTGATTTTGCAACAATTAACAATCCATATGATTTAGAAGAAGTGTTACATTTATTAGTGAATCATGCCTTTATCTGTGTAGCAAGTGAAGATGGAAGCTTTACAGGAATCGTTACAAGAAGTGAAATTCTTAAAGGAACCAATCGAATTGCTCATGAATTTGAAAATGAATTTGAAGTTATAAAAAAAGAAAAAGTTAAAAAAAATCATTAGAAACTGACTTTTAACAGAAAAAGTTTCATTTTCCGTTGAAAGTTTGCTATGCTGTTATTAACGATAAAAGATTTTAAAAGGAGAGATAGCATGGATGCAAATGAAATCATTGCTTTTATAGCAAATAGTGAGAAAAAAACACCTGTAAAGGTTTATATTAAAGGGTCTTTAAAAGAGTTGACATTCCCAGATACAATTCAACACTTTACAAACTGTAAGACAGGAGTCTTGTTTGGGGATTGGAAAGATGTTGAACCTTTCCTAAAAGAAAATCAAGTATTGATTACAGATCAAGTAGTTGAAAACGATCGTCGCAATTCAGCTGTTCCATTAGTAGATATGAAAGGCTTGAATGCAAGAATTGAACCAGGCGCGATTATTCGTGATCAAGTTGAAATTGGCAATCAAGCAGTTATTATGATGGGAGCATTAATCAATATTGGTGCTGTGGTTGGAGACAATACAATGATTGATATGGGTGCAGTTCTTGGTGGACGTGCGACAGTTGGTAAAAATTGTCATATTGGTGCAGGAACCGTTTTAGCAGGTGTTGTTGAACCAGCTAGTGCTCAACCCGTTGTTGTTGAAGATGACGTGCTGATTGGTGCGAATGCAGTTGTACTTGAAGGCATTCGAGTGGGCAAGGGAGCTGTTGTTGCAGCTGGAGCAATTGTTGTTAATGATGTAGCGCCTTACACAGTCGTAGCAGGTGTTCCTGCTAAGAAAATCAAAGATATAGATGAAAAAACAAAAAGCAAAACAAGTTTAATTGACGAATTACGCAAATTATAAACACAAAAAGGCTGTCTCTGATGAGATGGCTTTTTATACGATTTACCCAAAGGAGCAAAAATGATGAGCGAATTAAATCCTTTTATAAAAATAAGAAGAGACCTGCATCAAATTCCAGAAATTGGCTTACTTGAGTACAAAACCCACGCATACTTGATGACCTATATTGCAACATTGCCACAAGAGCGTCTGGAAATCATTGAATGGAAAACAGCTATCTTGGTTAGAGTTCGTGGAACAGTAGGGGAGAAAACCATTGGCTGGCGAACAGATATTGACGGCTTACCCGTTAGTGAAGAAACAGGACTGCCATTTAAATCAACGCATCCTAATCAGATGCATGCGTGTGGACATGATGTTCATATGTCGATTGCATTAGGTCTATTGACGTATTTTAGCAATCACCCAGGTCGTGACCATTTAGTCTTTTTATTCCAACCAGCAGAAGAAAATGCTAGTGGAGGAAAACTGCTTTATGACGAGGGTGTACTAGATACGTGGATGCCAAATGAATTTTATGCATTGCACGTACAACCTAATTTAAAAGTTGGGCAGATTGGGACTAAGATTGGAACTCTCTTTGCTGGAACGTGTACGATTCAAGCGAATTTCACAGGAAAAAGCGGACATGCTGCGTATCCTCACGAGGCAAATGATATGATTGTGGCTGCAAGTCAATTTGTTAGCCAAATTCAAACGATTGTTAGCCGAAATGTAGATCCCATTGAAGGAGCAGTGGTTACGTTAGGCACATTTCATGCTGGAACAACAGGAAATATCATCAGTGGGAAAGCTTCTTTAACAGGAACGATTCGGACATTAACGCCAGAAATGAGTCATTTGATGCAGGAGCGAGTTAAGCAAGTAGCTCGTGGCATTGAACTTTCGTATCAATGTGAGGTTGAATTGATTTTAGAACAAGGCGGCTACTACCCAGTTGTGAATACGGAAAAAGAGACAACCACTTTGATTGATTTTATGAAGCATCATCCAAAAGTGGCGTTTATTCCTGCTCCAACAGCAATGACAGGAGAAGATTTTGGTTATTTGTTAGATAAAATACCAGGAACGATGTTTTGGCTTGGAGTAGATAGCCCTTACGGATTGCACCATTCTAAAATGAATCCAAGTGAGGAAGCGATTCCGTTTGCTATTGACGTTTTGAAAGATTTTTTTAAAATGAAGCTCAATTAAAAAATCTGATAAAAGCTACTGATGCCATCAAAAATCAGTAGCTTTTTTTCTGAAAAAAAGTCAATAGCGATTAAATAACGAATTGTTTTCGCTTTCAATAAATAATCATTTGAGAATACAATTAATAAGGATTTTCTTTAAAATAATTACTCAAAAACGCTTGTTTCGAACGGACGTTTGTATTATAATAGAAATCTATGTTTCACAGTACAAGTGAAAGAGGAGGGAAAATGCATGAAGTTTTTGATTCAACAAATGAAAAAATTTCGTTTGTTTACGGTTTTATCAATTATCTTAACGAGCATCATGGTAGGTTCTCAATTGTGGCAACCTAAGCTATTACAACAAGTTTTAGAGGCAATTGTAAACGATAAATTAGACGATATTTATTCGATTGGCATCATTTTGATTGGTGTGGCAGGAGTCGGTTTGATTGCGGGTATTTTAAATACAATTACTTCAGCAAAGGTCGCACAAGAAGTTGGAGCGAACCTAAGAGAAGAAAGTTTCAGAAAAATTCAAACATTCTCATATAGCAATATTGAACGATTTTCTACTGGGAATTTAGTTGTTCGTTTAACAAATGACATTACCCAAGTACAAAACTTAGTGATGTTAGCTTTACAATCACTAATTCGTATTCCAATTTTATTTATTGGTAGTTTTATTCTAGCTATGTATACTTTGCCACAATTGTGGTGGATCATTATTTTATTAGTGGTGTTAGTTTTTATTATTGTATTCTTTACATTTGGGGCAATGGGCAAACATTTTGCTAAAATTCAAGGCTTTTTAGATCGTGTAAATGGCATTGCGAAAGAAAATTTAGCAGGTATGCGTGTTGTAAAATCATTTGTACAAGAAAAAAATGAAGAGAAACGTTTTACAGATGTGAGTGAATCATTGACGTATCACACGATTAAAGTTGGAAATCTATTTTCAATTATGATTCCAGCCTTTATGTTTGTATCAAATATTGCTGTTGTGACATCAATTTTCTTTGTTGGAACAATGGTGAAGAGTGATCCAGCTGTCATTGGTGCAGTTGCTTCATTTATGAGTTATTTAACTCAAATTATGATGGCGATTATCATTGGTGGAATGTTAATGATGATGTCTTCAAGAGCGATTATTTCGTTAAAACGGATTTCCGAAATTCTTGAAACAAAGTCAGACATCAACTACAATACAGAACCATTAACTAAAGAGTTAGACGGTAGCGTAACCTTTAAACATGTTAGCTTTAAATACGAAAATGATGACGATGCAGCGTTAAAAGATATTTCTTTTTCTGTTAAGCCAGGAGAACTAGTCGGAATCGTTGGAGCAACAGGGTCAGGTAAATCAACATTAGCACAATTAATGACTCGGTTATACGATCCAAGTGAAGGGGAGATTTTTGTTGGGGGTGTCCCATTAAAAGAAATTCCTAAGGATACATTACGTCATACAATCTCATTAGTCCTTCAACGTGCAGTTTTATTTTCAGGTACGATTGCTGATAACATTCGACAAGGAAAACAAAATGCTTCACTAGATGAAATGGAACATGCATCTGCA
Source organism: Carnobacterium divergens (assembly GCF_900258435.1). Lineage (NCBI taxonomy): Bacteria > Bacillati > Bacillota > Bacilli > Lactobacillales > Carnobacteriaceae > Carnobacterium > Carnobacterium divergens. The sequence continues at coordinate 2,167,590 of NZ_LT992558.1, read as the reverse complement.
ATTGCACAAGCAAAAGAATTTATCGATCGCCAAGACAAGAGATACGATGCGATGGTAGAAGAACGTGGATTGAATTTCTCTGGTGGGCAAAAACAACGACTATCTATTACAAGAGGAATCGTAGGTGAGCCTAAAGTATTGATTTTAGATGATAGCACAAGTGCATTAGATGCTAAATCAGAAAAATTAGTAAAAGAAGCGTTGAATCAAGAATTAAAAGATACAACGACGATTATTATTGCTCAAAAAATTTCATCAGTCATTCAAGCAGATAAAATTTTAGTACTCGATCAAGGAAAACTTGTTCAAGTAGGAACCCATAAAGAATTATTGCAAACAAGTGAGATTTATCAAGAAATTTATGACACTCAAAAAGGAAAAGAGGTGGCTATAAGTGAGTGAATTTAAAAAAATTAGCCGTTTTTTCTGGATGTATTTACGTCATTTTAAATTACAATTAATGGTGGTAATCGTGGCAGTTGTCGCTTCCACTTATTTACAAGTAAAAGCCCCTTACTATATTGGTCAAGCAATTCAAGAACTGGCAAATTATGCAGCTCGTGGGTTTAAAGACAATAGTGAATTTATCCGCATTATTTGGTTGCTGTTGATTTTTTATGTATTGCTTGCAGCAGGTACGTTCATTCAAAGTATTTTGATGGCTGGAATTTCAGGCCGTTCTACTAATAAAATGCGCATTGATTTGTTTAAAAAAATGGAAAGCTTGTCAATCCGCTTTTTTGACAGTCATAAAGATGGTGAGATGTTGAGTCGTTTCACCAGTGATTTAGATAATATTTCCAATACTTTAAACCAAGCATTAGTTCAAGTGATGTCCAATGTGGCATTGATGGTGGGTGTTATTATCATGATGTTCCGTCAAGATGTCCAATTAAGTATTGTAACGCTTGCTGCAGCACCTTTTGCAATTATTATTGCAGCATTGGTGATTCGCAAAGCACGTAAGTATGTCAATTTACAACAAGAAAGTATTGGCTCTTTAAATGGATATATTGATGAGAAAATTTCAGGCCAAAAAATGATTATAGCAAATGGTTTAGAAGCTGAGACAGTTACTGAATTTTTAGACTACAATCAAAAGGTTAAAAAAGTTTCATTTAAAGGTCAAGTATACTCAGGATTGCTTTTCCCAATGATGCAAGGAATCGCTTTGTTTAACACTGCAATCGTTATTTTCTTTGGTGGGTATTTTGCATTAAATGGCAGTATTGAGCGTACATTAGCACTTGGGTTGATTGTGACGTTTGTCCAGTATTCACAACAATTTTACATGCCATTAACACAAATTTCTTCTCAATACAGCATGTTGCAGTTGGCCTTTACAGGTGCAAAACGTGTGATTGAAGTATTAGATGAGGAACCTGAAGTGGAACGTCCTACAGTTGAGGCGATGTATGGAATCGAAAAAGAAGTACGTTTAGATCATGTCGATTTTTCTTACGTACCAAACAAACCTATTTTAAAAGATATTTCAATTACAGCGAAAAAAGGTCAAATGGTTGCCTTAGTAGGTCCAACTGGTTCAGGAAAGACAACAATCATGAACTTATTAAATCGATTTTATAACGTCGACAGTGGCGCAATTTTAATTGATAATGTCGACATTCGTGACATTGAACTCGCTTCATTGCGTAAGCAAGTTGGAATTGTGTTGCAAGATTCAGTCCTATTTTCTGGTACAATTCGAGATAACATTGTTTTTGGGAAACCTGATGCAACAGATGAAGAAGTTGTTGATGCAGCAAAACAAGCAAACATTCATGATTTTATTTTATCCTTAGATGATGGTTATGAAACGATCGTCAGCGATGAACACAGTATCTTTAGTGTAGGCCAAAAACAACTAATCAGTATTGCAAGAACCATCATTACGAATCCTTCCTTGTTGATTTTAGATGAAGCGACAAGTAATGTAGATACGGTAACAGAAAGTAAAATTCAAAAAGCAATGGAAGCCATCATTTCTGGGCGGACTAGTTTTGTCATTGCGCACCGGTTAAAAACAATTTTAAATGCAGATTATATTGTTGTGTTGAACCAAGGTGAAATTATTGAAGAAGGCACACATGAAGAATTATTGAATTTAGAAGGATTTTATTCAGAATTGTACCACAATCAATTTGTAATGGAATAAAAAAAAAGCGTTTCTCATCATCATGAGAGACGCTTTTTTTGATGTGACTTAACTGTCTTGGTCGGTTGATGGAGAGTCTAAGAAGAGGGTACAAACAACTCCTATTACTAAACAAATGATTCCGATTACGACAAGTAACAATGGATTGATAGTAGCTGTTTCTGTGCTCCAATAAGGAAAGACACCTGTTTCAAATAGTGTGATAAGAGCTGAAACCATCACACCAGCTACACCGTAGTATACAAGACTTTCATATTTTTTCAGTAAATAACCCATTAATTTTGCAATTAAGATAACCCCAATTACGGATCCAAGAATAAATGGAATTAATAATAGAACACTTCCAAAAGCTGCATTAGCTGCTGTAAAGTCGCCTTTTAGCAGATAGAATAGGAGATCAACAAATTGACCAACTGCGTTATAGACGGTTCCATATTGATTAATAACCATTAACATAATACTTCCGCTTACGCCAGGAACAGACATCAAAGACATTGAAAAGGCCCCTGCAAAAAGCATTGAAAAAGCATCATCCCAGCTATCAAACGATTGAATAGCGATATAAGATTCACTGCCACCTTCCCCCATTTTTGTTAAAGCTAAGATAAGAAGAAATGAAACAAGTGAGACTATTAAATAACTTGGTTTAAATTGAATTTTTTTCATTTTTTTTAACACTAAGGGAAAACTGCCTAATACTAAACCAACAAAAAATAAATAAGACTGAATAGGGTATTCGACACAAACCCATAAAATCATTTTAGTGGAAGCCAGAATCCCAATCGCTGCTCCAATTCCGATAGGGAGTAAAAATTGAAATGAAGCTTTTTTATTTGTTTTAAAATGGTTAATCGAGTCCATCATTTTTTCATAGAGACCGACAACAACCGCAAAAATACTACCAGATAGACCAGGGATAACCAAGGCGATCCCAATTAAAAAACCTTTTAGTGTATTGATTAAAGACATGAACTACTGTTCCTCCTAAAAAATTAGTTATTTGTTATTTTACATAGTCTATTATAACTTTTTTTAAAATACTGAACAATAATAAATTGGTTAAGATAATGATAAGAAATTTATTTGGTTTTACGAGAATTTACAAGAAGAACGAAAAAAAATTGAAGATATGTTAAAATAGAATCAAATTAAAAAAAGAAGGAATTTATTATGAAGGCTAAAAAAGGAACTAAAACAAATGCTTGCCGTATTTTAGATCAAGAAAATATCCAATATCAAATGTACGAATTTCCGTGGAGTGAAGACCATATCGATGCAAAGTCAGTTGCAGAAAAACTTGGAATTGCGACTGATTCCATCTACAAAACCTTAGTTACAGTAGGAGATAAGACCGGGATTTTGGTAGCATGTATTTCCGGTGGGATGGAATTAGATTTAAAAGCGTTAGCAAAAGTGAGTGGAAATAAAAAAGTGGAGATGCTCCCAATGAAGGAATTAGAAAAGACGACAGGGTATATTCGTGGCGGCTGTTCCCCAATTGGTATGAAAAAATTATTTCCTACTTTTATTCAAAAAAGTGCTGAACTGGAAGACGAAATTATCGTTTCAGCAGGAAAAAGAGGCATGCAATTGGCGTTAAATCCAAAGGAACTAGCGTTAGTGACGAAAGCTCGATTTGTAGCAATTCACCATTAAAAAGTAAAATAGCTCCTAAGCAGTTGACTGCTTAGGAGCTATTTTTTAGTTGGCTGACGACTCTTCTTCAGAAGTAGTAGAATCAGATGCAGGTGGAGCTAATTCAGGTGCATCTGTTTTATATAGGTCAACAGTTGAAGTATTGTTGTTTTTACTATATAAACTTGTAGATTCTTTGCCTAATTTTTTAGTAATGTCATCAATTTGTTCTTTTTGTTTTTTATAACTGTAATCAGATGGAGTAACAGGTTTAAATCCATCTGGAGTATAGAATCTTAATAAATCACTGTTAATGATGCTATCTGAAAGATTTAATTGTTTTTCTACACCCAATCTTAATTTTTCAACTTCATCAAGGACTTCTTGAGAAGGTTCTTCCATTAAGACACCTGTTTTTGTGTCATAAATTTTTGACCCGATAACAGTGTATGTTGGAGTTACGAAATTTCCATTACGGAAAGTGACAGTTTGATCGTGTTCGCTTGAAGTTAAATCAGTTCCGAATTGAATGTAACTTTTTGCATCAACACCAAGTAAGTTGAGTAGCGTAGGCAGCACATCAATTTGGCCACCAAACTCTTCTTTGATTCCGCCATTTGTTTGACCAGGGATATGGAACATAAGTGGAACACGTTGAAGCATGGCATTGTCATAGTCGTTCCATTCACTCGATTCTTTTCCTAACAATGGAGCTAAAGAAGGATTACGGGAGTTGGAAATACCGTAGTGGTCTCCGTAAAGAACGAATACTGTATTGTCATATAATCCAGCTGCTTTTAAATAGTCAAACATTTCTTTGATAGATTGATCTAGGTAATGAGCAGTGGCAAAGTAACCATCAATTGTGCTATCTCCTGTAGAAGCTCTTGGGAAACTTACATTTGCATCATCAAGAGGGTACGGGAAATGATTGGTTACGGTTATGAATTTTGTGTAGAAAGGTTGTTGCAATTGTTCTAAATATTGAGCAGATTCTTGGAAAAGAAGTTTATCTTTTAAGCCATACTCTAATGTATTTCCCTCAGAAGTATCGTAGTAACTAGCATCAAAGAAATAATTGTATCCTAGTGATTTATAGGTATCGTCACGATTCCAGAAAGAACCAACATTTCCGTGGAAAACAGCGCTTGTGTAATTGCCGTTATCGTGTAAAATTTTTGGAGCTGCTTGGAAGGTATTTGACGATCCTGCTTGAGTAAAGGCAGAGCCTTGAGGCAAGCCAAATAGTGAATTTTCAAGAATCGTTTCAGCATCACTGGTTTTTCCTTGTCCAACCTGATGGAAGAAATTTTGGTAGCTGCTGGTACTTTGGTCATGATAGAGACTGTTTAAAAATGGTGTAACTTCATGTTCTACGCCATTTTCATCTTTTAATTTATAATCAATTAAAAATTGTTGGAAACTTTCTAGATGGATGTAAACAACATTTCGTCCTTTAGCAGAGCCAAAAGTTGCTGGATTTGGTTCTGCACGATGTTCATTTAAATAGTCTAGAACATCATCCATATCTGAGACATCAGCATTTGCTTTGACTTGGTTTGCTTGAGCAGTTTTAATTCCATCGTAAACGGTAAAAACATTTAAGCCGAGGTATTTAACGATGTAGTTACGGTCAAAGGTTCTTGTTAACAGTTGTGGACGATTGCTTTCTGCTAAACTTAAGTTAGCACTGAAAATAGCAATCGCTAATGCTGTAGTAGCAAAGGCATAGCGTTTTTTGAAGGGACGAGGATCAATCTTGACTTTTTTAGAAGCAAGCAAGGCGATTAGAATAATAAAGTCTAACCAATAGAACGCATCGGAGAAGTTGACTAAAGCAAAGGCACTTGAGTTTAGCCCACCTGAAACGCTCTTCACGCCTAACATAGTGTTAACAGTCAAGAAGTCTGTGAATTCTCGGTAATAAATCACGTTGGCATAAATTAACGCCGATGTTAAGAAGTACAAAACAAACAACGCAATATAGGCACTTTTTGGTTTTTTAAAGTAAAGTGCAATGGAAAAGATAAACAATGTTGTTGCGATTGGATTAATGATTAGGATGAATTGTTGTAACGGTCCAGTCACGCCTAATGAAAAATCGGCTTGGTACCCATAATAGGTTTTAGCCCAAAAGAAGATAACACTTAGGGTGAAAAAACCCAACCGGGTGTTTAATAAAGAGTTTATTTTATTCATAAATTTCAAAACGATTGTCCTCCTCTTAAAAAGCAGACAGTTTTCATGATAATCACTAAAAGTAGCGAATCATCAACAGTTTAAAGATTGCGCTATTGTCTGTTGCTTTAAAAATATATCACCTTTAATTTTACCGTTTCTCGAAATCAAAGTCAACTTTATACTATTTTTTTAACACGATGTAAAACGAGGTTGTATAAAGGTTTGTGGGGGATTTGTGATTTTAATAAAAATTTAAACAAAGTGAGGATTATTTTTTTTCCCTTTAAGTTATAATAGAGTTGATTTATCAAAAGAAGGAGGTTCCCGAAAATACGATGTTTTTCTTAAATAGGTTATATGAATACACTGAGGCGGTTTTTGGGGACACAATCAATCATTTTCCGTTGGTTAAGTTAATTTTTTATAGTCTGGATAAAACGCTTGTCTACTTTTTAATTTGGTTCCTTTTGCGTGCTTTTTATTTAATTGTTACAAAAAAGAAGACGTCTTTTTTTCTTGGAAGAGAGCTGCTTCTAAATGGATTTGTGTTTTATTTTATTTTACTTTTCCAGCTGACTGTTTTTCGTGGAGAGTATACAATAATGAATGTTTATATTGAGTGGCGTCCAATCAGTGAAGTAAATTGGGAACCTTTTACAGAAACGTTTAAGCTAACTAATGGAACTTCTCAATTTGATTTTTTCTATAATTTATATGGCAATATTTTTTGGTTTATTCCAATGGGATGTTGTTTAGGCTTTCTATTTAAAAAAAGACATCCTTTTTTTAAAGTGGTAATGATTGGTTTTCTATGTTCTCTTTCAATTGAGACTATGCAGTTTCTTTTTAGAACTGGGGTAGCAGATATCGATGATTTGATTTTTAACACAATTGGTACGATTCTTGGGTATATGTTTTATGAATTCATTTTTTTACTTAAAAAAACAGTCAGCAAAAAAGCAACTAGCCATTAAGCCGTTGCTTTTTTGCTTATGCTATAATAAAAATGACTTTAACGAAAAGAGATGATTCTACTATGGTAGAAAAAGCAAAAGCAACAAGAACTATCTGGCAACGAAATTTAAAAATACTTTGGATTGGTTGTTTTTTAGCGGGGATGGGCTTTAGTTTAGTGATGCCATTTATGTCTTTGTATATAGACACGTTAGGGGACTTTTCTCAAAAGCAATTAAGCCTTTGGAGTGGGGTAACCTTTAGTTCAACGTTCTTAGTAACAGCAATTGTTTCTCCTTATTGGGGGCGTTTGGCCGATCGAAAAGGGCGAAAATTAATGTTGTTACGCTCAGCGTTAGGGATGGCCATTGTAATTGGTTTAATGGGAAGTGTAACGAATGTCTACCAATTGATTGGATTGCGTTTGTTACAAGGGGTTTTTTCAGGGTTTATCTCAAATGCGACAGCATTAATTGCAACACAAGTACCTAGAGAACAAAGTGGAAAAACATTAGGAACCTTAACTACAGGAAGTGTGACGGGTACGTTATTAGGCCCTTTTTTTGGTGGAGGCATAGCGGAATTGTTTGGTTACCGAATTCCTTTTTTATTAACAGGAGTTCTATTGCTACTTGTTTTTTTCTTGTGTTTATTTTTTGTGAAGGAAGAATTTCAACCAGTGGAAAAAGGCACGGAGCTTTCTGGTAGGGAAGTTTTGAAAAATTTGACGTATCCAAAAGTGATAATCGGCATGTTTGTTACAACGATGATGATTCAAGTTGCAGCGAATTCCATTAGTCCCATTCTTAGTCTGTATATAAAAGAATTACTAGGAGCCAATCAAAATGTTGCTTTCATTAGTGGAATTGTTGCTTCGGTTCCAGGAATTGCGACACTGATTGCAGCTCCTCGCTTAGGCGCTTTAGGGGATAAAATTGGAAGTGAACGTATTTTAATGGCAGGATTAATCTTCTCCATTTGCTTATTGATTCCAATGGCTTTTGTTACAAATGTATGGCAGTTAGCTGTTTTACGTTTCTTTTTAGGGATATCGGATGCTGCGTTAATTCCAGCCGTTCAAGCGATTTTAACTAAAAATAGTCCTCATGTTGTTGCAGGACGTATTTTCAGTTACAACCAGTCTTTTCAAGCAATGGGAAATGTCATGGGCCCTTTAATTGGTTCGATGATTTCAAGTAGCTTGGGATTTAGAGGTGTATTTATCATAACGCCGATGTTTGTTTTGTTCAATTTTCTGTTGGTTCGTAGAAATACAAAAAGCATCCATCATCAACGATAATAAAACAGTTTTTGCCAGCGCTTCTAGTTTATGGTATGCTTTGAAACGAGATTTTAAAAAACAGGTATGTCAGTTAAAGGAGATAAATAGAACGTGGAAAAAATAAAATTAAAAAAAGTAGCGACAAAAAGAGTGAAGGAAGGCTATCCTTTATTAGTAAAAGGCGATTTTCTTTCAGAGCCTAAGCAAATTGATGGTCGTTTTGTGGAGTTGGTGGACGATCAAAAGCAATTTGTAGCTAAAGGGTATCTTGCCAAGCAAAATAAAGGTGACGGGTGGGTTTTAACAACAAATCCAAAAGAAGAGTTAACACAAAGCTTCTTTGAACGACTTTTTTTAAAGGCTGAAAAATCACGAAACACTTTGAAACTGGATGAATCTACGACAGCTTATCGCTTTTTTAATGGCGAAGGAGATGGTCTTGGAGGACTAACCATTGATTATTATGCCGATTATTATGTTTTTTCTTGGTATAGTGAAGGGATTTACACTCACCATGAATTGATTTTAAAGGCTTTTCAAGCCGTGATTAAAGACTGTCTAGGTATTTATCAAAAATTTCGGTATGATTTAAAAGGCAAAGAGCAAGTAAGTCATTTTGTAGGAAAAGAGGCACCAGCTCCATTAATGGTTCTTGAAAATGGGATTCGCTATGCAACGTATCTTGATGATGGCTTAATGACTGGTATTTTCTTAGATCAACGAGAAGTCAGAGAAACAATCCGTGAACATTATTCAATGGGAAAAACAGTTTTAAATACCTTTAGTTACACAGGTGCATTTTCCATCGCTGCAGCAATGGGAGGGGCAAGTGAAACAACTAGTGTTGATTTAGCCAATCGTAGCCTTCCTAAAACGAAAGAACAATTTGAAGTCAATGGAATTGATGCCAAGACACAACGAATTTTAGTCATGGATGTGTTTGATTACTTTAAATATGCGTTGAAAAAAAACTTATCTTACGATACGGTTATTATTGATCCACCAAGTTTTGCACGTTCCAAAAAACGAACCTTTAGTGTAGCGAAAGATTATCAAAAACTTTTAGAAGAAGTCATCGCTATTACAAATCAAAATGGTGTCATTGTTGCGTCAACAAATGCAGCCAATGTTACTATGGAAAAATTTGAAAGTTTTATTCAAAAGGCTTTTGAAACAAGTAGTACACGTTATAGTATGCTTGAAAAGTATACATTACCAAATGACTTTAAATTGAATCCACATTTTCCGGAAGGGGATTATTTAAAAGTTTGTATTTTAAGAAAAAAATAGCCTTTCAAAAAAGCACTCCTGTAAGGGGAAGGCTTTTTTGTTGCTATTGTGTTTGATTGTTTACTAAAATAGCTAAGGAAGGAGATGAAAAAATGCAAACTAGTCAACTTTTGATTCGTTCCCTTGAAAATATTAGTGTGATTTACTTTTTTATCTCTGTGATTTTTTATTTATTTGATGGAAAGGAAATCATTACGGTTTATTCTGATTACTGGAAAAAAGCTTTATTTGGGATTTCTTTTGGACTATTAGCGCTTTTGCTTACGGAAACGGCAATTAAACAAGGATCAAGTGAACTATCCTACAGTTTAATTCCTATTTTTATTTGCTTTTATTTAGCAGGACCTTTTGCAGGCTTGACGAGTTTTTTTGTTTTGTCTGTAACCGATAGAGTCGCGTTTAGTTTTTTTAATGTTACTTATATGTTAGTGATTTTTATGTTTTTAATTGTTTTAAAAGTTTGGGAGAAGAGATCAGTTAAAGCTTTTTCGATTGTTCTTTTTATTTTAATTGTCTATTCCTTAGTGCTTATTTTTATTTTCTATCCCACAGCAATTTGGAAACCGAGTATTTGGATATTTGAATTATTTTGTTATCTTTCTTCGGTTATTTGTTACTTCTTCATTAATAAACAACGGATTTATTTTCAAAGTCATTTAACTTTAGTGGATGAATCAAGGAAAGATTTTTTAACCGAGCTTTTTAATCGTAATTATCTGATTAAATTAATTAAACAAAGAGATGCGAAGCAAAAAAAATACAGTCTATTACTGCTGGATATTGACCATTTTAAAAAAATTAATGATCAATATGGTCATGCAGCAGGTGACACGACTTTAATGCAATTTGCAGCGCTGTTAATGCGAAAGACGACTGGCAGCAATTCCCTTGTTTTTCGCTATGGTGGGGAAGAATTTATCATTTTAGTTGATGAAACAGATCGTGAAAAAGTAACGAAGTTGGCCGAAACAATTCGGGTGGCTGTGGAGACGTATCCTTTCATTTTATCTGAAGAACAAAAAATAGCAGTGACGACATCGATTGGGGTCTCTTTTAAAGTGGATGAAAAACAACGTTATCAAGAAATAATCAATCAAGCAGATGAAGCCTTGTATCAAGGGAAGTCTCAAAATCGTAATCAAGTGGTTGTTTTTGATAGGGAGTAAGATATTCAAAAAAAGTTGACTAAAAAACAAGGAATTGTTTTTTAGTCAACTTTTTCATTGATAGAAATACCTGCTAAAGCTAGCGAATCTGTAATAATGGTCTTAGCAGCATGTGGATAAAAATGTTCTTCCATATGCTGAACGAGATTTTTTGCTAATAAGGGTTGTTTTAATAATTGATAAATAGCGGGAATAATTTCTTCTTCAGTTTTAGTTACAATAGCCATACATTCTTTTTCAAATAATTGCGCATTTTCACTTTCTTGTCCGGGGACGCCAGGAGTTAGAATTAAAGGTGTTTGAATCGCAAGGGCTTCTGATAAAGAAATGCCTCCTGGTTTGGTGATCATAATATCGGCTTGACTCATTAATTTAGCCATTTCAGAAACAAATCCTTTGATCTCAATGGTAGGTTGATCTGAAAATTGCGCCGATAAAGAGTCGAAAAGATTCTTATTGTTGCCACACACCACCACAATGGTTAGGTCTTCTTTTGATTTTAATTCTTCAAGAATATCTGCCAAATTGGTTAAGACGCCGTACGCACCTGCAGAAATCAAAAGATTTTTTTTGCTAGAACGAGAATTTTGTTTTTGCTGTTTTTCTTGTTTTTGCAAGTAAAACTGTTCTTTGATCGGAATGCCAGAAATGGTGATCGTTTCTTGAGGGATGCCAGCTTCAACTAGCTCATTTTTTAAATGATCGCAAGAAACAAAAAAATGATCAATTTCTTTTGAGACCCAGCGAGTGTGCAAACAAAAATCAGTTAACACATTGACAAAAGGAATCTGCTTGCCAACTTTTTTCTTATAGGCTGGAAAGACTTGCATAGGAAAGGTGTTGATGACCAAATCGAAGTCATTGTTTTTCATTAATTGATTCAAACGAATGTAGCCATAGGAATCCGTAAACTTATCAAAGCTGTGTTCTTTTAATTGATTGTCAAAATTATAGTAAAGAAAGCCATAGAGATTACGGTATCTAGTAAAGCTTTTAATGTATAGGTATTTTGTAACAGTGGTGACAATGGGATGAGCTTCATAAAATAAATCCGACGTGGTGATATCTGTGATACCCACGCGATGAAGTTCTTCTATCAGTGCTCTTGTTACTTCAAGATGCCCGTTTCCATAGCTACCTGTTAAAATGAGTATTTTGGGAGCTTTGTCCAAGTGACCATCCATCCTTTCTGTGTTCATTTTGATAGAGTATATCATAGTGAGGCTTATTTTGTTAAGTTCAAAGGTGAAACAGGGATTTCAACGCCTGCAGCTGTTAAGGCCACAATGTATTTTTGTAAAAATTCATTTTGAATCTGATATTGGCTGCCATTTAGAGTGAAAATAACAATTCGCATCGCAAGCTGTCCATTTCCTAAATCAGTTAAGCCTAAATTAGTAGGTCCTTGGACGATTTCTTGGTGAAGTGGAACCAATTCTTCATTAACAGCTTCAATGATACTGGCAACTTTTTCAATATCAGGATTTGGCATCAGATGAATGTCGATTAATGCGCGCATATTGCCTCTAGATAAGTTGCTGACAATCGTGATGTTGCGGTTTGGAATATAATTTAATGTACCATTAACGCTTTTAACTTGCGTTGTTCTGAGGCCAACGGCGACTACATTTCCTTCAATTAAATCTAGTTTAACAAAATCGCCAACATCTAGTTGCTTTTCTAAAATAATGAAAAACCCGGTAACAATGTCGCTAATAAAGCCTTGTGCGCCAAGACCAATTGCAATCCCTACGACTCCAGCACCAGCGATTAAGGTTGCAACAGGAACACCTAAAATTGACAGTAAAGCATAAGCATAGAAAAAAACCATCACATAGTGGAAAATATTTAATGATAAGGTATAAAGTGTGTTTGAACGGTTTTCTGAAACATATTTTTTCTTCTTATAATTATTAAAGCTTTTATCAAGAAAAACTTTTCCTATTTTACGAAAGACAAAAAATAAAAAGGTAATAAAAACAAGTTGGATTGATTTATTGATAAGCAAGGCTAAAATGTTGTTCCAATCAATACTATGCCAATAATTAACAAATAGATTGGTGCTATTGGATACTTTTTCAACCACGTCATTTGTGACAGAACTATCTACATCTTGATTCATAAAAAAACTCCTTTAGAAACTACTTAGTTTCATTCTATCAAAAATTAAGCCGAAAAGAAAAAAAATTAGTAGAAATTAAGAATAAACTAACGTTCTTAATAAAAATTATTGGAAACCCCTTTCGTATAATTTGAAGTGATAGTGAAAAAATGTTATTCTAATTAAGAAGATTAGTGACTATTTAGTTGATTTTTAGTAGTTTTTTTAGAATACATATCAATTTAAATAGCATGAATACTATATTAGATGGGAGTGAGGCATTAAGATGACAGGTGGAGAAATTGCAGCAATTATTGCAGCAGTTGCATTTGCCGTTTTAGTTTTGTTTATCGTGATGGCAGTGATGAAAATTACTAAAATTATGGAAGAAATCTCTAAAACAGTAAAAGAAGCAAACAACAGTATCGAAGTGATTACGAAAGATGTCGATAGTTTATCGATTGAAGTTGAAGGGCTATTGAATAAATCCAATGTTTTATTAGATGATGTCAACGGCAAATTAGGTATGACAGACCCTCTATTCCAAGCAATTGGTGATTTGGGTGTGACGGTTTCTGATTTAAACCAATCAAGTCGTAATTTAGCAGGGCATGTAACAGGCGCAACTAAGAAAACTGCGCAAGCTTCCGTTATTTCAAAAATTGGCCGTACGGCATGGTCAATGAATAAAAATCGTAAAGCTAAAAAAGTATCGAAACAATCACTATAAAAATGAAATGAGGAATGAAAGATGGCTAAAAAAGGTGGATTTTTACTAGGAACAATTATTGGTGGTACAGCTGCAGCAATTACAGCATTATTATTTGCACCAAAATCAGGAAAAGAATTACGTGGCGATATTAACGATAAAGCCAATGACTTCAAAGAAACTGCAAAAGACTATGCAGATATCGCTGTAGATAAAGGAACTGAAATTAGTCGTGTTGCAAAAGATGCTACAGAAGATATCAAAGTAAACTTAAAAGATACTGCGAATCAATTTGCAGATCAATTAAAACAAACATCTAAAGAAGTAGAATCAGATTTAGAAGATATTCATACTGAATTAGATAGCAACAAAGAAGAGTTGAAATCAGACTTAGAAGATACAAAAGATACAGCTGTAGCAGGCGCTAGAAATGTTGCAGATGAAGTGAAATCAGCAGCTAATGATGTAAAAGGCGAAGCGAAAAAAACGGCTGAAACAGTGAAATCAGATGCAAAAGATGTTGCTAATGAAGCCAAAGATCAAGCAAAAGATGTTAAAGAAGACGTTAAAGCAACCGTTAAAGACGCTCAAAAATAAATGTAAGTTAAAAACCGTTTGATTTCCATTTATTTGGAAGTCAAACGGTTTTTTTATTTATACACCAAAGGCGTCGCTTAATTCTTTAAAAATATCATTTTCGTTTTGAATCACCCAAGCATTTTTATCATCGGGGTTTTCTTTTAGCGAAATGGATAATTTTACAGGTTCTTTTGTTTCAGTATTTGCTTTAATTTTTTCTGAATAAATGTCAAAAGCTAATTGATTGATTACTTTTTGGGCATCTTCTTCAGACAAATCTTCGTTGATTAGATCGGGGTTAGCTGCTATCTTTTGGGAAATTTCTTCTTCAAGGTTATCTAAATTCAATTCTTTCAAACCAGAAACGGTTACTTCAACAGTTGCTTTATCTGATTTTTCATGTAAAATTTTGGTTGAAAATTTAGTGTTTTTTTTCAAATTCGTTTGATAAATTTGATAAAGTTCATCTAGTTTCGGATCGTAATCATCACCTAATTTAAACTGTTCTTTTAAAGAGCTTGTAAAGTTTTCTTTGTCTTCTTTAGCCAAGTCCGTTTCTTTTTCAGCAAAGGCTTTTTGTAAGGTGTCGGTTTCGTCACTATAAATATAGGCGTTGATATAGCTTGAGATTGCGTCTTCTGAATCAATTTTTTTCGTACAACCAGCTAACAAGGTTATGCTAATACTCAATACAGCTAAAATGGGTAAAATTCTATTTTTCATTTTCATAGTCTCCTATTACTATTAACGTCCATTACGGAAATAGTTTTTCTTTTCTTCCACAATATTTCTTCTTTCCTCGTGACTTAAGTTAGGGTCACTTAAGCGTTCTCCGTACTCACGGCCTTTGTTGCTACGTTCTTGCCAATTGTTTTGACTAGCGCCTGTTGTTGCGTCAGGGGCAGCAGAATTAGCCGACGGTTCATTTTGTTCTACTGGAGGAGTTTGTTGAGTAGTAGCTGCTTGTTGTTCTTGAGCGGCTTGCTCATTAGCGACTTGTTGGGCTTGTTCCTGGGTAGCACGAGCTTTGGCTTCTTCTTCAGCTCTAACTAAAGCTTCTTCTTTAATAGCGATTTTTTCTTTGATTGTTTCTTTTACTTCAACATCCACTTTAGAAAGAACTTGATTAAGTTGGGTCATCATTTTTTCTCGCTTAATTTTAAAACGGTTTTCAATCATACTTGAAGTATCTGGTTTTGCAATAGCAGGAACGGAATAGAAGCTTCCTCCAATAATCATTATTACAGCGCCTGTGATTAATTTTTTTTTCATTACTAAACTCTCCTTTTTATTTAATTATCTTAATGTAAGGTAATTTTCTCGGTTGAAATAACGATTTTTATTTACATCCCGAAGAATTCTCCAGGCTTTTAAGTCTTTAACTTCACCAACTTGGTTTTTCATATCAGAGTAAATTAACTGATGAAGCGCTTTTTGATTTTCTTTTGAGAGATGGTTAATTTTAAACGTGACCTCGATGGCATCATTAGCGATTTTTAATTTCGTTTTTTGAATAGGTAAGTTGGTTAATTCTTTAAAAGAAATGCTGGTGTAGTAATTTTCTTTTAATTGTCGTGCTAATTTTTTGCGATAGGGTAAGTTTAAAATTAAATGAGATTCACTAATGATAATGTCTTCAGCAAAGAGGTTCGTTTTGCCAATGTTAATAATTTCATCCACAATGACTTTTACAAATAAAGGCAATCTAGGACGTTCAATTGCAACGAAAACAACAATCGTTAATGCAAAAATATTATAAAGTAACCAATACGTGTTTAGATTAAAGAATGAAATCGCGTGTCCTGATTGATAGCTAGTTAGGGCTAGTTTTACAAAAGCGATTAAACAAATAACCAATAATACAATTTGTGTTCGAATGATGCGCCAGTTAAAGTGGCTAGTGGTTTGCTTCAAGCCTTTTTTGGTTACATGGAATTTTTTTCCTTTATCTGATTTAGCAAAGACTTCTTTAAAAACTGCCCAAAATACTTGTGGTGCGGTGGATAGTTCATAAATATGACTTAATAAGGAATGGTATTTTTTCCCTGCAATTGACTTAAACATTAGTTGTCCTGAAAGATAAGAAGGGGCCCAAAATAAAAGTAAATCAGTAAAAGCAGCTTCAATACTGTAAACATTGAATAAAATATAAAGCAGGGGACAAATAATATAAATTAATTTGTAGATACCATAAAACCAATATAAAACGCCATCAACATAAAATAATTTTTGAATAAAACTTAGTTCTGGGAGCTTGTTTAACTTGTATTTTTTAAACACTTGAATATTGCCACGGCCCCAACGGTCTCGTTGTTTAATAAAATCTTCTAACGTTTCAGGAGAAATGCCTGATGCTAAAGCTTCGTTTACAAAAACCGTTTTCCAACCATTGTTTTGAATAATTAAGCCCGTTGCCATATCTTCCGTAATCACACCAGTGCTAAAGCCACCAATTTCTTCTAATGTTGTGCGTCGAAAAAGCGCATTACTTCCAACATATAAAAGGGCGTTGTATTGATCTTTTGCCGTTTGCAAAGAGCGCATAAAGAAGTCTTGCTCGTTATTAACTTCATTATGTAGAAAGAGGTTATTTTGAAAAATATCATAATTAAAAAAAGTTTGAGGTGTTTGAACAAAACCAACATCTTCTTTATAAAAATACCCTAAAGTTCTCTTTAAAAAATGGCGTTTTGGAACCATATCGGCGTCTTGAGTAACAATGATTTCACCAGTTGTTTGAGTTAAGGCATGGTTTAAGTTCCCAGCCTTAGCGTGTTCATTACTATCTCGATTGATGTAGCCAATATCAAATTTCTTAGCAAGTGTAGCAATTTCACTGCGATTTCCATCGTCGCAAAGATAGATAGAAACAAGGTGTTTCGGGTAATCAATATTTTGACAACCTAAAATTGTGCGATTTAAAATTTCGGCATTTTCATTATAGGTTGCAATTAAAATATCAACGGTTGGAAGTTTTTTAAGTCGTTTTAAACTACGAAATTTTCTGCGATACGGGGACCAAAATAGTATAACTAAAACTAGGGATTGTAGAAATCCCATTATTTCAGCAAATAATAGCAACCCTCCAGAAAAACTACTAAAAATAGTAATAGTTGGGAAAGAATAAGCAATTCTCCAATAAAGATAGATGCCATTCATTAAAACATACCCAATCAATAAAAAGCGTCTGAATTTTAAGTTGATTTTAGTTAAAATATAAAAAATACTTAGAAAAATAATACTAGGAATCGTGTAGTAATAGAATAATAGCTGATACATATTTTTTCCTTCCTTTTACAAAGTAATCGTTTTTAGATATGTTTTTAAGTCTTCTTTTAATTCTGGATGATTTAATCCGTATTCAATATTGGTTTTTAAAAAGCCCATTTTATCTCCAACATCGTAACGTGTCCCTTTAAATTCATAAGAGTAAACCTCTTCTTGTTTGTTCAAAGCAGCGATGGCATCGGTTAATTGAATTTCATTCCCTACACCTGGTTCTTGGGTTTCTAATAAATCAAAGATAGCAGGCGTCAACAAGTATCTGCCAATAATTGCTAAATTACTTGGTGCATCTTCAATAGCAGGTTTTTCAACCAAACCATCTACTTGGCATAATTGCTTAGATGAATGATTCATTGGACTAACTACGCCGTATTTTGAAATCTCTTCAAGAGGCATGGCCATGGTTGCGACAATCGTGCGGCCTTTTTTTTCATAAGCCTCTATTAATTGCTTTGTAAGAGGCTGGGTATCAGCCATCAAATCATCCCCAAGCAATACAACGAAGGGTTCATCTCCAATAAATGATTTTCCTTGTAAAATGGCATGTCCTAGTCCGTGTGGGTTTGTTTGACGAATAAAATGTAATTTAATTCCAGTTGTTTCTTCTACAAGCTTCAATAAATCCGTTTTTCCTTTTTCTTTTAAAGTCGATTCTAATTCTGGATGAGAATCAAAATAATCTTCAATGCTACGTTTTCCTCGACCCGTAACGAGTAAAATTTCTTCGATACCTGCTTCTTTGGCTTCTTCGATAATAAATTGAATCGTTGGTTTATCAATGATTGGAAGCATTTCTTTAGCAACAGACTTTGTAATCGGTAAAAATCGTGTGCCTAAACCTCCTACAGGGATAATCGCTTTTCTTACGTTCTTCATGAATCCTTAACTCCATTCTACTGTTTTTTTGCTAATACTATTTATTGAATAGTAGTCACTTTTTATAATATACAACAAAAAATAATATTGTCAATAGAATAATACTGTTTTATGAATAGTAGGTGAAGTTTTATTGCTACTTAAAAGAATTATTGATATAATAATAGATATTGTCTTAAGGAGAAGTGTCTATGAGAGCCGCAACACAATTTAAAAAAGGCGCATTAGAGATGTGTGTCCTTTATTTATTAAAAAATGAAGATCGCTATGGGTATGATTTGACCCAAGTAGTTAATAAATACGTTCCGACAACTGAAGGTGCGCTTTATCCTGTCCTAAGACGACTAGTCAAAGAAGATTTTTGTATTTCCTATACAAAAGAATCATCAGGAGGACCTTCAAGAAAATATTATCGAATAACATCTAAAGGGGAGGACTATTTAGCCTCTTTAATTGAAGATTGGGATATTTTTGTTCAAAATATAAAAAAAATGAGGGAGGATGAAGACAATGGACTTAACAAAAGAGTATTTTAAAGAACTAAAAAGTTATTTTTCAGAAGATGATTTAGAGAGTTATTATGAAATTAAAGAAGATTTATTGGATCACATTGAAGCCTGTAAAGAAGACGGGCAGACAATTGAAGAAGCGTTAAGTTCGTTAGCCTCTCCTAAGGAAATAGCGGATGATTTTTTTGAAGATCGTCGCTTGCAAACAGCAATGTATGCAGAAAAAGATGTTATTCCAAGTGAAGAAATTCAATCTGTTTTTTTAGACAATCAAAAGAAAAAAATGAAGATTTTAGCGCTGTCTATCCTTACTGGAGTCCGTATTTTTTTTATGTCGTTATTATTATTGTTGTTATTTTATTTCCTTGTATATTTAGGAGAAGAAGTGATTAACGAGAAGCATTTAGCGATTATACCTTTCTCATCCAGCTTAATGATTGTGGCTATTATTATTTTGGGACTCAGAAAAAAAACGTTATTTAAAAAACTATATTTAAATGGCTGGACGTCATTTTTATTAGGTTCTCTTAGTTTGATTATGGTAGCAGGAGGGTATTTAGCAGGAGATTTATTTTATCAAGGAATCAAAATTGAACAAGATTTAGTGATAAAAAATGAAAAAGATGTCAAATTAATAATGGATTCAGATGCAGATGTTGAAATTACAACAGTAGAAGTTCCTAAGAATGAAGAATTCCGAATTTTTTTAAGCGGACGATTTAAAAAAAGTGAATTGACTAAAATCAACCATGCCGTTAAGGGAAATAAATTTGATTTAGAAGTTGATAAACGAAATAAGTTTGACTTTTTTACAAGAACAGGCAGTTCTGAAATGGTTGTTTTCATCCCAGCAGGAACCAAACTTGATTCCCTTGATTTCAATTTAACGAAAGGTGAGTTGCGTATTATTGATCTTCATGTCGATCGGTTTAATTTAAACTTAGTTGACGGCGATTTATATGGAAAAAATATTACTTCTAACAGCGGAGAAATTCATAGTGAATTTGGAGAAGTTGTTATTGAGGATTCTAAAACAAATTTAAAAGTAGACAGCCAAAAAGGCAAAACTATTTTAACGATGATTACCGGAGATGTTGAGGCAAACATTGAAGATGGACTTTCTATCTTTAAAGATTTAACAGCAAAAAAAGTGAATGTTAAAAGCAACTCTGGAAAATTTATTTTGGAAGATTCTACAATTCAAAAATTAATTGCTGTCTCAAATGACGGTCAAAGCATTGTCAAAAGAACAAAAGGATCAGTTGATTTGAAAACAACAACAGGAAAAATGATTCTTCGTTCTAATAATGGCCCATTAAAAGTTTCAAATGATGAGGGAACGGTTATATCCATTCAACATGATAATTTAAATGCGGATATTAAAAGCAAGTCTGGCTTTATAAAATGGATTCAAGATGGTGATGCGGATATTCGCATTGTTGCAGTCTCTAAAACAGGTGATGTGACGAATGAATTTAATTCAAAAAAGAAAGCACCATATAAAGTTAAATTAAAGTCTGACACAGGTATGATTCGAGTAATTAAAAAAGTAAATTAAAAAAAATGGAGTCGATTGGGAAACACAATCGACTCCATTTTCTATTTTTAAATCGTTGTATAGGTTTTAGGTGTATGAGTGAAGACTTCACAACCTTCTTTAGTAACGTATAAACAATCTTCAATTCGAACGCCGGCCACGCCGGGAACGTAAATGCCAGGTTCGATTGAAAAGCACATGCCTTCTTCAATCACAAGTGGATTTCCTTCCATCAGTGAAGGGTATTCATGAACCGAGCTGCCTAAGCCATGACCTAATCGGTGATTGAAATAAGGTCCAAATCCAGCATCCGTAATAATATCACGGGCAATTTTGTCCAATTCGCCAGCTGTAATACCTGGTTTAACGGCTGCTAAAGCAGCATTATGGGCAGTTAAAACAATGTCGTAAATTTCTTTAGCTTCTTTTGAAGGCTCTCCAAAGGCAACTGTTCTTGTCGCATCACTAGTATAGCCATTGTAGACAACACCTAAATCAAAGAGTACAAGTTCATTCTTTTTAATTTTACGTTCGCCTGGATTGCCATGGGGACTTGCGGCATTATCACCTGCTAAGACAATAGTATCAAAGCTCATTTGCATAATGCCTTTTTTCTTGAGTTGGTATTCAATTTCAGCAACGACTTCTTGTTCCATAATGCCTTCCTTGATGGCATTAAAACCAACTTCAAATGCGAAATCGGCCCATTTACCTGCTTCAATCATTGTGGCAATTTCATCAGGCGTTTTGATTAATTTTAACCGTTGAATCATTGGGGTTAAGTCTGTTTTAAATTGACTTGTAGGAAAGTAATTTTGAAGAGCTTCAAATCGGTTTAAGGTTAGACTGTCTTTTTCAACAGCCCAATTAGTTACTGCTGACGTAACCTCATTCACTTTTTCAGCAATGATTTTCCAAGGATCCTCATTATCTAAATAACCAAAGACATCAAAATTCCATTCGCTATTTTTTGCGTCATCTATTTCAAGAGCAGGAGTGAATAAAAATGGATTGGTTTCTGGAAAGACAAGCAATGCTAAAACCCGCTCATGTGGATCACTTTCATAGCCAGTAAAGTAGCCAATTGTTTCTGGAGCATTGACAAAGGCGACATCTACTTGATGGTCTTTTAACCATTGTTGTAATTCTTTTAACTGTTTTTTCATCAAGATACCTCTTTTCATTTAGTTGTTCTAGTTTATTGTAGCACTAATGATGGAAGTGGTAAAAGGATGAAAGTCAATTTTTTTATTCTTTTCTTAAAAAGATAGTGAAACGAGAGTTGTTGAAAAAGTTTATGAAAATTTCATGAAAACGAAAGTAAAACGTTTGCATTTTTAAATTTTATTTGTTAAATTGTATGAGTATAGGATTGTCAGGAACGAAATTAAATAATAGAAGGAGAACTAAACATGGAAAAGCAAACAATTACAATTTATGATGTTGCAAGAGAAGCGAATGTTTCAATGGCAACAGTTTCGCGTGTGGTCAATGGAAATCCAAATGTAAAACCAACAACTAGAAAAAAAGTTTTGGAGGTTATTGATCGTTTAGATTACCGTCCAAATGCAGTAGCCAGAGGTCTAGCAAGTAAAAAAACAACTACGGTTGGTGTTATCGTACCAGATGTTACGAATTTATATTTCTCTTCATTAGCAAGAGGAATTGATGATATCGCAACAATGTACAAATACAACATTATTTTAGCAAATTCTGATCAAAACGATCAAAAAGAAATTCAAGTATTAAATACATTACTTGCTAAACAAGTAGATGGAATTATTTATATGGGACACAAAATTACAGATGAAATGCGTGCTGAGTTTTCACGTTCAAAAACGCCTGTAGTTTTAGCTGGAACCGTTGATCCAGATGCGCAAGTTGGCAGTGTGAACATTGATTACACTGAAGCAACAGAACAAGTAATCACGCAATTAATTGCAAAAGGCAATAAAAAAATAGCCTTTGTTTCAGGCGCTTTAACTGAACCAATCAATGGAATTTACCGTATGAATGGTTATAAAAAAGCATTGAAAAAAGCAGGGATTAACTTTGATGAAAAATTAGTATTTGAAACGGAATACTCTTACCAAGCTGGTGAAGAAATGTATAACAAATTAGCTAAAGTAGGGGCAACAGCAGTTTTTGTTGGCGATGATGAATTAGCAATTGGTATTTTAAATGGAGCGTTAGATCATGGGATTAAAATTCCAGAAAAATTTGAAGTCGTTACAAGTAATAATTCAAAATTAACTGAAATGGTTCGCCCTCGTTTAAGTACGATTACGCAACCTTTATATGATATTGGTGCTGTTTCAATGCGTTTATTGACAAAATTGATGAATAAAGAGGAAGTTGAAGAAAAAACAATTATCTTACCTCACAATATTGCGGATCGTGGAACAACTAAAAAATAATTAAAAAACCATCTATTTGGATATTTCCAAATAGATGGTTTTTTTAGTTACAAGTAAAAAGAAAACTTTTGTAAGGAATAGAAGATATTAAGGAACGGTTTTAATTTCAAGTACATCCTCATTTTGTTTGGTTTCTGTCTCTTCAGCTTCTTTTTCTTTTGTTTCTTTCTCTTTTTCTTTCTTTTCTTTCTCAGCTTTTTCTTTGTCCGTTTTCTCTTTTTCAGCTTTTTCTTTCTCGGCTTTTTCTTCTTCAGCTTTTTTCTTTTTTTGATCTTCTTCTTGAATTTTTACATATGTTTCGAACCAATACTTATAAAGTTCTGAAGAATTTGCTCCCAAAGCAAAATGATAATTTGTTGCAGTGGGTAGATATTTTGAATTAAATAGTTCAGATATCATCGCGCCACTAGCTGTAATGCTTGATCCATTTGGAGCTGTAAAGGTAGATGGTTTCATCCCAGTAGTGTCTAAAACTGAACTATAAGTCACACCAGCCGGACGATTGAAACTTTTTTCAGTCCCTAAAATTGTTGAATCAACGCGGTTGATCGCATTGGCTAATTTTGACCAATACCTTAAATTTCGCAGACTTGTATCGCCATAACCATCGGTTTGAGAAAGCTCGTGACTACTATACTGATTGTCATAACCAATCCAAGAACTTAAGGTTACTTGAGGTGTGCTGGCAATAAACCAAATGTCACGGAAGTTTTGTGACGTTCCTGTTTTTCCAGCCCAATCAGCGGTGAAATTCAAGTAATTATGAATGGAACTCCCTGTTCCTTCATTAACGACCGAACGCATCATATCAGTAGTAAGATACGCAGTTTGTGGTGAAAAGACAGGAGTTGTAGTCGTTTCATGTTGGTAAATACTGTTTCCTTTTTTATCGGTGATGGAATCAATTAAATAGGCTTTTGTATAGGTGCCTCCATTTGCAAGTGTTGCAAATGCGTTGGTTTGTTCTAAGACAGTGGGGCCAGTATCTGTTCCGCCAAGTGAAAGGGAAAGATTTCCGTATTCAGAAGAATTGATGGATTGAATGCCCATTTTTTTCAAATAATCCCCAGGATTAGAATTTTTTAAGAGTTCGTTATAAATTTGAACGGTTGGGACATTGGCAGAACGTTTTAAGGCATCTCTAGCACTGACAAATTTTCCACTAATAGTTCCGCCATAGTTTTTAGGTGCCCAAATTTCTCCGTTTGGTTGTGTAAAAGTAAAGCTCGTATCTGCAATCATGGTAGCAGGTGTAATTAAGCCAGATTCTAAAGCAGGTGCGTACACTAATAATGGTTTGATAGTAGAACCTGGTTGACGTTGTGTATCAAATGCATGATCGACTTGTGTAATGTCAAAATCACGTCCCCCAACAAAACTAATCACTTTGCCAGTTTGGTTATCCATTAAAACGCTACCTGTTTGAACAGGCTCTTGAATCTCTTCGTTTTCACCAGTCACTTCATTGTATACAGTCGCATGATACGTTTGACCTAGCGAATCGCCATATTCTTGTACCGTTTCAGCCATTGCATCGTACACATTCTTATTAATTGTAGAATGAATTTCATAGCCTTTTTGACGAATTTCAAAATCAGCACGTTTGTAATACACGTTATATAAATTGTCGTTTGCTTCAATGTCTGCATCTGTTAGTTTATCAGCAGTATACATTTGCTTCATAATAATGCGACGTGCCTCTTTTTCAACGGCATTGTAAACATAAGAATAATGGTGATCTTCAATGTCTTCGGTAGGGGAAATGAAATCTTTTACTAAATCATAGGCTAAGGCTTCGTCATATTCTTTTTTAGTAATAAAGTTTTCACGATACATTCTAAAGAGAACGGTATTTTTACGTTCGGTACCGGCTGTTAAATTTTGACGTAGTTCGCCAAATTGGTTATAAGGAGTATACATAGAGGGACTCTGCGGCAAGCCAGCGATAAAAGCAGATTGTGCAAGGTTTAACTCACTTGCATGAATACCAAAAATACCCATAGCAGCAGCTTCAACACCCGCTATGTTTTGACCACTACTGTTACGTCCAAAACTAGATACATTTAGATAAGCTTCTAAAATTTCATCTTTAGTAAAATAATTTTCCAATCGGTAAGCGAGTAAAATTTCATTGGCTTTTCGTTTAAAGGAAACTTCACTTGTTAATAATTGCTGTTTGACTAATTGTTGAGTTAATGTTGATCCACCCGTTTGCATGCTTGAACCAGTAAACTCTTGGATTAAGGCTCTAGCTACAGCTTTTGGAACCACACCGTGATGTTTGTAAAAATATTCATCTTCGGTTGCAACAATCGCATGTTGCAAGTCTTTTGAAATTTCATGTAAAGGCACAACTTTTCGATTTAAATCTGTTTTCAATTGTCCAATTGGCGTGCTGTCAGCAAAATACATGTTTGAAACTTGTTCTAGATTGCCAATATCATTTTGCATCTCTTCGTAAGTTGGCGGTTGTTCATTTGAAACGAGATAGGCAAAATATCCTAGACCAACACCAGCAAAAAGAGCGCCGCTGATTAGTAAAAAAAGGATAAAACTTAAGAATAGATTTTTGAGAACACCATACCCAACATTAAATCGGAAAAATAATTTTTTTCTTCGATCTTGTGGAGAGATATGTTCATTTTTCAGCTGTTGCTTAGCTCTTAATTCCGTAAAATAAACACGCCATTTCGTCCACGCATTAACGAATGTCATTTTAAGAGCATTAAGGGGGCTTTTGTTTGGACTAGCTTCATCATGCGTGACTTCCTCAGTAGAAAGGGTTGAATCTTTTTTTATCAGTCTGTTATTTTTAAAGTGAAGCCATTTCGTTTTAACAGCGTCTTTTAAGTGTTTGTAGGACATGATAATTTTTTCTTTGATGGATGGTCCATTATTATTGTTCTGCGGATCATTCATTTTTTTCACCTCAATAAATATAAATTAGTAATCGTCTAGATGTTTGCGCTTTAAAAATAAATGAAATCATTTAAACTGAATCACCCGAAGGTTCTATTGAAAGAAGGTGTTCAAATCTAGCAAGTAAGATTTCAAGTTTAGTTTCTAAAAATTCAGTTGATTCCTCACTTAATAGAACAGATTGAGTGGGCGTTTCAACATTGTCAAAATAGGATAAAATGACCAGTTGATGATGTTGAGTAGACACTTTTAGTTGGGGATGGTAAAGAGATTCCCCACAAGGTCCAACTTTTAAACAAGCGATACTGTAACAGTCTGGGCTTATCTGGCAAATACGATAAAAATCACCAGCTAAATATTGTTTTGACAATCCAAATTTTTGAACAACAGTTTTAAAACGTTGATAAAGGTTTTCCAAGATAGGTTCACTCCTTAAAATACTGTTCCTACAAGTATACCAAATAATTCAAGAAAATTAGAGCACTATTTTAAATTAATTAAAATAAAAAAATATTTGACATTTATTTTGATTATAGTTATACTTTGACTAACAAATTTAGATTGTGAGTGATGGTTATGAAAAA
The DNA here is from genome assembly GCF_900258435.1 of Carnobacterium divergens. Classification (NCBI taxonomy): domain Bacteria; kingdom Bacillati; phylum Bacillota; class Bacilli; order Lactobacillales; family Carnobacteriaceae; genus Carnobacterium; species Carnobacterium divergens. Next base: position 2,141,411 of record NZ_LT992558.1, on the reverse strand, counting down.
CGAACAAGTATACCCAACACAACTGAATAATTTCTTCTTTAGCTATTTTAGATAGTGTTTGTAAACATGAACCTTCATGGGTACAAACCGTAATGTTTGTATCTATATGGCTAGAGCATTTTGACTTACACAAAATTCGCCACATAGATGAGTAATGATCTAGAGTGGCTTTATCGTTTATTTTTCCTCAATAGGGAATCAGGGACACCTCTTTAGATTTTACTGATCAAAATCTAAAGAGGTGTTTTTGTGTCTTCAAAACAAATTAAACAGATAGGAGTAGCGTTAAAGGAACTATAATAGTTTGAAAATTCTTAATTATTAAATAATAAAAAATTGGAGGAAAAAAAGATGAAAAAAATAGCAATTGCAAGTTTAACAGGATTAGTAGCGTTAGGGTTATTAGCGGGATGTACTGGCGGAAATTCAAAAAGTGAGAACAAAAAGGAAGTTAAAGTTGGCGTTTTACAATATATGGAACACAATTCATTGGATCAAGCACGCAAAGGTTTTGTTGCAGAATTGAAAGATGCTGGATATGAAGAGGGAAAAAATATGACCTTAGATTACCAAAATGCTCAAGGGGATCAATCGAATTTGAAAAGTATGAGTGAACGCTTAGTAAAAAATAAAAATGATGTCATTCTAGCCATCGCAACACCTGCAGCACAATCTGTTGTCAATGAAACCACAACCCTTCCTGTTTTATTCACAGCCGTGACAGATGCCGTTTCAGCAGGGTTAGTAACAAGCAATGAAAAACCAGGCGGAAATGTTACTGGAACAAGCGATATGGTGCCAATTGACGAACAAACAGACTTGTTGTTATCCATCGTACCGGAAGCTAAAACAGTAGGAATTATTTACAATGCAAGTGAAAAAAATTCGGAAATTCAATCAAAATTAGCGAAAAAAGCGCTTGAAAAATCAGGGGTTAAAGTAAAAGAAGTAACAGTTTCTTCAACTAATGATGTTCAACAAGTGATGACGTCATTAGCAAAACAAGTTGATGGAATCTACATTCCAACAGATAATACCTTAGCAAAAACAATGTCGACAGTGGGTGAAATCGCGGAAGCAGCTAAAATTCCCGTGATTGCTGGTTCAACAGATATGGTTGAAGAGGGTGGTTTAGCAACTTACGGAATCAATTATGAAAAACTAGGACGTCAAACAGGAAAATTAGCTGTTAAAATTTTAAAAGGTGAAGCCAAACCAGAAGAGTTGTCCATTGAAACCTCTAAAAACCTGGAACTTGTTGTCAATCAAAAAATGGCAAAAGCACTAGAAATTGATCCTGCAAGCATTAAAATCAAAAAATAACGACTCACAAAGTGTTGTTATATAGGAAGGAAGATAACTTAAATGGATATTATCATGTCAAGTGTTTCGCAAGGTCTTTTATGGTCAATTATGGCAATTGGGGTTTACCTAACGTATCGTATTTTAGATATCGCCGATTTAACAGCGGAGGGAAGTTTTCCGCTAGGCGCGGCTATTTGTGCAAGTCAAATTGTGGCTGGGACTAGCCCTATTATTGCCACTTTAATGGCGCTATTAGGTGGCATGGGGGCAGGCTTAGTTTCAGGCTTGTTGCATACTAAATTGAAAATCCCAGCATTATTAACGGGTATTTTAACAATGACGGCGTTGTATTCGATTAACCTAAGAATCATGGGACAAGCGAATATTTCATTGCTAGGTCAAAAAACAATTATGAGAAGTTTGGCTTTACTAGGAATGACCAATCAAACAGCTGTTTTAATTGTCGGAGGCATCGCAGTTGCTATTGTGATAGTGGTATTGTATTTCTTTTTTAGTACGGAAATAGGGTTAGCCATTCATTCAACAGGAGACAACGAGGAAATGAGTGAAGCCAATGGGATTAATACTGATTTAATGAAAATTATAGGGTATATGTTATGTAATGGTTTGATTGCCTTGTCAGGAGCATTATTAGCACAAAATAATGGGTATGCGGATATTAGCATGGGAATTGGCACAATTGTGATTGGACTAGCTTCGCTTATTATTGGAGAAGTTATTTTCAGCCATTTAACTTTTGTAAAACGTCTGATGACAATCGTCATTGGAGCCATCGTTTATCGTTTGATTATTGATATCGTTTTACAATTAGGCGTAGCACCAACTGATTTAAAATTATTTTCAGCACTTATTTTGGCCATCGCACTTTCAACACCATTGTTGCGTGGTAAATTAAAAGGAATGAAAAAAAGCAAGAAAAAAGGAGGCAAATTAGCATGAGCACTATTTTAGAATTAAAGGGCGTTCATAAAAGCTTTGAAGTAGGAACTATCAATGAACATCATGTGTTAAAAGGCATTGATTTAACCTTAGAAGCTGGCGAATTTGTTACGATTATTGGCGGCAACGGTGCTGGTAAATCAACTTTGTTAAACAGCATCGCTGGTAGCTTCTCTGTTGATGAAGGAGAAATCTTAGTGGACGGTGTTGATGTTACTAACCAAAAAACAGCCAAACGAGCCACTTATATTGGACGAGTATTTCAAGACCCTCGTATGGGAACGGCAACGCGTTTGTCGATTGAAGAAAATTTAGCAGTTGCTTATAAAAGAGGGAAAAAGAGAGGTCTATCAAAAGGCGTAAAGGGAGCACAACGCGCTTTTTTTAAAGAACAGTTGCAACAACTTAATTTAGGACTAGAAAATCGATTGAAAATGGAAGTGGGATTGCTTTCAGGTGGCCAACGTCAAGCCGTTACATTATTAATGGCAACGTTAGTAACACCCAAATTACTTTTATTAGATGAGCATACAGCGGCTCTTGATCCAAAAACTAGCCAATCTGTCTTAGAATTAACAGAAAAAGTAATTGAAGAAAAAAAACTAACGGCTCTAATGATTACTCATAATATGGAAGATGCGATTCGGTATGGCAATCGTTTAATTATGTTATATAATGGGCAAATTGTAGTAGATATTAAAGGGGCGCAAAAGCAAGAATTAACCGTTCCTGATTTATTGACCTTATTCCAAAAAAATAGTGGTCAAGTAATGAGTGAAGATTCTTTGGTTTTAGGATAAGAAAAAAGGCTTCGTTGACGTTTACGTCAACAAAGCCTTTTTTTATTAAACATTTGAAGGGAGTTTTTCGCCAATTTCAGCTAAACGAGCTTCGACTTCCTCAATGCTTAAGTGTTGTTCTTTCACATAACGATTCTCAGGCGAAACACGACATTCATGGCTACAGCCACGTAAATATTTCGCTTCATTTTCTGGTGAAGTCAAGATTTGACGGTTGCATTTAGGGTCTGCGCAGTTTACGTAACGCTCACATGGGGTTCCATCAAACCAATCTTTCCCAACGATAACATGCTCCTTGCGGTTGATAGGAACACTAATTCGTTCATCAAAGACATACATTTGACCATCCCATAAATCGCCTTGTACTTCTGGATCTTTTCCATAAGTCGCAATACCGCCATGTAATTGACCAACATCTTTAAACCCTTCACGGACTAACCAGCCAGAAAATTTCTCACAGCGAATGCCACCAGTACAATAGGTAACAACGCGTTTTTCCATAAATTGATCTTTGTTCTCACGAATCCATTGAGGCAATTCGCGGAAACTGCGGATTTCAGGGCGAACAGCTCCTCTAAAATGACCCAAATCATATTCATAATCATTACGGGCATCAATGACCACAACGTCTTCATCTAAAATAGCATCTCTAAATTCTTTAGGACTTAAGTAGGCACCGGTTAATTTAAGTGGATCAATATCATCTTCCAAGTTTAAAGAAACCAACTCAGGACGGTAGCGAACAAACATTTTTTTGAAAGCATCATGATTTTCAGTATCAATTTTAAAAACAGTTTCAGCAAAACGTGAATCAGCGTGCATCGCATCTATGTAACGCTGTGTTTCTTCTACTGTACCAGAAACGGTTCCGTTGATTCCTTCATCGGCCACTAAAATACGGCCTTTAAGACCTAAATCTTTACAAAACTGAAGGTGTTCTTTTGCAAATTCTGCACCATCTTCAATCGTAACATATTGATAATAAAGTAAAACACGATAATCTTTTGACATAGTAAATCCTCCTAAATTTTCTCCCATCAATTAAATAAGATAGATTGACACTATACTTTAACATGAATTAAAATGATTAGCTAGCAATTATGCTTGTGTTTAACCTCACATAGGCAGATACTTGCAAGTTAATGATTGTCATCTATAATAAAAGCAGTAACGAAATTTGGGAGGCTAAAAAAATGGAAAGATGCGCTTGGGCAAAAAAAGAGTTAGATAGTAGGTATCATGATGAAGAGTGGGGAAACCCCCATCATTCGGAAGACAGTTTATTTGAGCTCTTAATTTTAGAAACGATGCAGGCAGGTTTGAGTTGGTCAACGATTTTAGTAAAACGTGAAAATTATCGTGAAGCGTTAGATCAGTTTGATTATCATAAAATAGCTGGTTATTCAGATGAAAAAGTGGAAGAATTAATGAATAATGCTGGAATTATCCGCAATCGGTTAAAAATAAACTCAATTATTAAAAATGCGCAGGCTTTTATTAAGGTTCAAAAAGAGTGGGGAAGTTTTGATCGTTATTTATGGTCTTTTGTTGATTACCAAACGATTGATAACCAATTTGAAACGATTGCAGAAGTTCCAGCACAAACTGAATTGTCGAATCAACTGGCTAAAGACCTAAAAAAGAGAGGGTTTTCTTTTATCGGACCTGTTACGTGTTACGCATTTATGCAAGCAGCCGGGTTGATAAATGACCACACAATGAACTGTTCCTTTAGAATGGCAGTCAATTATGACAAATAAGTAATAGAATTCTTAAGAATGTGATAAATAACAAGGTGAATGAAATTTTATTGTAATCTAATAGATATCTAATTTGAAAGTGAAGTATGCTATACTAAGTAGACGTTAAGGAAAACTTTAAAATTTAAACAATAAATGATGAAAATAAAAAAGAATGATACTTTGGAGGAATGAAATCGTGAATAAGAAATTAATGAATATTGCCATCTTAGGAACAATCACATTTAGCTCAATGATTTTACCTATTGTTTCCCATGCAGATTCGGTCGAAACTCAAATTCAAGAACAAGATAGCAAAATCAACTCATTAAAGTCTAAATCAACAAGTGTTCAATCGGATTTAGAAACAGTTGAATCTTCAATTTCTAACAACGAAGCAAAAGCAAAAGGATTATTAAAAGAAATCCAAGCAGCGAATTCTGAAATGAAACAATTAGATGAAGACATTACAACATTAACAGCTAAAATTGACCAACGAAATGATCAATTAAAAGAACAAGCTCGTTCTGTTCAAGTAACTGGCGACAGTCAAAATTACTTAGAATTTATCATTAGTGCAGAATCTCTTTCTGATGTAATTGGCCGAATCGACGTTGTTGGTAAAATGGTTTCTGCTAACCGCGGTTTAGTTCAACAACAAGTAGCGGACAAAGAAGCAGTGAAAACAAAGAAAGATGAAACACAAAAGAAAGTCAACCAACAAAATACATTGGCTGGACAACTTGAATCAACACAAAGCAAGCTAGAAAAACAAAAAATGGAAAAAGAAGTAGTAGTTGCTCAATTAGCAGCAGATACAGCAACAGCTGAAGGCGATAAAGCTAAATTCTTAGCTCAAAAAGCAGAAGCTGAAAAACAAGTCGCTGCCTTTACTTCAGCGAAAGAGGAATCAGCAAAAGCTGTTCAATTAGCCTCTGCAACGACTAAAGAAACAGCTGATTCAAGTTCTACTAAAGATTCAGAACAATCAGCACCAACACTCGTTGCAAATAACAATGGAACATCAGGTAATTCAACACCAGCACCAGCACCAACACCAACACCTGTGAAACCAGATCCAACACCCGTTAAGCCAGATCCAGCACCTGTAAAACCAGATCCAGAGCCAGTAAAACCAACACCACCAGCTGGTGGCGGTGCTTCATGGAGCAACTTACAAGCAATTGCCAATCCTTTACAAGGAATTCCGTACCTTTGGGGTGGAACAACAACCAATGGCTTTGACTGTTCAGGATTTACACAATATGTATTTGCAAGAGCAGGAATTTCAATTCCACGAGTTGCTTCCGCACAATACGCTGCTTCAACAAAAGTTTCTAACCCACAACCAGGTGATTTAGTCTTCTTCTCACAATCAGGTGGCGAGATTGATCACGTAGGAATTTATGCAGGTGGTTCAACCTTTATCGGCTCACAATCTTCATCAGGAGTTGCTTATGCGAACTACGCTTATTATTGGGATAAATTTATTGTAGGCTATGGCCGCTATTAAAAAGAAATTTCAAAAAGCTATCAATTTTTAATTGATAGCTTTTTTTTTTGTCCATAAAAATATAAATACAACGGAAAATTCATTATTTATTCGGCCAAAAGTCTAATTATTAGATTTTCACTTTAACTTTTAATCAGTTTCTAACTATATAATAAATGTAATAGTAAATAGTGTTCATTTGGCATTTATGGATGGAGGTAGCAATGGATAGTCTATATGGGAAAAATACGATAAAAAATTTATTTGGCAATGAAAAACTAGCCGATTTAATATTAGATCATCATAATGTCAAGATTAAACCGCAAGTGATGAATGTTCCAAGAAAAAAAATAGTCATTGAAGAAAATACAGTACATGAATTTTTTTATTTTATTAAAGAAGGAATATTTATTTTAAAGAAAGGCAATCAAATTGTTGATTTAATAGGACCCACATCAGTAATTGGTCTCTATGATTTATTTGTCGGGGAAAAAGCTTCTTTGAGCGTGATTAGTTTAACGCCTGCCGTATTAGTAAAGATAGGGAAAGAAGAGTTGCTTGCTAAAATATTTTCAATCCAAGAAGGGGCTATTTTCCATATTAATTATATGCATAGCGCTTTAAATAGTTTGATTTCGCATCGAAATTTGTTAGGACTTCCTTTAAAAAAGAGACTATTAAAAGTAATGGAAAAACTAGCAATTAATTTTGGAAGTGAAGATCAGGAATATTACTATTTACCCAAAGAAATGACCACTCGCATTGTAGCAAATTACTGCAATTGCAACGTGAATACAATCACCAAAATTTTTAAAGAATTTGTTGCAATGGAATGTTTATTATCTACAAATAAGCCCTATATTTTAAATCGTAAAAAAATTGAGAACTATTATTCAGTCTGTAAAGACTAGCTAATAAGGAGGAAACCTATTCATGAGAGTAACGTTTTTAAATTGCAATGTAGATGATGTCACATTAGCAGAATCTGTCGTGAAAATTGAGGAAATCATCAAAAAAAAACAACCCAGTCAACACATTACAATCGATCCAAGTAAGATTAATGCAATGCAAAAAGATCTCTCCCTTAGATTAATCGTAAATAAATCCCCGCTAATTAATACAGCTAGCCCTGCAATTTTATATGCTAGTAAAGTGTTGAAGAGACCACTTCATCAAATCGTTTCGACCAAGCTCTTATTTATTGAGCTCCTAAAAAAATGTGAGGAACATGGTTACCGTCCATATTTTTTTGGATCAAAGGATACAGCACTTGAAGGCGCAGTAAATTATATAAAAAAAATGCATCCAACAATTGACATTGCAGGTTGTTCTATTGGTTATTTAAAAAGAGAAGATCCACTAGAAGTAGTGAAAGAAATTCAAAAGTCACAAGCAGATATTTTATTTGTAGCCTTTCCAAGCCCTCAAAAAGAATATTGGATTGACGAATATATAAATCAGTTGAAGGTTCCATTCGTAATGGGAGTAGGTGTTGATTTTGACGTATTAGCAGATGAAATTAAGACAACTCAACTAACGAAAATAAGTAAAAAAATAAGGAGATTCCAGCCCAAAAACCTCTTTGAAAAGACCGTCTTATTCGTTTACACACTAAAAGCAAGAGTAAAATCACAAAGTTAAGAAAGAGCTCGATCCTTAATCCCAGTAAAGTGTTACATTGGGCCAGATTTCCTGCCAGGCTTTTTGATACACTCGTTGTTTATAAATGGCCATTCTTTTAGGATCTGCTTGATAATAAGGTGTAGGTACTACCTTAAAATGAATTAAATCAGAAATACCATAAGGCGCAATCAGTTCAAGTGTTTCATTTTTCATTCGAATTCCGATTGCTGTACAAGTTTCTGGGAATTTACTAATCGCGTCTTCGACAGAACGATAAGGTAACGTATTGGGATTGTGTCGATGCATGTCACATTGATTTCTTAGTTCCCATTGATAAAAAGGATACATTTTTTGAAGTTGATCTTGAATCAGAAGAGTGGATTCATAGGAAACATCAGGAGCAAAGAAAATAATGTCAAGATCATTGGATAAGTGATTTTTTTTAGTTGATAAATGATTCCAGATGGTACTTCGAATCGTTCCAGCATAAAGGCAAGCTTGTGGCAAATGCAATTCTTCGACAATTGATAGAATCGTCATTAACTCAGGATTATTTGAAATACAGTTCATTAAATCTTGTTGATTTTTCATAGGAAAACCTCCCTTCAATTGAATGTCAATCACCTTACGTTACAGAAAATACCCCTATTGAAAAAATAGAGGTATTTTCTATAAAGAAAGGGATTAAAGATTATTGGTTAACTCAATAAATTCTTGTACATCCGCTTCCATCAGTTTGATTCCTGCAACCCAAAAATCAGGTTTTGTTAAGTCTACGTCAAGGTGTTTCATCGCTAGCTCTTCTGTTGTCATTGAAGCAGTGTCTTTTAATAAGGCAATATACTTATCTTCAAAATCGGCTCCTTCTTCTAACGAACGAGCGTAGATTCCTAAACTGAATAAATAGCCAAAGGTATAAGGGAAGTTGTAGAAGGGCACATCTGAAATAAAGAAGTGCAACTTGCTAGCCCAAAAATGCGGATGGTACTGACTTAAGGAATCTTGGAAAGCTTCTTTTTGGGCTTCTTCCATCAATTCAGAAATGCGCTCTTCAGAGACGATTCCAGTTTGGCGCTCCTTGTAAAAATTAGATTCAAAAATAAAGCGAGCATGAATATTTAAAAACATCGCGATGCTACTTGAAATTTTTGTATCTAAGAGCATGATTTTTTCTTCCGTTGTTGTAGCTTCTTTGACAGTAGCGTCTGCAACGATCATTTCAGCAAATGTACTGGCTGTTTCAGCAACGTTCATCGCATAATCTTGGTTGAGGATTGGCAAGTCTTTCATCACGTCAGAATGGAAAGCATGACCTAGCTCATGAGCCAACGTTGAGACATCACTTGGAGATTCTGAATACGTCATAAAAATTCGTGATTCTTTACTTTCAGGGAAACCTGTACAGTAACCGCCAGGGCGTTTTCCACTACGATCTTCTGCCTCAATCCAAGAATGGTCGAAGGCGTATTGTGCAAAATCAGCCATTTTTGTACTGAATTTTCTAAAGTTGGCAACGATAAAATCAGCACCCTCATCAAAAGGATAAACTTGTGGTTTGTTTGAGCCAATAATGACTGGCGCATCAATGTCTTCCCATGATAATTGTGTTTTTCCAAAAAGTGTTGCTTTTTGATTCAGATAGTCAATAAATGGTTTTTTGTGATCCCTTACGGCTTGCCACATCGCATCTAAAGTTTCTTTTTTCATTCGATTATAACGCAAAGGTTTCTTTAAAAAGTCTGTTGTATGGTGAGCTTTGTAGTTGGCTAATCGAAAACCAGCTAAATGATTTAAAGTATCTGCAAACAAGGGTGCTTTTTTTGTCCAGACAGCTTCCCATTTTTCAAATAATTGTTTCCGAACAGCGCTATCAGGATCATCACTCATTTTATTGAATGCCTGTCCAGCAGAAAGAAGAGAAACCGAACCATCTTTTTCTTCAAAAGGAATTTCAATCGTTGCAACTAAACTGTCGTAATGGTCGCTCCAACCTTGGAAACCATCGATACTTAAAGCGTTGATTAAAGCTTCTTCGGCTTCGCTTAATAATTCTTTGCCGTCTTCTCTTGTTTCATTTAGACTAAAAGCGATAGCTTTAAATGAAGGGATTTGAAGCAATTCTTGCCATTTATCTTCAGAAATAAGAACTAATTTTTTAACTAAAATCGTATGGATTGTTTGAAATTGGCTATTTAACTCTAATAATTGACCTGTAACAGTGCCTGCATTTTTATCAGAGACATCGGCGGATTGAACGGCTTCAATAAAACTAAAAGCTTGAGTTAGTCCCATTGAAATATTTTCTTCTAAAGTTAAAATAGCTGAAAATTGAGAAACATTTGGCTGATCTTGGTTAAAATCCCAAGCTTGTACCTGGCTTGTTAAATCCTCTAGCTGAGTGTGTAATCGTGTAATCTTTTCTTGCAATGCTACAGAGGTGCTACCTCCGGGGAAAATTGAATCTAAATCCCAATTAATATGATAAGTCATTCATGACATCCTTTCTGAATTCTAATAAATCTATTATAACTCACTTTTTCAAAATATGAAAATAAACTTTATCATCTAAAATCAGCCTTAAGTTGCAGAAGAAGTTCCGGCTTTTGTCGGTCGTATAGCTGATAAAGAACAGCTAAACTAAGAGTATCACTTAAATGGAAAAGAGGAAGAAACATGAGTCGTAATTTTAAACTATTTTTATTAATTGAAGGTGTGTTAGCATTATCAATGCTTTCAAGTATTGTAACAAGACCGCTATTATTACTAGTTATTATCGGAAGTTTTATTGTAATGACGTTAGCAAAGAGAATTCAAAATAGTCAGTTGGGGAAAATTGCTTGGTATACAGGCGTAGGTGCGTTAGTTTATGGAGCCTTTATTTCAGGAGCATTTGCACTCATGTTAATTGTTGCATTAATCTGGCTGCTTGTATTTGGATTAGACGAGTTACGTCAACAAGCGAATCGTAGAATTTAATTAGAATCACTCTTTTCTTAAGGGAGAAGGGTGCTTTTTTTTGTGAAAAATAGTAAACTGATAGAGCAGATATTGAAATTGGAGGAAATCAAATGAAGAAAAAAACATCCTCAAAAGAAAATCTTTTTATTCTTTTGGCTATTTTAATTATGGGGATTCTCTTTTATAGTTCATCACAGCCTTATAGTAAGCAAACAGTAGCACCAATGCTAGAAACGTTATTGAAAAATGAGCCATTAAAAGATCTTTTGAGTACGGTTCATTTTAATTACGCAGGAAGTGAAGTTAGTATTGCTACGAAAGGTTATTCACATTTTGTCGAATTTTTCATTCGAAAAGGTGCCCATTTTGGCACGTATTTTTTACTTGGCCTCTTTTGGTTTTTAGGTTTAAAAGGCAAGATGCGTTCAACTGAGTTGGCATTTTTAATTTCTTGGCTGTTAGCAGCAGGGTATGCTTCATTTGATGAATTTCACCAGAGCTTTACAGCAGAACGAACGCCTCTATTTCAAGATGTTATTTTAGATAGTGTGGGGGCTTTAACCGGTATTTTAATGGTCTATCTTTTTGTTCGCTTGAGAAAAAATAGAAAACGCAAATAAGGAGGAAAAGGAATGAAACGTTCGGTAATTTTATATATTGCAGCTTCTCTTGATGGGAAAATTGCTAAAAAGAATGGCGATTTGAACTGGTTGTATCAAACTGAAAATGATGGTGATAATGGGTACTATGCTTTTATGAAGCAAGTAGATACAACCATTATGGGGCGAACTACTTATGACGAAGTCTTAGGTTTTGATGTACCCTTTCCATATGAGGACTATGACAATTACGTTGTAACCAGTCACGCACCAAAAGAAGGGCATCCAGAAGTTACTTTTGTTGATGGTGATATTGTCCATTTAGTTGAGAGCTTAAAAGAAAAAGAAGGGAAAGATATCTTTTTAATTGGTGGTGGAAATTTAATCGCTCAATTTTTAGAAAAAGATTTAGTTGATGAACTGATTCTTTCCATTGCACCGGTTTTAATCGGAGAAGGCGTTCCCTTATTTTCTGGCAATTATTTAGAAAAACGGTTTAAATTAAGTGAGCTAAGACAATACAAAGATCTTGTCCAAATGCATTATGTAGCGGAATAACATGAGAGTTGTAAAAAAAGATTTAGTTGATAAAATAGAAGAGAAGCACATTACACGATGAAATGAGGGAACAGGAATGTCAGGACATTCAAAATGGAGCAACATCCAAGGACGTAAAAATGCACAAGATGCTAAACGTGGTAAAATTTTCCAGAAAATATCAAGAGAAATTTATATGGCCGTTAAAAGTGGTGGACCTGACCCTGGTATCAACCCGCAATTGCGTATGATGATTGATAAAGCTAAAGCTGCGAATATGCCAAATGACAATGTAAAAAGAGCGATCACAAAGGGAAGCCAAACAGGTGAAGGCGAGCACTATGATGAAATCACTTATGAAGGATATGGCCCAAATGGAATTGCGGTTTTAGTTCATACTTTAACCGATAATCGCAATCGGACTGCAACCAATGTTCGAGTAGCCTTTAATAAAAATGGTGGTTCAATTGGTGAAACCGGCTCTGTGGGGTATCTGTTTGATCGTAAAGGTTATCTAGCGATTGAACGAGCAGGCTTAGACGTGGACGAAGATACCATGTTGCTGAGCGTTTTAGAAGCAGGTGGCGAAGAGTTGGAGACAAGTGAAGAGGTTTTCGAAATTTATACAGATCCAACTGATTTTACAACCGTACGGGATGCACTTGAAGCAGAGGGATACAAACTTGCTCAAGCTGAAATCACGATGGTTCCTCAAACAACCGCAGCATTACCTGCAGACAAAGCGGAGTTGTTTCAAACCATGTTAGATAAATTGGAAGATGACGATGATGTTTCAGAAGTCTTTCATAATGCTGAAATGTAAAAAAAGATCCTCTTAAGAGGATCTTTTTTTATTCACTCGTAATTTGTTTCGTAAAACCTTCCCCTTCGACACTTTGAACATCATTAATGATGAAAAAGGCTTTTGGGTCATACTTATTGACAATTTTAGTGACTTGTAATAATTGTTGACGGCTAACAACTGTATATAAAATATCTTTATTTTGTTTGAAATAATAGCCATGACCATGAAAAACAGTTATGCCGCGTTCTAATTCTTTTTCAATATCTCGAGCAATTAAATCATGTTGATCTGAGATAATGGTAATAGATTTTTTAGGATTAAATCCTTCCAATAAGAAGTCTAGGACTTTTGTAGATACGTAGAGCGAAACGATTGTAAATAACATATTTTGAAGCCCAATAACAAAAGCCGATGGAACCACAACAATCAAGTCGAAAAATAACAAGGCATAGCTTGTATTCCAACCTAAGTACTTATTCGCTAGCTTCGCTAAAATAGCACTTCCAGCAGTAGTGCCACCACCTAACATAATCAAGCCCATTCCTGTCCCCATCAAAGTTCCTGCGGTGATGGCTGCAATAATCGTTTGATCGGTCAAAAAATGCCAGCTTTCGGTCACTCGTAAAAAGAATGAAAAAATAGCGACTGCTAAAATGGTTAAATAAACAGTACTTTTATCCAAATATTTATAACCAATTACTAGTAAAACACTATTAAATAACAGGTTTGTTAAGGCTGGCGCCCAAGCAAATAAATAATAAAGAACCATCGTTAAACCTGTTACTCCACCTTCACCAAGTTTATTTGGCAAAGCAAAAACATTTACAGCAAGAGAAAAAATAAAAGCTCCTACTATAATCTTTACTAAATTTAAAATCTGTTTTTTTGTCATTTTTTCTCCTCTCCCAATTGACGTGATTCCCAAAAAAGAAGACACCAAGTGATTGCGTTCAAATCACTGGAGCCTTATAGTGAAACACGAATATTTCTCACTCTTAAGTGTTGTTTTACGTAACATCAATTAGTGAAAATATAGCATAAAACCGTTTAATAGGCAAGAGGACAATTGATTAAAACAGAAGTGAAATCAGCGCCATAGCAAGCAAAACTTGTACCGTTCCAAGAGTCAAACCATAGACAATCAAGCGGTTGCCTTGTTTTAATAAATGACTAAAATTTAAGCGTAAGCCAATTCCTGCAAGGGCAATAATTTCAAACCAACTACTGATGCTATGCATCAAAGAACTTGCAAACTCAGGGATAAACCCAATACTGCGAAAGAAGCAAACTATAAAAAAGCCAATTACATACCAAGGAATCTTCACCATTTTTTTTGGGGACTGCTTTTGAATCGATGTAGTTGATTTTTGTTTGTAGCGTCCAAAAGCGTAAACAACGACAACTAAAAATAAAATTCGAACAATTTTAAAAATCGTTGCCATTGCTAAAATTTCAGGATTAACCATGCTGCCACTAGCAACTACTTGGCCAACAGATTGCAACACGCCACCAATTAAAGCCGAGCTTTTTAAGGTATCTTGCTGATACAAGAAGAGACTGATTAGTGGCAAAATTAACATTAAAACCGTTCCCATTAAATTCACAATAGTAATCGTTAAGCCTCGATCTTCTTCGTTAGCATCAATGACAGGAGCAGTAGAAGCGATTGCGGATGAGCCACATACTGCATTTCCACTAGCCATTAATAGTCGAATATTTTGTGAAAAAGCGAGTTTCCTCCCTAAATAGATCGCTGCAAAAATCGTTCCAGTCATTTGCAGCATAATAAATAAAAGACCATGTCCACCTAATAATGAAATTGTTTGAAAGGTAATCGTGCCGCCAAGTAGCACGATGGAATAAGCTAACAAATTACTTTCTGAAAATTTTGTACCATTTGCATAAATTGAACTTTTAAAAAAAGTATTCCCTAAAAAAATACCAATTAAAATCGCAAATGTTGCAGCCCCTAAGCTAGGGAAAATAAGAGCAATCCCTTTACTGATTAAAGCGACGCAACTGGCTAGCAATAGCCCAGGAAAATAAGATTTGATTGTATTCATTTATTGTACAGCTCCTTTAATCTAATGACTAAAGTATACGGGATATGGTATTATTATGGAAATAGTTATTTTAAATGATTTCAATTACTTTTTTTTATGGAAAGGGTTAAAAAACATGTTCAAATTTTTAGAGACCTATAAAGTTGTTTATGAAGAACTAAATTTTACCGTTGCAGCTGAGAAGCTGTTTATTTCTCAACCGACTGTTTCCACTCAAATTCACAAACTAGAAGAGATAGTTGGAGCGCCGCTCTTTGTTCGCAATGGTCGAACAGAAATGAGCCCAACTGAAAGTGGCAAATTGTTTTATATTCAATGTAAGGAAATGCTGGAACTGTGGGAAGATTCGATTCACGAAGTCCAGTCTTTAAAAGGTATTTTACGAACGACGTGTAAAATTGGCGCTTCTCATACGATTGCTGTTCATTATTTGCCAGCGATTTTAAAGGATATTCAAGAACAATTTCCATTAGTTGATTTTGAAGTCTATCTAAGCAATTCAGAGGATGTTTTAAAAAAAGTTGAAACACGAATGTGGGATTTTGGTTTTATTGAAGCCGCTCTTACCACAACGGAATTAGAGCGAGTTCCTTTTCTAAAAGATGAATTAGTAGTAGCCGGTAAAAAAGAGGAGACCTTGTGGCTCATCCGAGAAAAAGGATCTGGCATTCATCATTTTACGATGGATTATTTCGACACCTACAATATTCAACCACAACAAAAAATGATTATTGAAAGCAACGAAATGATCATAAAATTATTAGAAAAAGGCATTGGGAAAACACTCATATCTAAACAAGCAGTAGGAACTATTCCCTTTGAATCCCTCAAAGAACCGTTAGAAAGGGAACTGTATTTAATCAAACCCAAACAACAAAATAAAGTCCTTCAACAAGTAGTAGAGGCATTTTTTAACGCATTAAATAAATAAATATTTAGGAGGGGAATCAATGGAAATACGTGAAATGCAACAACAAGATGAGCAATCAATCAATCGATTGTTAAATCAGTTAGGCTACCCAATGAGTGTGGAAGAAACAGCAAGGCGACTAACTAAAATCAAAAAAGAGAAAGCCAACAGTACAACCATTATAGTAGCCGAAGCGAGTAATGGAGAAATTTTAGGTTTTGCTCAGTGGCTAGTATTAGATTCTTTGTTATTTGAACCACTAACGTATTTAATCGCTTTAGTAGTAGATGAAAATAGTCGTTCAAAAGGAATTGGCAGTCAGTTGTTACAACGTGTGGAGGACTGGAGCAAAGATCATGGAATGGATGGAGTGATTCTGCATTCTGGTGTTGAACGTCACAAAGCTCATTGTTTTTATGAAAAATCAGGTTATCAAATTCGAAAAGAACAGAAAAATATTTTAAAGCTATTTTAAACTATAAAAGCAGAAAAGGATGTTGAATGAAGAAAGAAAAAACCAGAGTAATCATGGATTTAGAAAATCCCAAAAAAAGACCATCTATAAAAAGGCTATCTAAAAAAACTTTGTTTTTAGATAGCTTAAATTATTCTACTTTTTCAGCAGCCTCCCTACCAACTAGAGGGTATTTTTGTACATTTAAAACTGTAACCGCTATAATAAAGAAAAGGGGAGGCGAAGAAAATGGAAAATGAATATCGACGTATCTTAGTAGCGGTGGACGGATCGGAGCAATCGAAGCATGCGTTTTATAAAGCGGTAGAAGTTGCTAAACGAAACAATGCAGAGTTAGTTATTGTGCAAGTCTTAGATGACAATAAGGGGTTAAACAATATCACTCAGAATCTCAAAGAATTTGCTTATGTATTAAATATTGAAGAACAAAAAATTGAAGAGAATTTATCTGATTTATCAAGTAAAGCAAAAAAAGAGCTGAACCATGTTCGGAGTATATTCAAAATTGGAAGTCCTAAAAAATTAATTGCCACCCATATCCCTGAAAAAGAAAATAGCGACTTAATTATTGTAGGTGCTACAGGTAAAAATGCAGTTGAGCTTGTTCTAGTGGGCTCCGTATCAAGTTATGTAGTAACCCATGCGTTATGTGATGTGCTAGTGGTACGTAAATAAGGTAGGAAAATGTGTGCTAGTTTATACCAATCTAATGTCTTCCCCTCTACGCTGTTGTAGAGGTTTTTTTTGTATTAAAAAGACCACCTATTTTCTGAATAGGTGGCATACGTAATCAATTTTGTTTCATTCGTTCCCGAATCTGTCAAATACATATCGTTGTCTCTATTTTTATTAAAAAAAAGGAAGCATGACAAATTTGCGAATACTATTAATGAGTAGGAAAGGAGGAAATAATGAGTAAATCGATTGAAGAATTTGCAAAACATTTGATTAAAAATTTAGCAAAAAGAGGCGCAAGTGATATCCATATCTTGCCGACAAGGAACCATTATCGTATTTACTTTAGAACAAGTAACGAACTAATTGAATGGCAAAAAGTAACTATAGAGTTAGGCTCCCGTTTGATAGCGTATTTTAAATTTTTAGCCAATATGGAGGTCAGTGAAAAACGTAAACCACAAAGTGGCGCAGCTGAATTTGAAATAGGAGAACTACAAAAATCATTACGTTTTTCAACAATCACAAATTTTAATTACCAAGAGTCAATGGTGATTCGTCTATTACTGAGTAAACAAGACTGCAAATTAGAAGAAACAACCTTTTTCCCAAAAGCAATTGGAGAGCTACAGCAATTAGTATCAGCTAAAAGTGGTTTAATTTTATTTTCAGGTCCGGTAAGTTCAGGAAAAACGACGACCATGTATCAATTAGTCAAAGAACAAGTCGATAAAAAGCAAAGTCAAGTTATTACGATAGAAGACCCTGTGGAAATAGAACAACCAGAATTTCTTCAAACCCAGCTTAACGAAGAAGCAGGTATTACCTATGAAGTAATTTTAAAAGCAAGCTTAAGGCATCATCCAGATATTTTGATTGTGGGAGAAATTAGAGATAGCCAAACCGCTAAAAATGTTCTGCGTGGCGCGTTAACAGGGCATTTAATTTTAGCTAGTATTCATGCAAAAGATACAGAAGGTGTTCTTTTAAGAATGTTAGAATTAGGTGTTAGTTTGCTACAGTTGCAACAAGTGTTATTGGCAGTTGTCAGCCAACGATTGATTGCGAAAAAGTGTTCATTGTGTGAGGGAAATTGTCACTTTTTTTGTACTCATTTTCCTCATGATCATAAAAAAGCAACATTATACGAAATTTTATCTTATCAACTATTAGAAAAAAGACTACAAGAGCTAAAAAAAGAAATTTTTAATCAAAAACGAACTAATGGATTTAATGAAGTCTTAAGAAAGGCCTATGTGTATGGATATATTACAAAAGAAAGCTATCAGCAATTTCAAATTAGATAAAAAATTTACTGAAAAAAGAAAAGCCTATTTCTTAATAAAAACGGGATTATTGGTAGAAGAGGGATTTACTCTTAAAGAAGCTTTAGTATTTTTAAAAATGATTATGCCAAAAGAAAAAGCGTTGATTCAGAGTATCATAACAGGACTAGGAGAAGGACATGAATTTCATCAACTTTTAAAAGAAAAAAAATTTAATCAGCAAATTACAACTCAACTTTATTTAGCACAAGTTCATGGTGCGTTTGGTCGAACCTTATTGACAACAGGAAAGACTATCGAAGAAAAAATAACACAACAACAAAAATTAAAGAAAATTCTTAGTTACCCTTTGTTATTAATGGGGTTGATGATAGGAATTGTTTTAGCCATGAGAATTTTATTACTGCCCCATTTTGAACAATTATTTCAACAGCAAAATACGCAAGAAGTTTCTTTTATTAGTCGGTTTTCAATAGGTTTGATTCTGCATTTCCCTTCGATTTTTATTTATTTTGTTTTAGGAGGTAGCTTGATTTTGTTTGTATTCAATAGACGACTCGCTCAATTATCTGCAATAAAAAAAACGACCTTTTTCACTTATGTACCTTTTTTAAGGAAGCTGGTTAAACAGTACTATACTGCCTATTTTAGTATTGAATGGAGCCATTTATTTAAAAGTGGCTGTTCAATGCAAGAAATCATTCAGTTAATGAAGCAGAAAGAAACACTGCCTTTAATGCAAGAATTAGCGATGATAATGGAAGAGGAATTATCACAAGGGAAAAAATTTAATGAAATTTTCAACCAGTTTGCTTTTTTTAACCAAGAAATAAACTTTATCGTCTTTCATGGCGAAACAACGAGTAAATTGGGAGCGGAACTGGCTATTTATGGACAAGATTGTCAAAAAGAACTTCTTGAAAAATTAGAAAAAGGCTTAAATTGGATTCAACCACTGATTTTTATGATTGTCGCTTTTTTCATTTTATGTGTTTACCTCGCACTACTTTTACCAATGTTTACAATGATGGAGGGAATTGGATGAAGAAAAAACTATTAAACAATAACGGATTTACTTTAGTGGAAATGATTTTGGTTTTATTTGTGATTTCGGTGTTGCTCATTCTCGTAATACCTAATGTGACAAAACAAAAAGAAAAAATTGATCATCAAGGAACAGATGCACTCGTGACCGTTGTTGAAACGCAAATTGAACTGTATCAATTAGAAAAAGGAAATGTGGAATCCGTTACTTTTGAAATGTTAGAAAAAGCAGGCTATTTGAAACATAAGCAGGTGAAAAATGCCAAAGATAAAGGGATTAAAATTAATGGGACAGCTGTTAGTGGACCATCTTAAAAAAAGCAATCAGGGGTTCACTTTATTAGAAACCGTACTT
Organism: Carnobacterium divergens; assembly: GCF_900258435.1. Classification (NCBI taxonomy): domain Bacteria; kingdom Bacillati; phylum Bacillota; class Bacilli; order Lactobacillales; family Carnobacteriaceae; genus Carnobacterium; species Carnobacterium divergens. The sequence continues at coordinate 2,121,785 of NZ_LT992558.1, read as the reverse complement.
GTTTTAATTGTCTCAAGTATAGTGTTAGGGATGCCGACACTTATCGCTAAGTCAGTTGTAGAAGAAGTAAAACGCAATCTATTTTTTGAAGAATTTCAAAGTAAATTGACAAGTATGCAAACCGTAGCGTTACTTTCTAATGAGCGAGCGAAAATTACTGTTTTAAAAGCTGGGGAGATTAAGTATGAAATAGAGGGGCAACCAGCACATCGTTTCAATAAAGCACGTTTTTTACCTGAAAAGCTGACGACACCAACAGATAAGGTTTTTTACTTTAATTCAGGAACTGGGAATGTGTCTAGTTTTAGTACAATTTATTTTAATAGTAGCAAAAAGCAATATCAATTTAAATTTCAAATTGGAAGTGGGCGTTATTTTTTTGAAGTATTGGAGAATGAATGAGGGCTATTTGTTAGTTGAAGGATTAATCACATTTTTATTGATTACGATTGGCATTTTGATTTATTTGCCAATTGTAATTGGCTTCTTACACCATATTCAAGAACAAAAACTAGAAGTAGAAGCTAGTAGAATTTTATACGAGCAAACTCAACAGATGTCAGAAACAGGTGTTTGGAAATCCGGCAGCCATGAATGGGAGATTAAGCTATTGGAAAATAAAGGATTAGGAGGGATTAAAGTTGTTGATCAAGCAACTCACTTTTCTAAAGAAGAAGTGCTACTTCACACAAACTTTGACTAATCAAAAGGGCTTTACGTTAATTGAAACGCTTTGCGCCCTTTTTATCTTAGTTTTAAGTATCTCTCTTCTTTCAATCAGTGTGAGCCAATTTCAATTGATTCGAAGGCAAACTTTTCAAGATCGCCAATTGGAGTGGCATTTGTTTTTAAATCAATTAGAAAAAGAGTGGCAAAATCAAATCGTAATTAAAGTAACGCCAGAGAACATTCAAACTGAAAATGCCAAAGGGAGGATTAGCTACTATGAAAATTATCAGAAGATGGTGCGCAAAAGAACAAGTAAAGGCGGGCATCAACCACTTTTAGTAAAAGTTGAAAGGCTGACATTTCAAAAAAAAGCCCATTCAATTGTTCTTGATGTTCAATTTGAAAATCAAGAAAGGTATCGAAATCAACTTTCAGCTTGTTTTAAAGAGGAGCTGAAACAATGAATCAAAAAGGTGCCTTACTCCCAACTGCATTGGTTTTTCTAATCCTTCTTACTTTATTATTACTAGGAACTTTGAAAATCTATCAAAATCAATACGAACAATTGCAGGTGATGAAAGATCACTATCAAGCTAGAACGATGATGTCTTTAACTAAAAAAAAATTAAAAGAAGGAAGTAATGAAAATTGGACAAAGGGAAAATTTGAATTTCAGTCTGGAAAAGTAGAAATCGTAAAACAAGATGCCTATCAATTTGCTGTACAAATTACATTGAAAAATAGCTATCAAGAAAAAGAAAATATTCAATTTTCAGAAAAAGAGTAACCCAATTAAATGGTTGCTCTTTTTTATTGCTGTAAAAGACTAGAATAAGTAGAATATTCGTTGTAATCAGACGGGTTTCACGATATAATAAAATGAATTGTATAAATTTGTATGGAACGAAAGAGTGCCATTTAAATAAAAAAGATTTGGGAGGGAACGTCAATGAATCGAATTGAAAAATTACGTAAGGGTATGAAACAAAGAGGCTTAGATGCGCTATTAGTAACAAGTCCTTATAATTTACGTTATGTCTCTAATTTTACAGGAACAACTGGTTTAAGTGTGATTACATTAGATGAAGCCTACTTTGTAACGGATTTTCGTTATACAGAGCAAGTTGCCAAACAAGCAATAGGATTTAAAATAATTCAAAATCAAGGTCCAATTTTTGATGAAGTTGTTAAATTAGTTGAAGAAAATAAAATTGAAGCACTGGGATTTGAGCAAGATTTTATTACGTTTACAACTTTCGAATTATTCGAAGAAATCATTCCAGTTGAAACAGACTTAGTACCCGTTTCAGGATTGATTGAAAGTCTTAGAGAAGTAAAAGAAACCGTTGAGATTGAAACCATAAAAAAAGCATGTTCCATTTCAGATGCGGCTTTTAATTATATCTTAGGCGTTATCAAGCCAGGAATGAGTGAAATCGAAGTTGCCAACTCACTTGATTTTCACATGCGCAGTTTAGGCGCCAGTGGCGTTTCTTTTGAAACGATTGTTGCCAGTGGCCTACGTTCAGCAATGCCTCACGGGGTTGCGAGTTCAAAACTGATTGAAAAAGGGGATTTTGTAACCTTAGATTTTGGTTGTTATTATGAAGGTTATGTTTCTGACATGACAAGAACGATTGCTGTTGGTGAACCAACTGAAAAATTAAAAGAAATCTATCAAATTACACTTGAAGCTCAGTTAAAAGTGCTTGAAGTAGCAAAACCAGGTATGACAGGCAAAGAACTAGATGCTGTAGCAAGAGATCATATTAAGAGCTTTGGATATGGTGAAGCTTTCGGTCATTCAACAGGGCATGGTATTGGATTAGAGATTCACGAAGGGCCGAATGTTTCGAAACTAGCAGAAAAAGCATTTGTACCAGGTAATGTGATTACGAATGAACCCGGTATTTATTTACCAGGAATCGGTGGCGTTCGAATTGAAGATGATTTAGTGATTACGTCAACAGGAAACGAAGTAATTGTTCATTCACCAAAAGAACTAATCATTTTATAATCAGATTGAAATAACAATTCAATAGTAAGAATGAGAAAAAAATGCTACACTAAATAAATAGAATAGAGAAGCTCTAGGAGGAAATTAAATGATTTCAGTAAATGATTTTAAAACAGGCTTGACAATTGAATTTGATGGTGGAATTTGGCGTGTTGTAGAATTCCAACATGTTAAACCAGGTAAAGGAGCGGCTTTTGTCCGTTCAAAACTTAAAAACCTTAGAACAGGTGCTGCTCAAGAAAAAACTTTCCGTGCAGGAGAAAAAGTAGCAAAAGCACAAATCGATAACCGTAAAATGCAATATTTATATGAAAGTGGTGGCGCTCATGTCTTTATGGACAGCGAAACTTACGATCAATTAGAATTACAAGAAGCGCAAATTGAAGAAGAATTGAAATATTTGAAAGAAAATATGGAGGTTCAAATCATCATGTATGGAGCTGAAACATTAGGAGTTGAGTTGCCAAATACTGTAGAGCTTCGTGTAGCAGAAACAGATCCTGGTATCCGCGGTGATACATCTTCAGGGGGAACAAAACCTGCTAAAATGGAAACAGGTGTCATGATCAACGTTCCGTTCTTTGTCAACGTAGACGATGTTTTAATCGTTAACACACAAGACAATTCATATGTATCAAGAGCTTAATACGAAAAAATTAGATCAATCTATATAAAAAGTGGAGGGTTGCCCTATGGCTGAAGAATCAAAATTAACCTTACAAGACAATAAAGCAAGCTTGGGAGAAATTGAAATCGCACCAGAAGTAATAGAAGTGATTTCAGGAATCGCAGCAAGTAAAGTAGAAGGCGTTTATGCAATGCATGGCAGCTTAACTTCAGGAGTGACTGAATTATTTGGACGCGTAAATCATAAAAAAGGTGTCCGTTTAACAGTCGATGAAGAGGGCTTGAAAGTAGATGTTTATTGTTACTTGAACTATGGCGTTGCGGTTCCAAAAGTAGCGTTAGAAATGCAAGAAAAAATTCGTCAACAATTATTATTTATGACAGATATTGAACTAACTGAAGTCAATATCCATGTTGTAGCAATTGTCCCAGAAAAAGCTGAGATTCAAAAATTAATCGATTTAGAAGATGAAGATGGTGAAGATGCGTGAGTTTAACAAGACGCGAGATTAGAGAAAAAGCTTTACAAACATTATTCCAACTTGCTGCTAACGAAGATCTTTCTGCGGATCAAGCGATGCAACAGGCTTTAACAAGTCACGAAGAGCTTGCTGACGAAGTAGACAGAGTTGCAGTACCTAAATATTTGGAATTATTAACTTCAGGAGTAACAGAACATCAAGCCGTCATTGACGCAAAAATTGAAGAAAATTTAGCCAATTGGTCAATGAAACGCCTAGCAAAAACCGATTTAATGATTTTACGTATTGCCATTTTTGAAATGCTTTATGTGACGGACGTTCCTGCTAAAGTGGCATTGAATGAAGCTCTTGAAATTACAAAACTTTACAGTGATGAAAAATCTCGTAAATTTGTTAACGGAGTTCTAGCAAAAGTAGCCGATGAATTAGCTGAATAATTATAAAAAAAGAGACTGCTTGTGGGTCTCTTTTTTTATGGAATCATTTAAAATATCCTAAAAACGAATGAATTTAATAAATCTTACTTTAATTGTCGTTATTTTCGTTGTTAAAAGCCTTTATTACTATTTTGAAGCTTTTTATTGTGGTAAAATAGAAATGCAAAATGAATTTTAAGGAGTGGGTCAGTAGTGAGTGCAACGATAATGGATGGTAAAGGCTTGGCAGATGAAATGCAAGTTGAAATGCAAGAAATGGTTACAGAATTAAAAAATAAGGGAATTACACCTGGTTTAGTTGTGCTGCTAGTAGGCGAAAATCCGGCCAGTCAAACCTACGTTAAAAATAAGGAAAAAAGAGCGATTGCACTAGGTTTTCATTCTGTTGTAGAACGTTATCCAGCGACGATTTCAGAAGCTGAATTATTAGAAGAAATTGAAAAATTCAATCAAGATGATGACTTTCATGGTATACTAGTGCAGTTGCCTTTACCTGAGCATATTGATGCAGATAAAGTACTAAATGCAATTGATTCAACAAAAGACGTGGATGGCTTTCATCCTGTAAATATGGGGAAATTATTAATTGGAAAGCCAGATATGATTCCATGTACTCCTTATGGTATTATGAAACTATTAGCTCGGTATAATATTGACATTGCCGGAAAAAATGCCGTGATTATTGGTCGTAGCAATATTGTTGGCAAACCAATGGCTCAGCTTTTATTAATGGAGGATGCCACTGTTACCATCGCTCACTCTAAAACAAAAAATTTAGCAGAGGTTGCAAAACAGGCAGATATTTTAGTTGTTGCAATAGGGCGAGGTCATTTTGTAACAAAAGAATTTATCAAACCTGGTGCAGTTGTGATCGATGTCGGAATGAATCGTGACGAAAACGGCAAATTGATTGGAGACGTGGCAACGAGTGAAGTTAGCGAAGTAGCTGGATTTTTAACACCAGTTCCAAAAGGCGTAGGCCCGATGACGATTACAATGTTGCTTTATCAAACAATCAAAAATGCACGTAAAAAAGGAAATCAATAGAAGCAAATAAGGAGGAATCCTTTTGACGACAGAATATTTAACTGTTACAGCACTAACGAAATACATTAAACGTAAATTTGATCAAGATCCTTATTTAGAGCGAATCTATTTAACAGGAGAAATTTCAAATTTCAGAATGCGTCCAAATGCACATCAATATTTTAGCTTAAAAGACAATCAGGCTAAGATTTCCGCAATTATGTTTAAGCCTGCTTTTCAAAAATTGAAGTTTACACCTGAAGAGGGAATGAAAGTCCTAATTGTTGGTCGCATCTCTTTATATGAAGCCAGTGGCAATTATCAAATCTACGTAGAACATATGGAACCTGATGGCGTAGGTGCGTTGTATCAAGCTTTAGAAGAAACTAAAAAAAAATTACGACTAGAAGGATTATTTGATGCACCAAAGCAATTAATCTCAACTTTTCCTAAAAAAATAGCTGTCATAACGAGTCCAACTGGAGCTGTTGTAAGAGATATTATGACGACAGTTAAAAGACGTTATCCAATTGTACAGTTAGTCATTTTTCCCACACTAGTTCAAGGGAATCAAGCCGCAAAAGATATTGTTAAAAATATTAAACTAGTAGAAGAAATCGGCGATTTTGATACGATGATTATCGCCCGTGGTGGCGGCTCGATTGAAGATTTGTGGCCATTTAATGAAGAAATGGTTGCAAGAGCTATTTTTGAAGCCACGACTCCAAGTATCTCCTCAGTAGGACATGAAACAGATACAACAATTGCTGATTTAGTAGCAGATGTGAGAGCTGCTACACCAACTGCAGCAGCAGAGTTGTCCGTACCCTTATTAGCAGATGAACTTATGAAGATAGAACAATTAAAACTTCGCTTAATGCAAGCCTTTAAAGGGAAAATTGACGTATTAGATCATCGTCTAAATCGCAGTTTAAGTTCGTACATTTTTAAACAACCTGAGCGTCTATACGAAGGATACGCACAAAATTTAGATTTAGCCACGGAGGGTTTGTTTCGCAATATAGAAGAGAAAATTAATCAAAATAATCATCGTTTGAGTTTATTGGATTTGAGGTTAAAAGCCCATAATCCAACACAATTAGTCGAGCAAAAACAACAAGAAATAACAGTTTTAACCCAGCAATTGTCTCTTCAAATGAGACGCTATATGGATGAAAAAACACAAACGATTCATGTTTTAATGCAGTCTCTTGATTATTTAAGCCCTTTAAAAATCATGGATCGCGGGTATAGTTATGTCACTAAAAATGGCGAAGTGATTAAAGAGTCCGAACAAGTTGAAAAAGATGAAGTGATTGAAATTCATTTGCATAAAGGAAAAATTGAAGCAAAAGTGACTAAGAAAGTTGAGGAAATCTAATGACTGTAAAAAAACAAATTAAATTTGAAGAAGCAATGCAACAACTAGAAGAAATCGTAACCAACTTAGAGCAAGGCGACGTTCCTTTAGAAGAGGCTTTAGAGCAATTCCAAAAAGGGGTAGGTCTGAGCAAAATTTGTAAAGAAACGTTACAAAATGCTGAAAAAACATTAACAAAAATGGTAGATGAAAACGGCGAAGAAACCCTTTTTGAAACAGATTCAGAATAAGGAGTAACCTAAATGAACTTAATTGATTTTCAAACGCAACAAATGCCCTTGTTTGAAGACTTTTTAATCAATACATTGAAAAAAGAGCTTTCACCCAATTCAACGTTGTATCATGCGATGGACTATTCTGTTTCAGCAGGCGGCAAACGAATTCGACCGTTGCTTGTATTGGCAGTACTAAAGTCATTTGGCAAAGATCCAAGAACAGGGTTTGAAGTTGCGACAGGGCTAGAATACATTCATACCTATTCCTTGATTCACGATGATTTACCAGCAATGGATAACGACGCACTAAGACGAGGAAAGCCAACCAATCATATTGTCTATGGTGAAGATATGGCAATTTTAGCAGGTGACGGTTTATTGACCTATGCTTTTGAAGTGATTGCAACAAGTTCTTTATCAAATGATAAAAAAGTGAAGCTGATTGCAGCATTAGCTAAGTCGGCAGGACCAACTGGGATGGTAGCAGGGCAAGTAGCAGATATGGAAGCTGAAAAAAAACAAGTTCCTTTAAAGGAACTAAAAGCAATTCATGCTAGAAAAACGGGGGAATTATTACGTTTTGCAGCTATAGCTGGCGGGATTGTAGGAGAAGTTTCGCCATCAGCTTTAAATGCACTTGAACAATACGCGCTTCATTTGGGACTGGCTTTTCAAATTCGAGATGATGTGATGGACATTATTGGAGATGTGACGGAGTTAGGGAAAGAAACGGGCATGGACGCGATTCATGAAAAAAGTACTTATCCTAATTTATTGACATTAGATGGAGCCATTGAGGCATTAAATGAAGAATTAAGACAGGCGAAAAAAGCTCTTAATTACGAAAAAAATAATGAAGTATTTGACGCAAGTCTTTTAAATGAGATTGCCGATATGCTTTTGATAGAAGAAAGATAGGCGATGGAATGAAGAAAGAACGAGTGGATATTTTATTAGTCGAACAAGGACTATTTGAAACAAGAGAGAAAGCAAAACGAGCAATTATGGCGGGTCAAATCTACAATGAAAAAGAAGAACGTTTAGACAAACCAGGTGAAAAAATCTCACAAGAGTCTGTTCTGAAAATCAAAGGCGAAACATTGCGTTATGTAAGTCGTGGCGGATTGAAACTTGAAAAAGCTTTAGAAGTATTTGACGTAGATGTAACGGATAAAGTTATGTTAGATATCGGTTCTTCAACGGGTGGATTTACCGATGCGGCTTTACAAAATGGTGCAACAATGAGCTATGCGTTAGATGTTGGTTACAATCAATTGGCTTGGAAGTTAAGACAAGATGAGCGTGTAGAAGTTATGGAGCGCGTTAATTTTAGACACAGCAAATTAGAAGACTTTACCAAAGGTCAACCAGAATTTGCGACAATTGATGTTTCTTTTATTTCTTTGCGTCTGATTTTGCCAGTGCTAAAAGAGATTTTAAAACCAGGTGGCGATGTGCTAGCGCTAATTAAACCACAATTTGAAGCAGGTCGTGAAGGTGTTGGCAAAAAAGGAATCGTTCGTGACCCTGCTGTTCATAAACAAGTATTAGACGATATGATTCAATTTGTAGTTGGGATTGGGTATGATGTAATGGCTCTTGATTATTCACCAATTACTGGTGGTGAAGGCAATATTGAATTTTTAATGCATTTAAAATGGAACGACAAAGTTACTGGAACTGTAAATTATAGCGTTAATGCAGAGTCTACTTTAGCTAGTGCTTACGAGCGTTTAAAAAAATAAACTAAAAAACAGTGCTGAATGAGAATGAAATCTTATTTTAGTGCTGTTTTTTGAGTATGAATATACATTTAGTGTTAAAAACAGCTATATTTTTTACTTAATTCTTTATTCCGAAAGTAAAATACGTTATGATAGAGTTAAATCATTGCATAAATATACTGTTTTTAGAAAACGAGGTGTAATCATGAAGAAAAAAGAAAGACATCGGTTATTACAAGAGTTGATTCAGGATAATGTAATTGAAAAACAAGAGGACTTTGTGCGTATATTAGAAGAAAGAGGAATCGTGGTCACACAAGCAACGATTTCACGAGACATCAAAGAACTTCATCTCGTAAAAGTACCCTCACAAACTGGCGGCTATCGCTACAGCATGCCACCAGATGCACAATACGATACATCAAAAAAATTAGAACGATTGGTAAAAGATGCTTTTGTTTCGATTGACATGCAGGATTACTTTCTCGTGTTAAAAACGATTCCAGGAAATGCATATGCATTAGGCTCGTTAATCGATTCTTCAAGTTTTGAAGGTGTCTTTGGAACGATTTGTGGCGACGATACTGTCTTGATTATTTGTAAATCAGCAGAAGCTGCGACAAGAATTAAAGATCATTTTTTACATTTACTATAAAAATTAAAAGCAAAAACGGTTTTGAGAGGTGAAAACATGTTACAAGAACTAGCCATTAAAAATTTCGCGATTATTCACGATTTGTCCTTAAGTTTTGAAAATGGAATGACGGTTTTAACTGGTGAGACGGGTGCCGGTAAATCAATTATCATTGATGCAGTCGGTTTACTAGCAGGGGGAAGAGGCTCAAGTGAGTTTATCCGTCATGGCGAATCTAAATGTGTCCTAGAAGGTTTATTCTCATTAAATAAAGAAGCAATTACGTTTGATTTGTTAAAAGAATATGATATTGATTTTGAAGACCATACCGTTTTGATTCAACGAGACATTCACCGAAATGGGAAAAATGTCTGTCGTGTGAATGGACGCTTAGTCAATATCGCTACCTTACGCTTGATTGGTGAAACGATGATTGACATTCATGGTCAAAATGAGCACCAAGAATTAATGAATCCAGAACGTCACTTAGGAATGCTAGATCAATTTGGTAATGAGACATTAAGTCGCTTAAAAGGAGATTATCATCAAACTTATCTAGCCTACCAAACCGCTAAAACAACTTATGAGAAGTGGCAAAATAGCGAACAAGAATTAGCTCAACGAATGGATATGCTAGCCTATCAAACCAACGACATTGAATTAGCTGAACTAGTTGTTGGAGAAGATGATTTACTAGAAGAAGAAAAAAACTTATTAGTTAATTATCAACGAATTGTTGGTGCCCTTTCAGTTAGCTATGATGCTCTGCAAGGAGAGGAAGGTAGTGGCATCGATTTAATTGGCAGTGCGATGACTGAAATGAGTGGAATTGAAGAAATCGATGGCAAGTACAAACAAATTTCTGAAAGTATTTCCAATAGTTATTTTCAACTACAAGAAGCAGCTAGTGATATTTTAAAAGAAATGGATCAGCTAGCCTATGATGAAAATCGTTTAAATGAAATCGAGAAGAGACTTGAACTGATTCATCAGATGAAACGAAAATATGGTGATTCTTTAGCTGAAATCATGAATTATTATGAAAAAATAACTATTGAATTAAGCCAAATTCAAAATCGAGAAGATCATATCTACACATTAACGACGGAACTCAAAGAATTATCAGAACAATTGACCAAAAAAGGACAAGCATTATCTGAAAAAAGACAAGAAATTGCGAAAGAGCTAGAAATCAGTATTCATGAGCAATTAAAAGAGCTTTATATGGAAAAAGTTATTTTTGAAGTTCGCTTCCTTTCAAAAGAAACAACTGGCAAAAGCTTTAACGAACATGGAATTGACCAAGTCGAATTTTATATTGCAACCAACCCAGGAGAACCCTTAAAACCATTAGCAAAAGTAGCTTCTGGTGGCGAACTTTCCCGTATGATGCTAGCAATGAAAACGATTTTCTCACAAAACTTAGGGATTACCAGCATCATTTTTGATGAAGTGGATACCGGCGTAAGTGGACGAGTAGCACAGGCGATTGCAAATAAAATTTATTTAGTAGCTGTTCATTCACAAGTTTTATGTATTACTCATTTGCCACAAGTTGCAGCAATGGCAGATCATCATCTTTTCATTTCCAAAACGGTCGTGGGAGAGCGAACAGAAACCCATGTTGAGTTGTTAAAAAAACCAGCTAAAGTACAAGAAATTGCCCGAATGCTAGCAGGAACTGAAATTACTAAATTAACTTTAGAACATGCAAAAGAATTACTAGAACTAGCAAAAACCGAAAAACAAAAATAGAGTTAAAAAAAGAAAATCAACTTGCTGATTTTCTTTTTTTTTTGAAAAATAAAATAATAACCGTTATCTAAATGTGACGATTTTGTGACAAAAAATCCATGTTCACCTACAACCTAAGGATGATTTTTATCTAAACTTTCAATTAAAGGGTTCTCATAAATGGTTAAAATAGATATACTTATTAGGAATTATTAATTAAAAAATAGGAGGCTTACAATGAAGAAAAAGTGGATCGTTGGTATTGTGGTAGTGGTTGTATTAATTATTGGTGGATTCGTAGTAAAAAGTATGATGAAATCAAGTACAGTAGAAGAGGCTGGGAAAAGTGCTAAAGTCGATGATGGAATTGACTATTTTGACGTACCAGATGTTGAGCAAGTATACATCAATGGAGTGGTGACACCAGATCAAACAGAATCATTTGCTAAAAATGAAAAACTAGGAACACAGCCAGAAATTAAAGTAAACAATGGCGATATTGTAGATCAAGGGACGGTTTTATTTACTTATGAAGATAAAGAAGTTACCCAATTGATAGAAGAACAAAACAATACAGTAAGTAGAAATCAAACAAAACGCAGCAATACAATTGCCAGACGAGATAAAGCAATTGCTAGTTTTAATGCAACACCTGAAGAAGAACGAACAACCTCAAAAAGTGCATTAGAATCAGAATATACGGAAGCCTTAGCAACAATTGATGAAGACATTCAATTTTCAACAAGTACAATTGCTAATTTGAAAGAAAAACAATATGTGAATACAACAGCAAAATTTAGAGGACAAGTAGCCATTCCAGAAATCAAGGATGCAAATGCTCCAATTTTAAAATTAACATCTGAAGGCTATTACGTATCTGGAAAAGTAAATGAAAAAGATTTAGCGAAAATTACGATTGATCAAAAAGCCAATATTCAAATTGTTCCAACAGGTAAAACCGTAAGTGGGAAAATCACTTATATAGATAATAATCCGCCAGAAACAGCTGGAGCTGAAGGTGCTGCAGATGCTACAGCAGGTGCAGAAGCGGGTATGTCATCTTACCTAGTTAAATTAGCCTTAGATTCATTTGAAGGTGTAAAGAATGGCTACCATGTACAAGCAACCATTAATTTAAGCAACGATCCAATTGAAATTCCAACGAAAGCAATCCAAACTGAAGGGGATATTCGTTACGTATTAGTCAATGATTTTGGATCAGTGATTCGTCGTGAAATTCAAACTGGCGAAGAAAAAGGAAAAAATACAGTAGTAACATCAGGACTTGAGTCTGCTGATAAAGTGATTGTATCTTCTAAGAAAAAAGTTAAAGAAGGCGATTTACTAGAAGGCGATCATTCAGATAAAACAGATGCTGCTAATGGCAATGTTACAGTTGAAAATTAAGGGGGCGTAATCAATGGATATTGAAAAAAATGAAAAAACCCCTTTGATTGTGCTAAAGGAAATCAATAAGTATTTTCCAATGGGAAAAGAAAAACTTCATGTCCTAAAATCATTAAACCTAACGATTTATGAGGGTGAATTCATTATGATTATGGGGAAATCAGGGAGTGGTAAAACGACCTTGATGAATATTATTGGGTTTTTAGATCGCATTTCAGATGGAACGTATTTATTTAAAGGAACGGATGTGTCTTCTTTATCCGAAAATAAGAAGTCGGATTATCGCAATCAGTTCTTTGGGTTTGTTTTTCAACAGTTCTTTTTGATTGATTCTTTAAATGTCATTCAAAATGTTGAATTGCCAATGGTTTATCAAGGGGTCAAAAAAAGTAGCGAAAAACACGAACGAGCAAAAAAATATTTAGACTTAGTCGGTTTGGGAACAAAATTAAAGTCTCGTGCTACGGAGTTGTCAGGTGGACAACAGCAACGTGTAGCGATTGCAAGATCTTTAGTGAACAATCCGTTGTTGATTATGGCAGATGAGCCTACAGGAGCCTTAGATAGTGAGACAGGAAAAGAAATTATGACCACACTAAGCGAATTAAATAAAGAAGGCAAAACAATTGTCATGGTAACGCATGATGAAGATATGACAAAATACGCAACTCGAGTTATTCGAATGAAAGATGGCGTCTTTGTAGAAAATGGGGTGACTTTATGATTATCAATATTTTAATCAGCACCTTTTTAAGTTTAAGAGCACACAAGCTTCGCGTATTTTTAACAATGGTTGGAATTATTATTGGGATCACATCGGTGGTCTGTATCTCAACTTTAGGTGCCGGGATGAAAAAACAGGTAATGTCAGCTAATGATACCAATGCGAATATTATGAAAATTCAATACAGTATGGAAGACGAAGAATCAGATGGAATGAACTATATTAGTTATAAGGACAGTGATTTTTCTTTTACAAGAGTTGATTTGAAAAAAATAAAAGACATTAAAGGCATTGATGCAATCTATCCAGATTATGGAGGAGCCGCAGGTGGCGACAATATTGATGTCAATATGGACTATTTTGGGGCAAAAGCAGGCTTGATGGCAACGCCTAACACTGGGGAAGTTCCCTTAGCTTTTGGTCGTCAAATCGAATCCAGAGATGCCAATCGTGATGTGATTATTTTAGATTATAGTGTCTTTGATAATCAAATTAAAATGGATAAACCAGAAGAAATGGTGAATCAAGCTGTTTCAATCAATGGTTATATGTACAAGGTAATTGGAATTAAAGAAAAGTTCGATTACAATAACCTTTCTCAAAGCGAAAGCATGGAGTTAGATTGGAATACCGTTGGAAGCAGCATTGTTTCAAGAGCTTCTTATAATGAGTTGGCAAAATCAAAACAAATCCAAGGAATTAATTTGAAATTAAAACCTGATGCGGATCGCCAACAAGTTTTAGATGAAGCCGTTAATAGAATGACCGAAGCCCATCCAGAGGTAAAAGGAATTTTCAAAGAAAACGACAGTGCACAGCAACAACAAAAAATGATGGAAGATGCTGTTGGTGGAATGACAGGATTTTTAATGGCAATTACAGCAATTTCACTTCTTGTTGGTGGGATTGGCGTGATGAATATTATGTATGTTTCGGTAACTGAAAGAAAACGTGAAATTGGGATTAGACGAGCAATTGGAGCTAAACCAAGAACGATTTTACTACAATTCTTACTTGAAGCCGCTTTTATCACTTTAATCGGAGGATTGATAGGAATCGCATTAGGTTATGGTCTATCTAAATTACTAGGATCATTTGTCCAAATAATTCCTGTAATGACGCCTCAAATCTTTATTATTTCAACAGTTGTGTCGATTTTTACTGGGATTCTATTTGGAATTATTCCTGCAATTAATGCAGCAAAAATGGACCCAATCAAAGCAATTTATCGCTAAACAAAAAAAGAGAGCACTCTTATGGAGAGTGTTCTCTTTTTTAGTTAAAGAATAAAGTATAGACAACGGATAGTACACCTGAACCTATCATTGCGAATAACATAATCCAAACAACGATTTTTGTTATTTTTTCCATTTTAGTAGGTTGTTTTTTCTTATAGCTTGTTTTATAGATATCTTTATTTTTCAAGAATAGTTCCTCACTTTCTTTTTAAATAGTCTCTATCATTTTACACTTAATGAGACAGCTTTTTCAAGTGATGATTTAAAAATAGTTTTTCTTTTTTAAAATCCAAGCTGTAATAATGCTAATAATCAACATCAATAACAAAACAATCCAAAAAGCATTTGGAGCTTGGGATAATGGCAAGTCAACGTTCATTCCGTAAATTCCGCCAATAATAGTAGGAATAGTTAAAACAATTGTAATAGAGGTCAAAATCTTCATAATGTTGTTTAAATTATTTGAAACAACAGCTGAAAACACATTACTAACTTGATCTAAAATTTCTCGGTATTGATGAATCATCGTTTCAGCTTGTTCATTTTCAACAATTACATCATGCAAGAAACTACGAGCGACAGCATTCTTACTAAAACGATCGGTTTCTTTCATAATATCTAGAATCGGACGGTTGCTAGATATGGCGGTTAAGAAGTAAGTTAAGCTTTTTTGCAAAGCCATCAAAGCAAAAAGCTGTTCGTTTTTAGTTGACTTCGTAAGTTGTAGCTCTAATTTTTTTGTTTCATCATCAATATCATTTAAAAAATGAATATAAGAAGCTGAAATGTGCCATAGAAGGCGTAAGACAAATTGCTCTTGATGAGTTGTGTCAATTTTGTACCCTTCTTGGTTTTGAATCATTTTTGTAATGAATAAGGGTGTATGTTTTGAAGCAGTAATCAAGGTGTTTTTAGTTAAAATGATTGAAATAGGAAGTGTCACATACTCGATGTAACCCAATTCACCAATCATTAAGTGAGGGTATTGCATAACAATAAGAGAAGCAGCATCTTCATCTTCTTCTTTTAGCATTTCTTGTCTTGAATTTTCATTCTCATCTAAGACACTGGTAATATAATCTCTTGGAAAATTGAATGTTTTAACTAACTTAGTAATTTCTTCATCAGTAGGGTCGTTTACATTAATCCAACCACCACTTATTTCTTGATTGTCAGTAATTAATTCACCAACACCATTTGTACGAAAACCTTGAATCATAAGTGAAATCTCCTTATCCATTTTTCATAAACTCATGGTTTCATTATACACTAGAACAATCCAAATAACTTCAATAAACTATAAAGTAGGAAGAGTTGCACAAATGAGTCGTTTCACTTAAAATAAAGAATACAATCAAGAAAGAAGTGGTAGTCAATGTTAATCAACGAGGAAAGACTTATTCAACGGTTTGTTGATTTGGTGAAAATCGATTCAGAAACCAAACAAGAAGAAGCGATTCAACCTTATTTAAAATCAGAATTTGAAAAACTAGGATTAGAAGTAACTGAAGATCAAACCAAGGGAGAAACAGGGTTTGGTGCGAACAATCTGATTGCGGTATTAGCTGGAGATGACAGTCTGGAGACGATTTTCTTTTCTTGTCACATGGACACGGTCATGCCAGGAAAAAATATTCAACCTATTATCAAAGATGGTGTGATTCAAACCGATGGAACGACTATCTTGGGTGCAGATGATAAAGCTGGGATTGCGATTTTATTTGAACTCATTCAAACACTAAAGGAATCAGAAATGGTTCATTGTCCAATTGAATTTGTGATTACAGTTGGGGAAGAGAGCGGATTAGTTGGTGCTAAAGCGTTTGACGTTAAGCAACTTTCTGCGAATTACGGATTCGTTCTAGATACAGGTGGTCCAGTTGGAAGCATTACAGTTGGAAGTCCGACTCAATATCGTATCGAAGCCTTGATTAAAGGTGTGACGGCTCATGCGGGAGTAGCTCCTGAAAAAGGAATTTCAGCAGTTCAGATTGCAGCAAATGCCATTCATCATATGAAACTAGGCAGAATTGACGAAGAAACAACAGCAAACATTGGTTTAATCAGTGGTGGGACAGCTACTAATATTGTAATGGATCGCTTAGAAGTGATTGCAGAAGCGCGGTCATTGTCAAAAGAAGCGTGTGAAAATCAAGTGAACCACATGAAATCAACGTTTGAAACGATTGCATCTGACATGGGCGGTTCGGCAGCGGTTTTAACTAAAAAGAATTACGACGGTTACCGATTTACTAAAGAAAGTCCAGTTGTTCAAGTTGCGGCTAAAGCAATTATGAATTTAGGCATTCATCCTAATTATCAAACAAGCGGTGGCGGAAGTGATGCAAATATTTTTAATGGAAAAGGCAAACCAACCACCAACTTATCCATTGGATATGAGAAAATTCATACGGTTCATGAATACATTCCAACTAAGGAATTAAAAAAAGCTGCAGAATTAGCGTATCAAATCGTAACGGTTGTAAGTAGTAAATAAAAGAATAAAAGAAATCAATTCTTTTATTTTCAGCAAATATTTGGTACGATAATGAAGAGTTTTAAAATGCAAGCATTTGAAGGGAGCGTTTCATAAATGTCGAAACAAGAAATTGGCGTTATCGGAATGGCAGTAATGGGTAAAAACTTAGCTTTAAATATTGAAAGCAGAGGATATAGCGTTTCTATTTTTAACCGTACAGGTTCTAAAACTGAAGAAGTTGTTGCAGAGCATCCAGATAAAAAATTGGTGCCAACTTATACAATAGAAGATTTTGTGGCTTCTCTTGAAAAACCACGTCGTATTTTGATTATGGTTAAAGCAGGAGCACCAACCGATATGACGATTCAAGCGTTGTTGCCTCATTTAGATAAAGGCGATATTTTAATTGATGGAGGAAATACCTTCTTTAAAGATACAATTCGTCGTAATGAAGAGTTGGATCAATCAGGTATTAACTTTATTGGTACAGGTGTTTCAGGTGGGGAAGAAGGAGCTTTGAAAGGTCCTGCAATCATGCCTGGTGGACAAAAAGAGGCCTACGATTTAGTTGCACCTATTTTTGAAAAAATTGCAGCTGTGGCTACAGAAGATGGCGAACCATGTGTCACTTATATTGGCCCAAATGGCGCTGGTCACTATGTTAAGATGGTTCATAATGGAATTGAATATGGCGATATGCAATTGATAGCAGAGTCTTATGCACTCTTAAAAGACGTTGCGGGTTTAACTGTAGAAGAAGCAGCAGAAGTCTTCACAGAATGGAATAATGGAGAATTAGATAGTTATCTAATGGAAATTACTTCTGATATCTTAACAAGAAAAGATCCAGAAACAGGAAAACCAATTGTTGACGTGATTTTAGATCGTGCTGGAAATAAAGGAACAGGTAAATGGACGTCACAAAGTGCGTTGGATTTAGGTGTGCCACTTCCGCTAATTACAGAATCCGTATTCGCACGTTACATTTCAGCAATGAAAGAAGAACGCGTGAATGCAAGCAAAGTTCTACCAAAACCAGCTGCATTTAAATTAACAGAAGAGAAAGCAGAATTTATCGAAAAAATTCGTCAAGCGTTATACTTTAGTAAAATCATGAGCTACGCACAAGGATTTGCTCAAATGCGTATTGCAAGTGAAGAATACAACTGGGATTTACAATATGGTGAAATTGCTAAGATTTTCCGTGCAGGATGTATTATCCGTGCTCGTTTCTTACAAAAAATTACAGATGCTTATGACCGTGAGCCAGCATTGAAAAACTTGTTATTAGATGAGTATTTCATTGAGATTACGAAAAACTATCAAGATGCTGTTCGTGATGTTGTGGGAATTGCCGTTAAAGCAGGTGTTCCAATTCCAACCTTCTCATCAGCTATTGCTTATTACGATTCTTATCGTTCAGAAAACTTACCAGCGAACTTAATCCAAGCACAACGCGATTATTTTGGTGCTCATACGTATGAAAGAACGGATAAAGAAGGCGTTTATCATTATGATTGGTATGGGGAAGAAAATAAATAAATTTTTAAATTAAAAATAAAAGGCGTGGAAAACAATAGGGAACTTTCTTCCCAAGATGTTTTCCACGCTTTTTTAGTTTGAAGTTGGTCTATCTAAGTTGCTAATCCATTCTTTATTATCTGTGACTAAAAGCACTTTTTTACTAAGAGCCGTTTCCTCACTAACTCTAAAAGAAAGTTTTCGGGTAATAGAAATACCAGGATTAAGTGTGTCGTGAACTAAATAGTCAGTAGAAAACTCTAATTCTGGCTTGTAACGAACGTCATCCTTGATAAGTGAAAAATCGGAATAGTTCATAGTGATTGCTTGGTTACGATTATTTTTTACTTGAATTTCAAGTTCAAGGGTTACGGAAGAATCTTTTTTATGAGTTGCAGGTAAAATTTCTTTATCTAAAATTTCTATTGTGACTTCGTTTTTTATAGAAGAAGAAATTGTCTTTTCATTGATAAAACTATTCTGACTGATAAAAATAATGGGAGATCTAAAAATTATTTTTTCGTTTTTTACCTTAATTTTGTATAAACAGAAAAATCCGATTGTCAATAGTAAGATAATTAGTACAAGACTAATAACCTTTCTTATGGGATGCTTTTTTTTTGATTTTGGGTACAACATTTTTCTAGCCATCGTTTCCTCCTTTAAAAGGTTGTCTGTTACTTGAAAAGCGCTTGTTTAAACAACTATAACAGTAGTTCAATTATATCACTTTGTTGGTTATGTCACAATATAATAAATAGTTTTGGCATAGCTTTACAATAATTTTCTATAGCATAAAAATAAGGATTCTTATTATTTTCTCAATGTTTTTTTATTTTTTGAAAAAAAATGATGAATTTAGTCTGAAAAAAAGTAAATATGAATGAATTAGGTGTATAACGTTTATTTTTTATTTATTTATGGTAAAATGAAGTGAAAATTCAATTAGAAATAGATTGTAGTAAGAGGTCAAACATGTTATTGTACTAAAGTCGCAGTGCAAGAATAAATCCACTGAGTATAAAGGAAAAGGTGAATAGGTATGCATAAAATATTAATTATTGAAGATGAGAAGAATTTAGCACGCTTTGTTGAACTAGAATTAAAGCATGAGGGGTATGAAACTGAAGTTCAAAATAATGGTAGAGCAGGACTTGAAGCAGCTCTTTCAGATGATTGGGATGCTATTTTACTTGATTTGATGTTACCTGAATTAAACGGAATTGAAGTTTGTCGTCGTATTCGTCAAGTGAAGAATACACCGATTATTATGATGACTGCAAGAGATTCTGTGATTGATCGTGTTTCTGGTTTAGATCATGGAGCGGATGATTACATTGTGAAACCTTTTGCGATTGAAGAACTATTAGCACGCTTACGTGCCTTACTCCGTCGAATTGATATTGAGGGCGAACAAAATATTACCAAACAAACAACGGTCACTTATCGTGATATTACGGTTGAAAAAGAGAACCGTGTTGTTAGACGCGGGGATGAAGTGATTGAATTAACGAAACGTGAATATGAATTGTTATTAGCGTTGATGGAAAACGTGAACGTTGTTTTAGCAAGAGATGTTCTTTTAAATAAAGTATGGGGCTATGAAACTGAAGTTGAAACGAATGTGGTGGATGTGTATATCCGTTACTTACGTAATAAAATTGATGTTCCTAACGAAGAAAGCTACATTCAAACAGTTCGTGGAACGGGTTATGTGATGCGCTCGTGAGCAATAAAATTATTGACAGTGAAAAAGAGGAGAAACCCAAATTGAAAAAGCGGGTTTCTCTTAAATGGAAGTGGACGATTGGCGCAAGTATGGCCATCTTTTTTACGTACACTCTTTTTTCTGTCGCTATTTTTATGGGATTTACACAGATGATGATTTCACAAGAGCATGCAAATGTAAAAGATACATTATTTGCAGTGTCGAATAAGTTGAAATTAGAGCCGACTTCTTTAACTAATGAAAAAGTAACCCAAACGTTACAACCGAATTTTCCGACTACAAATGATTCGACAGAAGTAGATTCACGCTTTTTGATTGATGACAGTTCTTACGATTCGATTGATACACTGTACGCTAAAATAAATGAAGCAGGTGTTGTAGTTAGAGTTTTTGATCCAAATTCAAGATTGTTATATGAATCAAGAGCCAGTCATGCAAAGTTTAATAAAACGGCGTACACGGTAATCGAGCCGATTAAAATTGATGGAAAAGACGGATTTTCAGGAACGATGCCGATTATGTCAAGTCAAAACCAGAATATTATTGGCTATGTGCAAGTAACCAATGAACTCTTGCGTTATCATGAAATGAGCAATAAAATTGTTTTGGTAATGCTGACAATGGGAAGTTTAGCCTTGATTGTGAGTGGTGTATTGGGTTATTTATTAGCTATTAATTTCTTAAAACCAATTAAGCTAATGACGCGAACAATGAACGATGTCAGACAGGATACACAGTCTCGTTCAAGAATGGTTGTCCCTGATTCAAATGACGAGTTATCCGATTTGACAAGACTGTTCAATGACATGCTAGATAAAATGCAAAAATACATTGAGCAACAAAAACAATTTGTTGAGGATGTTTCTCATGAATTACGGACGCCAGTAGCTATTATGGAAGGTCATTTAAAACTACTAAATCGTTGGGGAAAAGAAGATCCTGTTATTTTAGACGAGTCTTTGTCTGCATCCTTACAAGAAATCGAACGGATGAAGAGCTTAGTACAAGAAATGCTAGATCTTTCTAGAGCAGAACAAGTGGAAATCCATTATAAACATGAAAAAACAAATGTAAAAAATATGATTCACCAAACCTTTAATAATTTTAGTATGATTCATCCTGATTTTGTTTTTAATTTAGATGATGACGTGGATGAAGATGTAAATGTTCAAATTTACCGAAACCATTTTGAACAGATTTTGATTATTTTATTGGACAACGCTGTAAAATATTCAACAGATCGCAAAGAGATTCACATTTCAGTAGCTCAAGATGATTACGCTATTCAAATTGCCATTCAAGATTTTGGTGAAGGAATTGGTCAAGGGGATTTGCAAAAAATATTTAATCGTTTCTATCGAATCGATAAGGCAAGAAGTCGAGACAAAGGTGGAAATGGGTTAGGTTTAGCTATCGCCAAGGAGTTGCTAGATGGGTATCAAGGAACAATTTCTGTTGAAAGTGTTTTAAATCATGGTACGATTTTTAGAATTAGTTTGCCGATATTAAAGGAAAATTAAAAGAAAGGAGCTAGTGACTCAGGTCACTAGCTCCTTTCTTTTTTATTTATTGAATTAGCGATTCTGTTTACCTGAGTTACGTCCTTTTTTAGGATTAGGTGTATTCTTTTTTGAAGCAGCACTGATTTCTTCAGCTTTAATTGGTTTAGCTTTTTGAACAACAGCAGGTTGAATCGGACGATTTTTCATTTCCTCTGCGATTGCAGCTTTAATTTTAGGTTTGTGATACAAATTTGTAATTAAAGTTTGGAAACAAGCGAAGACCCCACCGACTAACCAATAAAGACCAAGACCAGCTGGTGATTGGAGTGTGAAAATTAAGATCATTACTGGACTCATAAACATCATCATACGCATTTGTTTTTTCTGAGCTTCAGGCATGCCAATCATTGAAAGGTATGCTTGCACGACGTAAACTAAACCAGCAGCAATTGCTAGATAGACATTTTTATCGCCAAGGTTAAGTCCTAAGAAATTACTTTCTGCAATTTGAGGAGAGAGGCGAATTGCTTGATACATCGCAGTGAAAATAGGCATTTGGATGAGAATGGGCAAACAGCCGATTCCACCAGTCATACTCATATTATTGGCTTTGTAAAGTGCCATCAATTCTTGTTGAGCAGCAGCTTTTTCTTCTTGTGTGACAGCTTCTTTTTGTTTCTTTTGGATAACATCCATTTCAGGCTTAATGACAGCCATCTTTTCTTGCTGAATCATTGATTTTTTCGCTTGATTTAAATTTAAAGGCAAAATAATGATACGAACGATTAATGTAATAAAAATAATCGCCATTCCATAACTGCCATTAAACAAGTCCGCTAACCAAATGATAGAATTTCCTGTTGGCACAACAAGATAGTCATAAATAAGACCTGTTCCATTCCCATTTTTATCAGTTTTCATACAACCAGATAAGAAAAGGACAAGACTTAATACGCTACTTGTTAAAAGTAATTTTTTTAATTTATTCATGTTTCACAATCCTTTGATTAATTTAATAGGTAACATTTCTAACTATACTTGAATCGCGGTCAGATTTCAATTAGTTACTGAAAATTTGTTGCGAATTTTGATAGATGCATCTTCTTCAAGTTGGAGATCGTCGACTCGTCCACTAGGGGTGGGAGACTGTTTTATTTTAGCAATAAATAAATCGATTTTATCTGAGTCACCATTTGCTTCAATATAAACGGATCCATCTGTTTCATTTTGTACAATTCCAAATACGCCAATTTGATCGGCAACCATCTTTGTCATATAACGAAATCCAACACCTTGCACGCGACCTTTTACCTTCATACGAATGGTTTTCATCAAATCCTCTCCTTTCTAATACGTAACAATATAAGTATTTTAACGATGAATTTGTGATTAGTCAATCAAACTACAAAAAAGCCAATTAGAGCAAGTCATGATATACTTGAATTAAGATAAAAAACAGGAGGGGATCTATTTGTATCAAGTGATTGCATTATATGGTGAATACGAACCCTGGTGGTTTTTTGATGATTGGAAAGACGATATTGTTTCGCAAAACGATTATGCGACTTTTCAAGAAGCCAGCCAAGCGTATCAACAAATTTATTCAGAGTTAGAAATGCAGTATCCTTATAAAGAAACAAAAAAGTCTTATTTAACTGCATTTTGGAATGAAACAGAAATACGATATTGCGAAGATTGCGAAGATGACATACAATTATTCCATAGCATCATGCTTTTAAAAGATGATCGACCTTTTGAAGTGTTTCAACCGACAGCTTCAAAATAGAAAGGAAATGAAATGAAAACATTAATTATTGCAGAAAAACCTAGTGTCGGAAAAGAAATTGCTCGTGTTCTTGGCGCTACTCAAAAAAATAAGAACTATATAGAAGGAAAAGACGTTATTGTAACTTGGGCATTAGGTCATTTATTAGGTTTAAAAATGCCAGAAGATTACAAAAAAGAATGGGCCAATTGGGATTTAGAAAGTTTGCCGTTAATTCCTCCAAAAATGGCGATTAAACCATTAAAAAATACAGGGCATCAATTAAAAGCGATTAAACAATTAGCGAACCGCAAAGACATTGACAGTGCTGTAATTGCAACAGATGCCGGAAGAGAAGGGGAGTTGGTTGCGCGTTGGATTTTAGAGTATGTTCACTTTAATAAACCTGTTAAGCGTCTATGGATTTCTTCTCAAACGGACAAAGCCATTAAAGAAGGATTTAAAAATCTAAAACCAAGTAAGCAATACGATGCATTATACGATTCAGCAATAGCACGTTCCCAAGCGGATTGGTTGGTTGGCTTAAATGTAACAAGAGCCTTAACAGTAAGATATCAAGACAGTTTGTCAGCTGGACGTGTTCAAACACCTACTTTAGCAATGGTACGCAAACAAGAAGAAAAAATAGAAACGTTTATGCCAGAAACATTTTATACCGTCAGCTTAATGGTGGATGGTCAAAAAGCAACTTTGATTGAAGGCGCTAAAACCAAATTTAAGGATCGTAAAGAAGCCGAAGAATTGGCGGCTAAATTAAAAAGTAAACCAGTTAAAGTAAATGAAATCAAAGAAAAAATTCAAACAGAGTATGCACCTATTCCTTATGATTTAACTGAATTACAACGAGATGCTAATAAACGTTACCAATTTTCAGCTAAGAAAACGTTAGGTTTGATGCAGACTTTGTATGAACGTCATAAAGTATTGTCTTACCCAAGAACCGATTCAAAGCATTTAACAACCGATATGGCCGCAACTATGAAAGATCGTTTACATGCGGTTCAAGGTTTTTCACCGGATGTGGTAAAGAAAGCTTTGAGAAATGGCGGACAAGTCACTCAAAAAGGGGTTTTCAATAATAGCAAGGTAACCGATCACCATGGGATTATTCCGACGGAAGAACGACCAAGAGTTGAAAAAATGGAAAGTGATGAGCTGAAAATTTACCGAATGGTTGTAGAGCGCTTCTTAGGATTGTTTTTACCAGCCTATCAAGCTAAAAAAACGACGTATCAATTTTTAGTTGAAGGCATTCAATTCCAATGTCAACAAGAAGAAGTGATTGAATCCGGTTGGAAACAAGTGGAAGCACCTAAAGTAAATGCTTCTTATAAAAAAGGCGAAGCGTTAAAAAATCCACAATTTGCAATCAATAAACATTTGACAGAGGCACCAAGTCGTTTGACAGAAGCAACCCTCTTGCAAAAAATGGAGAAAACGGGTTTAGGCACCCCCGCAACAAGAGCTGAAATTATTGAAAAATTAATCAGCAGTGAGTTGATGGAACGTGCACAAAATAAATTAAGTGTGTCGCCTAAAGGAAGACAATTATTGACTCTGGTTAATCCAACACTTGTCACACCGGATTTAACTGCGAAATGGGAAAAAGCACTCGAAGAGATTGCTGCGAGCAAATTAAAAAAAGAAGTCTTTATTAAACAAATCGAAGCTGAAACAACACGCCTAGTAAAAGAGATCAAGACAAGCAATCAAGTATACACCGATCACTCATTAACGAATAAAACATGTCCAGATTGCGGTGAAAAGTTAAAAGAAAAAAATGCTCGTGATGGCAAAATTTTAGTTTGTAGCAATACGGAGTGTTCTTACCGCCGTAGAAAAGATCCAAAAATATCGATGCATCGCTGTTCGCAGTGCCATAAAAAAATGGAAATTCATGAAGGCAAAAATGGGGCTTATTTCAAATGTAAGTTCTGTAATATCTCTGAAAAAATAGGAGATAAGAAAAATAAAAAAATGTCAAAACACGAAGAAAAGAAAATGCTTAAAAAGTATAGTCAAAGTGAAGAGGAAGTGGAGAGTCCTTTAGCGTTGGCATTAAAAGCTGCCATGAAGGAGAATAAGTAAACCTAAAAAAGTCTGCCGTTTTTGCAGGCTTTTTTATTTAATCAATTTATAGAAGAAAAATAAATAAAAAATTCAAGTTATTTTGTAGACAAGAATATAAGAATAGTTTATCCTTTATATAGGAGTTGACTTTTAAGCAACTTAAAAAAGGAGGATTTTATGAATATTAAAGAAGTTAAAATTGAAGCTAAAAATAGCTTGCAAGGCAACTGGGGAACGGCTATTGGTGGGTTTATTGTGTTAGGATTAATTGGCTTTGCGATGTCAATGGTAACCAATATGATTTCTGGTGTTGGATCAATTGCAGGTGGTTTGGCAGGCGCAAGTAGCGGAGATATTAGTGAAGCAGATCTTATCGCGATGACATCGGTAATGATTGGCACAATGTCTGTATCAGTTGTTTTAGGAATTATTACTCAAATTATTAGCTCAGTGTTAGACGTTGGGTATAAATGGTCATTTTTAGACTTAGTAGATGGAAAAAATTATTCAATCGGATCAATTTTTCAAGTATTTAATAAAAACTTTTTCAAAGTGTTAGGTTTAATTATTATGATGGGTATTTTCACTGCATTATGGTCATTATTATTAGTGGTTCCTGGTATTATTAAGTCATATAGTTATAGCCAAGCATTGAATATCATGAAAGATAATCCAGAGATTGGCATTTTAGATGCAATTACAGCGAGTCGTAAATTGATGGACGGCAAAAAAGCAAATTTCTTCTTTTTACAGTTATCATTCATACTATGGTATATCGTACCAATTATTATTTGGTTCATTGTCTTTTTCATAGGTATCAGTGGAATGGATAATGGAACATCTCCATTAGTTGTTACATCAATAATTTTGGCATTTGTTTTAGCGCTATATTTTATTGCCATTAGTTTTTACATCACTCCTTACCTAAAAACTTCAGAACAAGTTTATTACCGTCGTTTGACAGTTCAACAGTTAGGGGAATAATCGTATAATTAAAACTCTTAGTAGGAAATCTACTAAGAGTTTTTTTTGTTAAAAAGGCAATAGAAATTGATTTTTTTAAGAGGAGAGAGAACATTTGTCCGCTTTTTTGTGTATAATAAAGAAGAATATGATTGAAAGGAGTATGAAGAGTGGCACAAAAAAAGAAGACGAAAAAAAAAACACCCTCAAAAAAACAACAAAAACGGAATCTTTCCATTGAAATTATTGGTCTTTTATTTATCTGTTCCGCTATTTTCGCGGCAAGCAAATTAGGCTTTGTTGGTATCTTAATTGCGAACTTATTCCGCTTTTTTGTAGGCAATACCTATTTGGTTAGTGTGGTTGCTTTTGGTTTATATGGTCTGTATTTAGTTTTAAAAGGCAAAGAACCTGCCTATAAAAGCAAGAAAATGATTGGCTTTAGTATCATGTATCTTAGTTTACTTGTGATTCTTCATGCGAGGTTATTTAGTCCAATTATGGGGACGAATGTCAAAGTGATTCCTGCAACATTGCGTTTTTTTATGACGGATATGGGAAACAATCAAATTAAAGAGTCTCTTGGTGGGGGGATGATAGGCGCATTGCTTTACAGTGGAAGCCATTTTCTATTTTCACAAGGAGGAACCTATTTTATTGCAAGTATCTTAATGATTGCTGGTTTTTTTATTTTCTTTAATTTATCATTTAAAACAGTGCTGTTAAAAGGAAGAGATGTGCTGCGACAAAAAGGACCTATTTTACAGCAAAAATGGCAGACTTATCGTGAGCAACGTACTGCAGAAAAGCAGGAGAAAAATTCAAAAAAAGCAACAAAGGATGACTCACAGCAACAGTCTAAGAATCGAGTTCAACCTCTATCCCCTGGAAAAGCACTTGCAGCAGCAGAAAAAGAGGCCGCAGTGGGGGAAGCTAAGCAGTTGGAATTAAAAATTGATAGCTATCAACAAAAGTTAAAACCTGCGTCAACGGACCTGCCAGAGCCGCCAAAAGAAGCTGAAGAGCCGACGGGTGATTTAAATTTTGAAATCAAAGCAGAACCAGAAAATCGAGATTATCAATTACCGCCTACAACTTTGTTAAACGCAATTGAAGCGTTGGATCAGTCGAATGAATACGCCTTGATTCAAGAAAATGTAACCAAATTAGAAGCGACGTTTAAAAGTTTTGGTGTAGATGCTAAGGTAACAAAAGCGAATTTGGGACCGGCAGTTACAAAATATGAGGTGCAACCAGCGATTGGTGTTAAAGTTAGTAAAATCGTTAGTTTAAGTGATGATATTGCGTTAGCACTAGCTGCAAAAGACATTCGCATTGAAGCTCCTATTCCAGGGAAAGCTTTTATTGGAATTGAAGTGCCCAACAGTGAAGTAAGTATTGTTGCTTTTAGAGATATTATCGAAGCGCAACCCCTACATCCTGAAAATTTATTGGAAGTACCTTTAGGTCGAGATATTACAGGATCTGTCGCCACTGCTGATTTAGCTAAAATGCCCCATTTATTGGTGGCAGGTTCCACAGGAAGTGGGAAATCGGTTTGTATCAATGGAATCATTACGAGTATTTTGATGCGTGCAAAACCTCATGAAGTTAAATTGATGATGATTGATCCAAAAATGGTTGAATTAAATGTCTATAATGGGATTCCTCATTTGTTAACACCGGTTGTAACAAATCCTAAAAAAGCCGCACAAGCATTGCAAAAAGTGGTGATGGAAATGGAACGACGCTATGAATTATTTGCAGCTAGTGGCATGCGAAACATTACCGGTTACAATAAAATGGTTGCCACTAAAAATGCGGAAAAGGATGAAAATTATCCGTTTCTACCTTATATTGTTGTGATTGTGGATGAATTAGCTGATTTAATGATGGTGGCGAGTAATGAAGTGGAAGACGCGATTATTCGCTTAGCACAAATGGCACGAGCTGCGGGTATCCATATGATTCTTGCGACTCAAAGACCAAGTGTAGACGTTATTACAGGGATTATTAAAGCCAATGTTCCTTCAAGAATTGCCTTTGCAGTTTCAAGTGGCATCGACTCAAGAACCATTATTGATAGTAGCGGAGCTGAAAAGTTGCTTGGTCGCGGGGATATGCTCTTTTTACCAATGGGTGAAAATAAGCCCGTTCGCGTACAAGGTGCGTTTATATCAGATGAAGAAGTTGAGCGGATTGTCGAATTTATTACTGATCAGCAAGGTGCTAACTACCAAGAAGAAATGATGCCAACTGAAATCCAAGAAACCGTTAGCAACGAAGTACAAGACGATTTGTATGATGAGGCCGTCCAAATGGTCTTGGAAATGCAAACAGCAAGTATTTCCTTATTGCAACGCCGTTTTAGAATTGGGTACAATCGAGCAGCCAGATTGGTAGATGAAATGGAAATGCGAGGAATTGTTGGCCCATCGGAAGGCAGTAAGCCTCGAAAAGTGAATATTACTCATTTGCCAAGTCAATCAGACCATGAAAATAATAATGAGATTTAAAAGAAGACTAAATGTCTTCTTTTTTTATTTAGTAACGTTCGGTTATGAAGGGTTTTCATAAAAAAACGATCAATAAAAGCGATATAATTTTTATAATTAAATGAAAATAAGATTAAATTCTTAATGTTTTTTATGTAAATCGCTTTCATTAATCGGTAAAACGTTTCAATTTTGTTTAAAAGGTGGTAGAATAGTTTTGAGTAATGATTCGTTAACTTAACGTTTCGTTTTCAATTAAATTTTTTTGGAGGGGTTTTAAATTGAAAAAACGTAATCTTGTGGGTCTACTAGCAATCGGTTTAGGCGTTAGTTTGACATTAGCAGCTTGTGGCGGCGGAGCAAAGGATTCAGGTAAAAGCGGTTCTGCTAAAGGTCATACAGTTGCAATGGTAACAGACGTTGGAGGGGTAGATGATAAATCGTTTAACCAGTCAGCATGGGAAGGTTTGCAAGCTTGGGGCAAAGAACATGACTTGAAAAAAGGGAAAGATGGTTTTAACTATCTACAATCTAACTCTGACTCAGATTTCGTAACAAATTTAAACAGTGCCGTTAAATCACAATTTAACACTGTATTCGGAATTGGATATAAAATTGCTCCAGCTTTAGAAGATGTAGCAAAACAAAATCCAAAAACAAACTTTGCGATTATTGATTCTGTTGTCAAAGGTGACAATGTTGTATCAGTTATCTTTAAAGATCACGAAGCAGCCTTTTTAGCAGGTGTTGCAGCAGCAAAAACAACTGAAACTAAAAAATTAGGTTTTGTTGGTGGTCAAGAAGGCGAAGTTATTGGTCGTTTTGAAGCAGGATTTATTGCAGGTGTTAAAGCAGTTGATCCAGATATTGATGTAAAAGTTGAATACGCTGGTTCATTTGGTGACTCTGCTAAAGGAAAACAATTAGCAGCAGCAATGTACAACAGTGGAATTGATATTATTTATCAAGCAGCCGGTGACACAGGTAATGGTGTCTTCTCAGAAGCTAAAGATATCATGAAAGCTGACTCTAAGAAAAAAGTATGGGTAATCGGTGTTGACCGTGACCAAACTGAAGAAGGTAAATACGAAGGCGGAAACTTAACGCTTGCTTCAACGCTTAAAGGTGTTAAAACAGCTGTAGTAGATATTTCAAATGATGCAATGAAAGATAAATTCCCAGGTGGAGAAACATTGACTTACGGCTTGAAAGAAGACGGTGTTGATTTATCTAAAGGACAATTAACAGATGACGTTCAAAAAGCAGTAAATGATTACAAACAACAAATCATTGATGGCAAAATTGAAGTTCCAGAAAAACCTTAATCAATTTAATTGACAGATATAGTGGCCGGATGATGTTTGTCCGGCTATTTTTGTGAGAAGTAATCGAGTGAAAATAGAAACGAGCACTTATAATAGGACTTATTAAACAAAGATAATTTAAAAAAAATAAATTTTAGGTAGCGGTTTCTTTTTAAATAAAGTATACTATACGAGAAAAACAACAAACATAAAAAAAGGAGTGAACCAACCTTGACAGGGACAGATTATGTAATTGAGATGTCTGGTATTACAAAGCAATTTGGAGAGTTCAAAGCAAATGACGATATCAACCTTAAGTTGAAAAAAGGTGAGATTCACGCGCTACTTGGTGAAAACGGTGCAGGAAAGTCAACCCTGATGAACATTCTATCAGGACTATTAGAACCAACATCTGGTGAAATTAAAATCAATGGTGAAGCTGTTAAAATTAGTTCCCCTAGTGTCGCAAATAAATTGGGAATTGGAATGGTTCACCAACACTTTATGTTAGTGAAAAAATTTACAGTAACAGAAAATATTATTTTAGGCAGTGAACCAAACCGCTTAGGATTTTTAGATAAGTTAGCCGCAAAAAAAATGATCAATGAATTGTCTGGAAAATATGGGCTATCTGTTAATCCAACAGCTGTTGTAGAAGATATTTCAGTTGGAATGGAACAAAGAGTCGAAATTATTAAAACGCTTTACCGAGGAGCAGACATTCTAATTTTTGACGAACCAACAGCAGTATTGACGCCACAAGAAATTGACGAATTGATTGAGATTATGCGTGAATTAGTTAAAGAAGGAAAATCAATTATTTTAATTACTCATAAATTAGATGAAATCAAACAAGTAGCAGATCGTTGTACGGTTATCCGCCGTGGTCAGAGTATCGATACCGTTGACGTGAAAAAAACAAGTCAACAAGAATTAGCGGATATGATGGTTGGACGCTCAGTTTCATTTAAAACAAAGAAAATAAAAGCGGCACCACAAGAAGTGGTTTTAGAAATAAAAGATTTAGTTGTGAAAGAATCTCGAGGCTTAGAGGCAGTTAAAGGCTTAAGCTTAGACGTTCGTGCAGGAGAAGTCGTTGGGATTGCCGGAATTGATGGCAATGGTCAAAGTGAACTGATTCAAGCAATCACAGGATTAACTAAAGTAGAATCAGGAAGTATCACCCTTGAAGGAAAAGCTGTTCAAAATTTACCTCCTCGAAAAATTACAGAGACGGGTTTAGGTCATATTCCAGAAGATCGCCATAAATATGGCTTGATTTTACCAATGAGCCTAGAGGAAAATATTGCTTTACAAACCTATTACCAAAAACCTTTAAGCAATCATGGTTTCTTAAATCACCGTGCAATCAATCAATATGCTACAAAATTGATTGAAGAGTTTGATGTAAGAACACCAAATGAATTTGTACCAGCAAGTGCGTTATCAGGTGGAAATCAACAAAAAGCGATTATTGCTCGTGAGTTAGAGCGTAATCCTTCACTATTAATTGCTGCCCAACCAACGCGTGGACTTGACGTTGGAGCGATTGAATACATCCACAAACGTTTAATTGAACAACGTGATAAAAAGAAAGCCGTTTTATTAATGAGTTTTGAACTTGATGAAATTTTAAATGTGTCAGATCGCATTGCGGTTATGTATGAGGGGAACATCGTAGCTATTGTTGACCCTGAAACAACAACTAGAGAAGAGTTGGGATTACTGATGGCGGGTTCGTCATTAGAAAAAGCTCAAGCTGCTTTAGCCGCTGAAAATAATGAAAGATCTGTTGGAGAGGAGAATCATTTTGAATCATAGAAGCGAACGTCTTAAGAATTTTTTAGTTCCAGTGCTTTCAGTAGTGCTAGGGTTGATTCTAGGAGCCATCATTATGTTGGCTTTTGGCTATGATCCCCTATTAGGATATAGTTCATTGATTGATGGTGCGATTGGAAGTCCCTTTTATGTAGGGGAAACATTAAGACAAGCCACACCATTAATTTTAACGGCTTTAGGTTTTGCGGTTGCAAATACAGCTGGCTTCTTTAATATCGGGGTTGCTGGTCAAGCGCTATTTGGTTGGGTAGGATCTGTTACCATCGCATTGATGTTTCCTGATTTACCAAAAATGATTTTAATTCCATTCTGTTTAATTGTGGGAGCGTTATGTGGCGCGGTTTGGGCAGGAATTGCCGGCGTATTACGTGCTTACTTTAATACAAGTGAAGTTATTGTTACAATCATGTTAAACTACACAGCTTTGTATATCTCAAATCATATGGTTCGAAATGTGTTAACAAAAGCCGATGATGCAACACCAAGAATTTCAGAAAATGCTAGTTTACGCTCAGATTTTTTAGCATCGATTACAGAAAACTCAACGTTACATTACGGTTTACTGATTGCAATCTTAATGTGTGTGGTTGTTTGGATTATGATGCACAAAACAACATTAGGTTATGAATTACGTTCAGTTGGATTAAATCCATACGCTTCTGAATACGCTGGTATGAGTACCAAACGCAATATTATTTTAGCAATGGTCATTTCAGGCGCGCTAGCTGGTTTAGGTGGCACGATGGAAGGTCTTGGAAACTTTGAAAATCTATTTGTGATGGGAAGTATGCCAAGTATTGGTTTTGATGGAATGGCAGTTGCCTTACTAGGCGCTGGAAATCCATTTGGAATTCTTGTTTCAGGATTATTATTTGGGGGACTTAAAATTGGTGGCGTAAGTATGCCGCTTTCAAGTGATGTTCCATCAGAAGTAGTAGACATTGTGATTGCCTCAATTATTTTCTTCGTTGGAGCAAATTATTTAATTCGTTACATTATGAACCGAGTGGTTAAAGTAAATAAAGGAGGGGTGAATTAAGATGGATATCGTTTCAACATTATCAATCGTTGTTTCATCAGCATTAATTTATGCAGCTCCACTTATATTTACAGCCTTAGGTGGTACTTTTTCAGAACGTGGCGGAATCGTTAACGTTGGACTAGAAGGAATCATGGTGATGGGGGCTTTTTCATCAATCGTGTTTAACCTTTCATTTGCAGAACAATTTGGCGATGCAACACCGTGGCTTGGGTTACTTGTTGGTGGCGGAATTGGGATTCTTTTTTCACTAATTCATGCAGTTGCAACCGTTAATTTAAGAGCGAATCATATTGTTTCAGGTACGGTTATCAACATGTTAGCCCCTGCGTTGGCTGTCTTTTTAACACGTGTCTTATTTGATGGACGTGGTCAAACGGATATTATTCAATTTAACTTTGGGAAAAGCAGTATCCCGCTATTGAAAGACATTCCAGTCATTGGGAAGATTTTCTTTACAAATACCTCGGCAATGGCATTTGTAGCGATTATTGTAGCGATTTTATCGTGGATCTTACTTTACAAGACAAGATTTGGTTTACGTTTACGTTCTGTTGGGGAGCATCCTCAAGCAGCAGACACTTTAGGAATTAATGTTTACGTGATGCGCTATGCAGGCGTGATGATTTCTGGATTGTTAGGCGGAATTGGCGGAGCTATCGCTGCTCAATCTATTTCACTAAACTTCTCTCATTCAACGATTGCAGGACAAGGATTTATCGCGCTAGCAGCGATGATTTTCGGAAAATGGAATCCACTTGGAGCTATGGGAGCAGCAATATTCTTTGGATTTGCGCAAAGCTTAAGCGTAATTGGAAGTTACATTCCATTAATCAAAGATGTTCCACCTGTGGTACTTCAAACAGCACCTTATATTCTAACGATTATTGTTTTAGTAGGTGTGATTGGGAAATCAGAAGCTCCAGCAGCAGATGGCGAAACATACATTAAATCGAAATAAAAGCAAAAACACTCTAAGCCATTGTTTAGAGTGTTTTTTTCTTGTTAAGATTTTCTTTGAATGGTGGCATTATGATTGTATTCTTGCCGCAATTCACTTATCATAGATAGATGAAGTTCAGTTCCAATGAGGAGGAAATAAAGAATGTCGATTCAATTACAAGAAGGCGTGAATATTCATGTCTTACCTACTAAAAAATACAAAACGATCCGCATCGTTTTAAAATTTAGAACGCCTTTAGACAAAAAAAATATTACTAAACGAGCTCTATTATCAAGTTTACTTGAAACCAATAGTAAAAAATACGATTCCCAAACCAAGTTAAGAAGTGAATTGGCGAATCTTTATGGTGCAAGTTTTGGCTTATCTGTAACTAAAAAAGGCACCATGCATATGTTAACGGTAGGGATGACCATTGTAAATGAAAAATACCTTTCAGCTAATGAAAATGTCTTACAAGAAGGCATTGATTTCCTAAAAGAAATTTTGTTTCATCCGAATGCAACAGATGGGAAATTTGATGAGGAAACCTTTAATCGTGAAAAAGAAAATATAGCCGATTATTACGAATCAATTTTTGATGACAAACAAGCGTATGCAAGTTTATCTTTACAACGTCTGTATTTTGAAGATGAAAACCAAAAAACACCAAGTATTGGAACTTTAGAAGATTTAAACGACATTACAGCCGCTTCTTTATATGAATATTATCAAGAGTTATTAGCGGAAGATTGCGTTGATATTTATGTCTTAGGAGATGTTGAGGAAAGCGAAATGACAGAAGCATTCCGAGCATTCCCATTTAAAGCACGTCAAGTACCAAGCGAGTCCATTTTTTACACAGCTGCTACGCACAATAAATTAATTGAAGAAATTGAGCAACAAGAAGTAACGCAAGCTAAGTTTAATTTAGCCTATGAAACGAATGTCTTTTATCAGGATAAGAACTATTTTGCAGCGCAGATTTTTAATGGGTTATTTGGCGGATTTCCTCATTCTAAATTATTTATGAATGTCCGTGAAAAGGAAAGCTTGGCTTATTATGCGTCTAGTACTCTTGATACCTTCAGAGGTATGATGACCGTTCAAACGGGAATCGACAGCACAAAAGTTGAACAGGTAAGAGAAATCATTCAACTGCAATTAATTGAAATGCAAAATGGGAATTTCTCAGATGAAGCAATCGATCAAACCAAAGAAATGCTAAAAAACCAAGTTTTACAATCGGAAGACAATCCTGGAGCGGTGATGGAAAAAATGTATACCCATCAATTAGTTGGATCGACGTTAACAATCGCAGAATTTGAGCAAAAAATTAATGAAGTCACAAAAGAAGAGATCATTAAAATTGCCAATCAGGTTTATTTAAAAGCAACATTCTTCTTAACAGGGGAGGAAAATAAGTAATGGAAAAAAAACATTATGCACAATTAGATGAAACACTTTACACCGAAACCTTAGATAATGGATTGAAAGTAACGCTATTACCTAAAAATGATTTCCACAAAACCTATAGCTTGTTCACAACTAACTACGGGTCAATCGACAACAGTTTTATTCCGCTAGGAAAGACTGAAAAAGTAACAGTACCGGATGGGATTGCTCATTTCTTAGAACATAAAATGTTTGAAAAAGAAGAGGGAGATATATTTCACGTTTTCGGAAAATATGGAGCTTCTGCAAATGCATTTACCAGTTTTACTAGAACAAGTTATCTGTTTTCAAGTACCAATTATGTTTTAGAAAATGTGGCGACGCTTCTCGACTTTGTTCAAGAACCGTATTTCACAAAAGAGACCGTTGATAAGGAAAAAGGCATTATCGCACAAGAAATTCAAATGTATGATGATGAACCAGATTGGCGCCTATTCTTTGGAATTGTAGGAAATATGTATCCGCATCATCCAATCCATATCGACATTGCAGGAACCGTAGAAAGCATCATGGACATTACAGCAGAAGATTTGTATGAGAGCTACCATACTTTTTATCACCCTAGCAATATGAATTTATTAGTAGTTGGGAAAATGGATCCAGCCGAGATGATGGACTGGATTCGTCAAAATCAAGCTAAAAAAGAGTTTGCACCAAAACAAGAAATCCAACGCTTTTTCCCTACTGAAAAAGTGAGTGATATCAAAGCATTCGATTCAATTGAAATGCCTGTTAATCGTGCAAAAAGTATTGTTGGTGTTAAAGGAATCGAGCCAGCTCCAACAGGAAGAGAAGCATTAATTTTTAAAACCACAATGAATTTACTATTGACCTTACTATTTGGTCCAACGTCAAACAATTACTTGCGATTGTATGATGAAGGCATCGTTGACGATAGCTTTTCCTATGAATTTAACCTTGATCGTACGTTCCATTTTATTGATATTGGTGGCGATGCAAAAGATCCATCGGCTTTAAGCGATGCAGTTAAAAAGATTCTAGAAACAGCCCCTCATAGTCCAGAGTTAACAGCAGAAAATTTGACGATGATTAAAAAAAGAATGGTAGGCAAAAGCTTACAATCTTTAAATTCAATTGAATATATTGCGAACCAATACAGTCAAGAATCATATGGAGAAGCGAGCTTATTTGATTTAGTCCCAGTCATTGAAAGCATCACACTTTCTCAAGTCAAAGAGTTGGCAACGCAATTTATGGTACCCGAAAGAATGAGTGTCTTTCATATTTTGCCAAAAGAGGCAAAAGAGTCATGAAATTTGCATTGGTAATGGGGGCTAGTGGAGATATCGGCAAAGCCATTGCAGCAGATTTAGCATCTGACGGATGGTCCCTTTATTTACATGGCTTTAAAGATCATCTTAGCTTAGATGAGCAATTAGAGAGGTATCAAAATCAATTTCCAAAACAAGATTTTTTTAAATTAACCTTAGATATGACAGATGAAAAAGGCGTTGCCACTTTTTTAGAGGCTCTTTTTCAAGTAGATGCAGTTATTTTTTCAAGTGGCTTTACAAGCTATCAATTGCTGACAGAAGTATCGGCGGTAGAGATGGAAAAAATGTGGCAAGTTCATCTTAAAACGCCACTCCTTCTCTTGCAAAAATTGCAACCTAAACTAGCGAAATCGACATTAGGTAGAATTGTTTTTATCAGTTCGGTTTATGGCGAAGTTGGAAGTGCAATGGAAGTTTTGTATTCTACACTAAAAGGGGCTCAATTAGCATTTGTAAAAGCCTACAGTAAGGAAGTTGCAAGTCTTGGCATCACAGTCAACGCCATAGCTCCAGGTGCGATTCAAACGAAAATGAATAGCGAGTTTAGTGAAACAGAAGTGACCGAATTGGTTCAAGAAATTCCAGTTGGTCGTTTAGGACAGCCAAATGAAATTAGCTTTTGGGCAAAACAGCTTCTAAAAAAAGAGAGCCGTTACATGACAGGCCAAACTTTAACCATCAGTGGAGGTTGGTTAAAGTAAAGAAAAAATTAATATTCTGACTCCATTATTTATGTTATAATATGTAAGATATGAGAATTTTAGTTCTCTAAAAAAGAGATCTGGTAGGTGAAAATATAATGAATGAAATTGGCATGAAATTGCAAGAAGCTAGAAAAGCAAAAGGGTATACGCTTGACGATTTACAACAAATGACTAAAATTCAAAAACGTTATTTGATTGCGATTGAAGAGGGAAATTTTGATGTGATGCCTGGAAAATTCTATGCTCGCGCATTTATTAAGCAATATGCTGATACCGTTGGTTTAAATGGCGATCAATTGCTAGAAGAGTATACAGAAGACGTTCCGCAAACACATGATGAAGAATATGTTGAGAAAGTTTCAACGAGTCAGACTCGTTCTGAAAATCATGTTGCAAATATCTGGTTGGAAAAAATTCAATCGATTTTACCAACAATCATTATTGTCGCAATTGTGTTAGCAATTACGGGTGCGATTTGGTTTGCTGCAACGAAGAGTGGCAACAAAGAAAAAGAACCGATGATTTCAAAAGATTCAGAGAGTGTTTCAATTACTAGTTCAGCTGAAGAATCAAGCAGTAGCAAAAAAGAAAGTAGTTCTGAAGCCGAATCTTCAAAAGAACCAGAAAAGCCAAAACAAGAAGTAGCGATTGCTTCTTCAACTGGAAGCAATACAACCTATACTGTTAAAAATGCAACGGAACCTGGTTCATTAGTTCTTACAGCACAAGGTGGGGCAAGTTGGGTCGGTGTTACAATTGCTGGCGTTCAAGTTGATCAAAAAACCATGCAAAGTGGTGAAAACTTAGAAGTCCCAATTCCAGCAGGTACAACTGCAGTCACAATCGTAGTAGGAAATGCAAAAGCAACAAAAATTACGTTGAATGGAACGGATATTCCTTACGCTCCAGAAGCTGCAAATTCAGTGACACA
Source organism: Carnobacterium divergens (assembly GCF_900258435.1). NCBI lineage: Bacteria > Bacillati > Bacillota > Bacilli > Lactobacillales > Carnobacteriaceae > Carnobacterium > Carnobacterium divergens. Next base: position 2,083,418 of record NZ_LT992558.1, on the reverse strand, counting down.
AAATATTCAATTACAACTAACTCCAGCTTCATAATAGAGTAGTTCGATAATAGTGTCATCTATCTAATAGATGGCGCTATTTTTTTTGAGAATAAAAATAATAGGAGGAGTTTGATGGACAGTTTAGTTTTATTTATTTTAATGGTTGCCGGTGTCCTCTTATCCGCAGTTGTTAGCAAATACATTCCTAAAATCCCATTGGCACTTATTCAAATTTTAATTGGGTTGCTGATAGCAGTTGTACCAGTTGAACAGACTACGATTCATTTTGAACCGGAATTATTTATGATTGGCATTATCGCACCACTAGTTTTTTATGAGGGACAAAACATTTCACGCAAAGAATTATGGAAGTTGAGAGGGCCGATTTTACTTTTAGCCTTTGGGTTAGTTCTACTTTTAGTAGTGGCAGGAGGCTTTTTGATTCATTGGTTGATACCTGCTTTGCCGCTACCTGTTTCATTTGCGTTATCGGCAATTGTTTCACCAACGGATACAGTAGCGTTAAAATCAATTGTAAAAAATATTAAGTTACCAGATAACATTATGGCAGTTTTAGAAGGCGAGTCTTTGATTAATGATGCTGCGGGTCTAGTATCTTTTAAAGTTGCTTTAGGGGTCGTAATGACGGGTTATTTTTCAGTAAAAGAAGCCAGCTTTGAATTTTTAATTGCGGCTTTTGGTGGTATTCTTTTTGGAGGAATCGCCGGTTTTCTTTTTGTTAAGTTACGATTGCAATTACGAAATATGAGGTTGGAACAAACGGAGTTATTGGTACTGATTCAATTGATTACCCCCTTTACCATCTTTATTGCTGCAGAGCATTTTGAATTTTCAGGCGTACTAGCAATGGTAGCAGCAGGAATCGTTCATGGTGTTGAGCATGACCATCTGCAAGCAACAACGACAAAACTTCAGATGGTTTCAAGTAATGTTTGGGGGACGGTAGTCTATTTTCTAAATAGCCTAGTATTTTTATTATTAGGAGCTACATTGCCTTCAGTTATTACTAAGATTTGGACGAAAGAAAATTTTTTAGTTGGAGAGTTATTAGGATTAGCGTTAATCATTTCGTTATTTCTAATGGCCGTTCGTTTTAGTTGGGTCTATTTACTGCATGAACATTTTGTCGAACCGAATGCGATGAAATTTGAAGATTATTTCAAATCTTTTGTATTGGGTGCTGAAAAGAAACAAGTAGATCAAATCAGCCGAGGGAAATATGCGTTAATCACAACTTTAGCAGGCGTTCATGGAACCATTTCGTTAGCAACGGCTTTGTCAATTCCGTTGGTTTTAACAAATGGACAAGCCTTTCCCTTACGTAATGAATTGTTATTTATTACGGCGATGATTATTTTAATTAGTTTAGTCAGTGCGACGATTTTCTTACCGTTGATTTTACCTAAGGAAGAAGAACCTGAAATAAGGACGGATTTCTTAGATTTTAAAGCAGCATATGCACTACTTTTAAAACAAACAAGTCAACAATTAGAAGCTAAAAGGACCCCTTCAAATCAATATTACATCAATCAAACAGTTGTAGAATTGACGCGGAAATTAGCAGATACAGAAGAGGTTTCGATTCGTGAAATGGATAAAAAACAAGTGAAACAATTGCTGAATTACGCTAGTACGATTCAATCTGAAACAATTGATGATTTATACAACAATAATGTGATTTCTAAACAAGCCCATGAGTTGTTTTCAGTATTTAGAGCTTCTTCTAAACAGTTTGAAGAAAAGAACTTCATTAAGAAAATCTTTTTCCGATTGAAATTTAGTTTGCTGAGAAATCGATTAAATCATATGGAAGAAAAAGACATTAAAGAACACTTCAGTTCACGATTTAAGAACAATCAGCAAATCATGGAAGAATTTAAGTTGGCCCAAAAAATCAGTGCAGAGGCAACGATTCAAGCGCTGCAAAATCAAATGAATGCCACTAACAGAAAAGAAACACTGCGAGTTATTCAACGTTACAATCGCTTTATGAAACAAAGCCAAGATGATATAGATGAAGTGGAACAATCAAACTACTATGCTCGACTAGCCTTGCAAATGCAACGAGAAATTGTTCAAAAAATGATGGATGATAAAGTAATTGACTACCCCGTTGCCAACCAAATAGGCGAACAAATCGGATACGATGAGTTGAGTGAATTGGCTCTTGGAGATGAGTGAAATACAACTAAGGATAGAGTAGAATTTCATTGACGAATCGTAGTGAGTTGATTATGATTAAAGAGATTCAGTTCAGAATTATCAGTTAAGAGTGGAGGAAATACTATTGAATTTACCAAATAAGTTAACCGTTCTTCGTATTTTTATGATTCCTATTTTTATGGTGATTGTTTTAGCACCGTTAAACTGGGGAGAAGTATCAGTACTAGGTTCATCAATTGAAGTGACTCAATTGGTGGGTGCCATTATTTTTGCTTTAGCAAGTATAACAGATTGGTTAGATGGCAAAATTGCCCGCGCAAGAGGTTTAGTCACAAATTTTGGGAAGTTTGCGGATCCATTAGCAGATAAAATGCTTGTAGTAACGGCTTTTATCGTACTAGTTGGTCAAGGCATTGTTCCTTCTTGGGTCGTTGCAATTATCATTTGTCGTGAATTAGCAGTAACAGGTTTACGTTTATTACTAGTTGGAGACGGTGAAGTGATGGCTGCTGCTATGCCAGGGAAAATCAAAACAGCTACACAGATGGTGGCAATTATTTTATTATTCTTAAATAATTTTCCATTTGAAGGAATGGGTTTTCCATTCGCAACGATTATGTTATATGTCTGCTTGTTCTTTACAATCTATTCAGGTGTTGACTACTTCATAAAAAATAAAGACGTTTTTAAAGGATCTATGTAAGAATGAAAGAGAAGCTGGCGATTTGCTAAGCTTCTCTTTTTTTATCGAATTGTGCTAAAATAAATAAGAGAATTCATTGAATTTATCAAAAAAATGAAAAATGAAACGAATGCAGATAATATAAAATAAGAGGAGAGATGAAGATGAAAGCTGAAATTATTGCAGTAGGTACCGAACTACTATTGGGTCAAATTGTTAACACAAATGCAGCTTTCTTATCACAAGAGTTAGCAGCCTTAGGAATAAATGTTTACCATCATGTAGTGGTTGGGGATAATGCCAAGCGCTTAGAGACAGTTTTAGAACAAGCTGAAAAAAGAAACGATTTGATTATCTTAACAGGTGGCTTGGGACCCACAAAAGATGATATGACAAAACAGACAGTAGCCGCTCATCTAAAAAGGAAATTGGTAAGTGACCAAAATGCTCTTGAAAAAATTCAAGCATTCCATCAAAGAAGCAAACGCCCGATGACGGAAAACAATCGACTACAAGCACTGGTCATTGAAGGATCAACCGTACTAGCTAATAAAACGGGGTTAGCAGCAGGCATGTTCTTAAAAAAAGATAGCGTGAACTACTTATTGTTACCCGGCCCCCCCAATGAATTGAAACCGATGTTTTTAAATGAGGCTAAGCCACTATTACAAAAAGAAAACCCAACCGAATCCTTGATGGTTTCTAGAGTATTGCGCTTTTATGGCATCGGCGAATCACGACTGGTTACGGTATTAGATGACTTAATTGAAGAACAAACCAATCCAACATTAGCCCCTTATGCAGGAGATTATGAAGTGACACTTAGAATTACTGCTAACGGAGACTCTCAGGCCTGTTGTCAAATGTTATTGGACAACTTAGAAGAAAAGATCCAACTGCGCGTAGGTGAGTATTTTTATGGCTATGGAGACACGACTCGATTACCAGAAGTAGTTGTTGAATTACTAAAAACACAAGCACTCACAATTACAGCCGCTGAAAGTTTAACAGGCGGTGGCTTTCAAAGTCTGTTAGCAAGTGTGGCAGGTGCTTCAGATATCTTTAGCGGGGGTGTTGTTGCCTATCAAAATGAAATCAAAGAACAGCTACTTGGTGTTTCAGGAAAAACATTAACTGAAAAAGGTGCAGTCAGTAAAGAATGTGCAATTGAAATGGCAGAGGGGATTCGACAATTAATGAAAACCAAAATGGCCCTATCATTTACTGGCGTTGCAGGCCCAGCTATGCTTGAAAATCAACCGGTAGGAACAGTTTGGATCGCGCTGGCGCAAGAAAATCAACCAACAATAGCCGTTTGTCATCATTTTTCCAGAGATCGAAACGGAAATCGAGAACAAGCGATTTTAGCGGGATTTGATTTAATTCGAAGAGTATTGCTCTCTTTGCCAATAGAAACAGAAAGTTGAAATCGTTGATACAGATAGGTTTCTAAAGGTTAAAGAAAAATAAATATCTTTTAACCGAATGTTTGTTCGATTTTCTCTTGCTTTTTTTAGTAAGAACTATTATTATATAACTTGTAACCGTAAAATAACTGATAATGAACTAGTAAATAATATTTTTGAAGATAGATTGAGGAGGAATTTTAATGGCAGATGATCGTAAACAAGCATTGGACGCAGCATTGAAAAAAATTGAAAAGAGTTTTGGTAAGGGTTCCGTAATGAAACTAGGCGAAAAAGTTGATACTCAAATTTCAACCATCCCTAGTGGTTCATTAGCACTAGATGTGGCTTTAGGAGTAGGTGGATTTCCAAAAGGGCGTATCGTTGAAGTTTATGGACCTGAGAGTTCAGGTAAAACAACGGTAGCGTTACACGCAGTTGCTGAAGTTCAAAAACAAGGCGGAATTGCTGCCTTTATTGATGCTGAACACGCATTAGATCCCCAATATGCACAAAATCTAGGTGTAGACATTGATGAGTTGCTATTATCTCAACCAGATACAGGCGAACAAGGATTAGAAATCGCTGATGCTTTAGTATCAAGTGGTGCGGTTGATATTGTTGTAATCGATTCAGTAGCAGCATTAGTTCCTCGTGCAGAGATTGAAGGCGAGATGGGAGCGAGTCATGTTGGTTTACAAGCTCGTTTAATGTCTCAAGCCTTACGGAAACTATCAGGTTCAATTAATAAAACGAAAACAATTGCACTATTTATCAATCAAATTCGTGAAAAAGTTGGCGTAATGTTTGGGAATCCTGAAATTACACCAGGTGGTCGCGCATTAAAATTCTACGCAACAGTTCGTTTGGAAGTGCGTCGTGCAGAACAAATCAAAAATGGCACCGACGTTGTTGGGAATAGAACGAAAATTAAAGTAGTAAAAAATAAAGTTGCTCCTCCTTTTAAAGTAGCTGAAGTAGATATTATGTACGGTGAAGGAATATCTCAAGTTGGTGAGCTATTAGATATGGGGTCAGAAAAAGACATCGTTGATAAGAGTGGTGCTTGGTATTCATACGAAGGCGAACGAATTGGTCAAGGTCGTGAGAATGCGAAGAAATACTTTAAAGACAATCCTGAGTTAAGAGAAGAAATTGAGAAAAAAGTTCGTGCAGCCTATGGAATTGGTGAAGAAGTTGCAGAAAAAACTTCTGAAAAGAAAACGGCAAAAGAAACAAAAAAACAAGTTGCAGAAAAAAGTGAACTTGTTTTAGATTTACCAGAAATCGAAAAATAAATAGATGAAAGAAGTCAATTTAAAAAATAAATTGACTTCTTTTTTTTAAATAAAAAGAGAGCGCTATCAATGGAGATTTAACAGAAAAAATAGAAAACTAGAGTATAAACAATAAATTAATAACGATAACTATAATTATTTAATTTGATAGATAACTGATATTTATAAAAAGGTTCAACAAATCACACTATTTAAGTTGACATGTACCCTCTCTACAATTAAAATTAGAGGTGTGTTGTATTACACTTATAAAAGATAGGGATAAAAATTTGTTAAAAACAATATTTTTACCAAAAGAAATGATAAATGACCAATTAAATACATGATACGGAGGTGGAAGAATGTTAATTATTAGTGTAGCCTTCGCTATCGTTGCTTTAGTTGTTGGTCTAATCGCAGGATATATCGTCCGCAAGTCAACTCACGAAAAGGAACTAGCAGGAGCTAGAAACACTGCAACTGGAATTTTGGAGGAAGCAAGAAGAGAAGCAGAGACCATGAAAAAAGAAGCTTTGTTGGAGGCGAAGGATGAAAATCACAGATACCGAACTGAAATTGAAACGGAGCTAAAAGAGAGAAGAAGCGACATTCTGAAACAAGAAAATCGTTTACTACAACGTGAAGAGAACCTAGACCGCAAAGATGACGGACTAGAAAAACGAGAACGTTCCCTTGAAGCCAAAGAAGAAAAACTAAGTTCAAGACAACAGCTAATTGACGATCAAGAGAAAAAAGCAACATTACTAGTTGAGGAACAACAACTTGAATTAGAAAGAGTTGCGGCTTTATCACGAGAAGAAGCTAAAAGCATGATTATCAAAGAAACAGAAGAAGATTTATCCCATGAATTAGCTGTAATGGTTAAAGATTCTGAACAACGTGCTAAAGAAGAAGCAGATCGAAAAGCAAAAAATCTGATTTCATTAGCAATTCAACGTTGTGCAGCAGATCAAGTTTCTGAGACGACAGTTTCGGTAGTCACATTACCAAGTGATGAAATGAAAGGTCGGATTATTGGTCGTGAAGGCCGTAATATCAGAACCCTTGAAACTCTAACAGGAATTGATTTGATTATTGATGATACTCCTGAAGCTGTTATTTTAAGTGGATTTGATCCAATCAGACGCGAAATAGCAAGAATGACACTTGAAAAATTAATTCAAGATGGTCGAATTCATCCAGCTCGAATTGAAGAGATGGTTGAAAAATCAAGAAAAGAAATGGATGAGCGCATCCGAGAAATTGGGGAACAAGCAACCTTTGATGTTGGTGTTCATTCATTGCATCCAGATTTAATTAAGATTCTAGGTCGTTTACGCTTTAGAACAAGTTACGGTCAAAATGTTTTAAATCACTCGATTGAAGTAGCTAAATTAGCAGGTGTTTTAGCAGCAGAACTTGGAGAAGACGTTGCCTTAGCAAAACGGGCTGGTTTGCTTCATGATATTGGTAAAGCGTTAGATCACGAAATTGAAGGTTCTCACGTAGAAATCGGTGAAGAGATTGCGACGAAATACAAAGAAAATGCAACTGTTATCAATGCCATCGCATCTCATCATGGAGATACCGAAGCCACTTCGGTTATATCCGTATTAGTTGCAGCAGCGGATGCATTATCAGCGGCGAGACCAGGAGCGAGAAGTGAATCTCTTGAAAACTACATCCGTCGTTTAGAAAAACTTGAAGGCATTTCGAATAGTTTTGAAGGCGTTGAAAGAAGTTTCGCTATTCAAGCAGGGCGCGAAGTTCGTATTATGGTTCAACCTGAACAAATTGATGATCTTGGTGCAATCAGTTTAGCTCGTGACATTCGAAAACGAATTGAAGATGAACTTGATTATCCAGGGCACATAAAAGTAACCGTTATTCGTGAAACAAGAGCGGTTGATTACGCAAAATAAGCATCCTAAAGATGGGAAAGAGTAAATTTACTCTTTCCCATCTTTTTTTAGTAAGAAGTCCCCCCTTTTATTTAAGTTCAAATATTGGTAAAATAAAGTGATGTATAAAAAGAGAAGAGGCCATATAAAATGAAATTATTATTTGTCGGAGATGTTGTAGGATCAATGGGACGCGAAATGGTCCATGAATACCTACCTAAATTAAAAAGAGAGTACCGTCCACAAGTGACGATTTTAAATGGTGAGAATGCAGCAGCAGGACGCGGAATCACTGAAAAAATATACAAAGGCTTTTTACAAGATGGCGTGGATATCGTAACGATGGGAAATCATACTTGGGATAACCGCGAAATCTTTGAATTTATTGACGATGCCAAAAAAATGATTCGTCCAGCAAATTACCCAGAAGACACAACGCCTGGAAAAGGCATGGCCTTTATTAAAGTTAATCAATTAGAACTAGCTGTTATTAATTTACATGGTCGTGTGTTTATGGCGGATTTAGATGATCCTTTTAGAAAAATTGAAGAATTAGTAGAAGAAGCAAGAAAACGTACGCCCTTGATTTTTGTGGATTTTCATGCTGAAACGACAAGTGAAAAACAAGCGATGGGCTGGTTCTTAGATGGTCGTGTTTCGGCAGTTGTCGGCACCCACACCCATGTGCAAACCAATGACGCAAGAATCTTACCAGAAGGAACAGCCTATTTGACGGATGTAGGGATGACAGGTCCTTATGATGGTGTTTTAGGAATGACGAAAGAGCAGGTTCTTAATCGCTTTTTAACACAGATGCCAACACGCTTTGAAGTACCAAAAGAAGGCCGTAAAATTTTGTCAGCTTGTTTGATTGAATTAGACGATCTAACAGGGAAAGCTAAAAGTATTCAAAATATTGTGATTAACGAAGACCGTCCATTTGGAGGCGACTTTTAATGTTTAGAAAAGAGCCTGAATCTTTATTAGATGAAGCCACTAAAGAGACATTAGAAAAATTAACACAATTGTTGCAAGAAAATGAAACCATTCAAAATTATCAACAAATTGAAGAAAAAGCACAAAATCATGCACATTTAAATACTTTGATTGAACAAATTAAAATAAAACAAAAAGAAGCCGTAGCGTTTAATCACTACGGCAAACCTGAGGCTGAAAAAGTAGCAATCAGAGAGTCTGAACAACTAACAAGAGAATTTAATGAACACATCGTAGTGACAAGTTATCAAGATTCACTTATTGAAGCAGATGATTTATTGCAACAACTAGTTGGAACGATTCAAGACGAACTTGTAAAAGAGATTGAAGAAAAATTAACTGAATTAAGTTAAAAATAGTCGACGAAAGGAGTTGGATACACATGCCACAAAAAACCAAACACACTCCAATGATGGAGCAGTATTTAGCCATAAAATCTCAATACCCAGATGCTTTTTTATTTTATCGTTTAGGTGATTTTTACGAATTATTTTATGAGGATGCCATTAATGCATCGCAATTATTAGAAGTAACTTTAACTAGTCGTAACCGTAACGCAGATGATCCCATCCCGATGTGCGGGGTTCCATATCACGCTGCTAGAGGATACATTGATGTTTTAATTGAAAAAGGGTACAAAGTTGCCATCTGTGAGCAAGTAGAAGATCCAAAAACGGCTAAAGGAATGGTCAAAAGAGAAGTTGTTCAATTAGTGACTCCTGGAACAGCGATTGAAATGAAAAACATGGATGCAAAATCAAATAATTACTTATCAGCTCTCATTGTCGTCAACGACCATGAGTTTAACTTATCCTATGTAGATCTAAGTACGGGAGAATTAAAAGCGACTTGCTTAACGTCAAAAGAAGATTTAATCAATGAATTATCCAGTATTCAAACAAAAGAAGTTGTTTTTGAAAATTTAGATGAAGAATTGTTACAAGAAGAATTAAAAAATAAATTGGGTGTAATGATTTCAACCCAAACAACAATGGTAGAAAATGCTGAATTTTCATACTTAACCAGCGAAATTGATGAAGAAAAAACGGTAGCTGTTTTGAAGCTGTTATTATCCTATTTAAGTGTCACTCAAAAACGTAGCTTAAGTCATATTCAAAAAGCAGAAAGCTACATACCCACTCACTTCTTAAAAATGGATCACTATTCAAAACATAATTTAGAGTTAACGTCATCGATTCGAAATGGTCAGAAAAAAGGAACGTTATTGTGGTTACTAGACGAAACCAAAACAGCAATGGGAGGACGCTTATTAAAACAATGGATTGATCGTCCTTTGATTCAAGAAGCCAAAATTAAAAGCCGTCAATTGATTGTGGAAAATTTAATCAATCACTTTTTTGAACGAACCGATTTAAACGAAGCGCTGACTCGCGTTTACGATTTAGAACGTTTAGCGGGACGAGTGGCCTTTGGAAATGTGAACGGTCGTGATTTGATTCAATTAAAAACTTCTCTCCTTCAAATTCCTCAATTAATTGATATTATTGCCATTATTAACGATGGAGAGTGGGATGACCTCCTAATTGCATTAGATCCTGTAACGGAGGTAGTAGAACTAATTGAACACGCAATTGACGAAGAAGCCCCTCTAGCCATTAAAGATGGTGGGGTCATCAAAGACGGGTACCATGAAAAATTGGATCAATATCGTGATGCCATGCGAAACGGCAAAAAATGGATTGCTCAATTAGAAGCCCAAGAACGTGAAAAAACGGGCATTAAAACGTTAAAAATTGGTTATAACCGCGTATTTGGTTATTACATTGAAGTAACAAAAGCCAATTTAGCATCGTTACCAGAAGGAACATACGAGCGCAAACAAACCTTAGCAAATGCAGAACGCTTTATTACACCCGACTTAAAAGAAAAAGAAACCTTGATTTTAGAAGCTGAAGAAAAATCAGTAGCATTGGAATATGAGTTGTTTACTGCTGTTCGTGAAACCGTAAAACAATACATTGAACGCTTGCAAAAACTAGCTAAAACGGTTGCCACAATCGATGTTTTACAAAGCTTTTCGACCATCAGTGAAAAGTACCATTATATTAAACCAGTTATGAAACAGGGAACTCATGAAATCAATCTGCTAGAAGGGCGTCACCCAGTTGTTGAAAAAGTATTAGGGCAACAACGTTACGTGCCAAACAGTGTCGTGATGAATGAGCAAACAGATATTCTTTTGATTACTGGACCCAACATGTCTGGTAAAAGTACGTATATGCGTCAGTTAGCCTTAACCGTTATTATGGCTCAAATGGGTTGCTTTGTACCGGCTGAGACAGCTGAGCTGCCGATTTTTGATCAAATTTTCACTCGTATTGGAGCAGCCGATGATTTAATTTCTGGTCAAAGTACCTTTATGGTGGAAATGATGGAAGCAAATCAAGCATTACGACATGCCACCGATCGTAGTTTAATTTTATTTGATGAAATTGGTCGAGGGACTGCAACCTATGATGGAATGGCACTTGCTGAAGCTATTATTGAGTACATTCATCAGCATGTTCATGCAAAAACGCTCTTTTCAACCCATTATCATGAATTAACCGTGTTAGAAGAATCCTTACAAGGCTTAGAAAATATCCATGTAGGAGCAGTTGAAGAAGATGGTGAAGTTGTTTTCTTACACAAAATGATGGCTGGGCCAGCCGATAAAAGTTACGGAATCCATGTAGCGAAACTAGCTGGTTTGCCAGAAGATTTATTGATTCGAGCAGCAGCTATTTTAGAAAAATTAGAAAAACAAGAGCCAGTTGTTATTGATGTTGAGCAAGCACCTCAAATGGCAATTAAAACAAATAGTGAACAAGAGCCAATGTTAGATATTCTTGAAGAAGAACAAGGTCAATTATCATTGTTTGATTCATTGAACCCGAATGAAAGTGAAGTTATCAAAGCGTTACAAACTATAAACTTATTGTCTATGACGCCTCTTGAAGCAATCAATACCTTAAGTGAACTACAAGGAAAGCTAAAATAGATTCAATTTAAGTAGAAAGGGTGAGGAGAAATGGCAAAAATTGAAGAACTTTCAGAAAAACTCGCCAATCAAATTGCGGCTGGTGAAGTAATTGAGCGCCCCGCTTCGGTTGTTAAAGAACTTGTTGAAAATTCAATAGATGCAGGCAGCACCCAAATCGACATTTTAATTGAAGAAGCTGGTTTGAAAAAAATTCAAATTATTGACAATGGTGATGGCATTGAAGCAGAAGATGTGAAAAATGCCTTTAAACGCCATGCCACAAGTAAGATTCATACTCGAGACGACCTCTTTAGAATTCGCACGCTAGGTTTTCGTGGAGAAGCCTTGCCAAGTATTGCCTCTGTATCCGAAGTCATCTTAGAAACGGCGACAGGGTCTGGTGCGGGTACGTACATTTCTTTAAAAGGTGGGGATATCGAGGAAGAGCGTCCAAATCCATCAAGAAAAGGAACAAGCATTACCGTAAGCAATTTATTTTTCAATACTCCAGCTCGGTTAAAATACGTTAAAACCTTACAAACCGAACTAGCAACAATCGGAGATATCGTCAATCGCTTGGCGATGAGTCACCCAATGATTGCATTTCGTTTAGTTCATGATGGCAATCAAATGTTGCGCACTTCGGGAAAGGGGGATTTAAAACAAACCTTAGCAGGGATTTATGGCGTTGCAATTGCAAAAAAAATGCGTTTGATTGAAAATGAAGATTTAGACTTCAATGTTAAAGGATTTATTTCATTACCAGAAGTCACAAGAGCAAGCCGTAATTATATGTCCATTATGATCAATGGGCGTTACATCAAAAATTACCTGCTTAATAAGGCAATTATTGCAGGCTATCGTTCAAAATTAATGGTAGGTCGTTTTCCAATTGTTGCCTTAGATATTACGATGGACCCGCTATTAGTTGATGTGAATGTGCATCCAACAAAGCAAGAAGTTCGGATCAGTAAAGAAAAAGAACTAATGGGCTTAATTGAAGATGCAATTCATCAAGCTCTTAGTAAAGAACAATTGATTCCAGAAGCGATGGAGAACTTTAGCTTTAAAAAGCCATATGACGCGACAAAATTTAAAGCCGAACAAACAAAAATTGACTTGAATGTAGCGTCCTCAACTAAACCTGAAAATCAGCCTGCTTACCAAGTGAAAGAGCCCCTCGTGAAAGAAAAGCCAACCGATCCGTTCCAACCAATTCCATTTAAACATGAAGAGTTGGTAGAAGAAGAAGCGGCGCCTTTTGAGGATACACAGGATGATCAAGTAGCAGAAAGTTTCCTAGTTGAACCAACAGTAACAGAATCAATCCCAACTATGGATCGCCCCATCAGTGAATTAGAAGAGCTTCATGAAGAACCTTATTTAAACACGGCAACTAATTTGCTAAAAAGAGAAGCCCAACAAACTGAAAAAGCTGCTTCACACTTGCCAACGCTAGAGTATATTGGTCAAATGCATGGCACCTATCTATTTGCACAAAATGAAAATGGGTTGTATATTTTGGATCAACATGCGGCGCAAGAGCGAATCAAGTATGAGTATTTCCGTAAAAAAATTGGGGAAGTCAGTCGTGACCTGCAAGACTTACTAGTTCCAATGATGCTAGATTACCCAAATAGCGATGCCATTAAAATCAAAGAAAATCAACCAGCACTTGAAGAGATTGGAATTTTCTTAGAACCTTTTGGACAAAATAGTTTCTTACTAAGAAGTCATCCAGTTTGGTTTAATAAAGGGGAAGAAGAAGAAATCGTTAGAGAAATGATTGATTTGCTTTTAGAACAAGGAACGGTTAACGTGGCGAAGTTTAGAGAAGCAACGGCTATTATGATGAGTTGCAAAGGTTCAATTAAAGCCAATCATTATCTAAACGATCAAGAAGCTCGTGCCTTGTTAGTAGATTTAGCAAAAACAGAAAATCCTTATAATTGTCCTCATGGCCGTCCAGTCTTGATTCAATTTACTAATAAAGATATGGAAAAAATGTTTAAACGTATCCAAGACCCACATTAAGAAAGCAGGTAGATGAAAAATGACCTTAATTTTAGCTTCAGGTTCTCCTAGAAGAAAAGAGTTGCTCAGTAAAATCACAACAGATTTTGACGTAGTTGTTTCTGATGTAGACGAAACGACCCCACCGTCAATGAAAGGTCCTGAAGTTGTGGAAGTGTTAGCGATTCGTAAAGCCAATGAAGTAGCCAAAGAGTATCCAGATGAGTTAGTGATTGGAAGCGACACGATTGTGGTTCTAAATGGTGAGATTATGGGGAAACCAAAGGATGAAGCCGATGCTAAAAGAATGCTTGAGCAACTAAGCGGAACGACACATGAAGTGTTGACAGCAGTCCATCTGACAAAAGGACAACAAAAAGCTACGCAAGTCGTGACAACCAAAGTGACTCTCTTTGAGTTAACTCCAGCAGAAATTGATGCGTATATTGCGACTAAAGAACCGATGGATAAAGCCGGCTCATATGGAATTCAAGGGAAAGGCGCGCTACTTGTCAAAAAAATTGACGGCGATTTTTATAGCGTCGCGGGATTTCCCGTCTCTGTAGTAGCCAGAATGTTAAACGAAATACAGTAAGCAAGAAATGCTCCTTTTTAGTCATTGTTTGCTATACTATAGACAATTAAACTAAAGAGGTGAAGAAAATGGAAAAACCATCGAAAGAAGAATTAAAAGAGACCTTAAGCCCGATTCAATATGAAGTCACACAAGAAAATGGAACGGAGCATGCTTTTACAGGGGAATTTGATGATTTTTATGAAAATGGACTGTATGTTGATATTGTCAGTGGCGAGCCACTTTTTACGTCAAAAGATAAGTACGATGCAGGTTGTGGTTGGCCGGCCTTTTCGAAACCGATTGAAAAAAATGAGGTAGTAGAAAAAGTAGACCACAAATTTGGAATGACACGTACTGAAGTTCGAAGCAAAGCAGCAGATTCTCATTTAGGTCATGTGTTTAATGATGGTCCGCCTGAACTTGGTGGGTTGCGTTACTGCATTAATTCAGCAGCCCTACGTTTTATTCCAGTTGATCAATTGGAAGCGGAAGGCTACGGTCAGTATCGTTCGCTATTTTCTTAAAAAAGCACAAAGATAAGGGAGCTGCCTTTGTCTTTGTGTTTTTCCTTTTTTAGTAAGGAAATGACGAAAATAAAGATTTTTCCATTAGAAAGTCCATTTAATCTTGAAAATATGGTAAAATGCTAGGGGAACGAATGTACTATAGAATAGAATGGAGATCGAACACATGTATGAATACATCAAAGGCACGTTGACGTTTGTAGGACCAGCGTATATCGTGATTGAAAATGGTGGGATCGGTTACCAATTATTGATTGCGAACCCTTTTCGATTTTCAAGTAAATTAAACCAAGAAGTTCAAGTCTATGTTTATCAAGCGGTCCGAGAAGATGCGATAACATTATTTGGCTTTAAAGATTTTAGCGAAAAGCAATTGTATTTAAAATTAATCAGCGTTTCTGGAATAGGACCAAAAAGTAGCTTAGCGATTTTAGCTAGTGATGACCATGAAGGGTTAGTTGCCGCAATTGAAAATGATGATGTGGCGTACTTAACAAAATTTCCTGGTGTTGGAAAGAAAACAGCTTCTCAGATCGTATTGGATTTAAAAGGCAAACTAGACGATTTAACGGTTTCTTCAAGTGCAGGAAAAGGCGCCTTGCAAGAAAAGTTAGTCTTAACAACGAATAACGGACACATTGCAGAAACCGTAGAAGCATTAACCGCATTGGGCTACAGCTCAAGAGAAATCAAACGAATTGAACCAAAACTAATCGCTTTAAATGAACATTCAACAGATGCTTATTTAAGAGCGGCCTTACGTTTGTTAATGAAAAAATAAACTGGAATTTTAGGAAAAGTGGTGAAAATTAGATGACATTTGAAGAACGGATTGTTTCTGGTGAGAGTGAGGACGGAGTAGAGGTAACAATTGAAAAATCTTTACGCCCCCAAACGTTAGCTCAATACATCGGCCAAGACAAAGTAAAAAAAGAGTTAACGATTTACATTGAAGCTGCTAAAAACCGTGAAGAAGCATTAGACCACGTTCTCTTATATGGACCACCAGGTTTAGGGAAAACAACAATGGCAATGGTAATTGCAAATGAAATGCAAGTAGGAATTCGAACCACCAGTGGTCCAGCAATTGAAAAGGCTGGCGATTTGGTGGCGTTATTAAACGAATTAGAAGCAGGAGACGTTCTGTTTATTGATGAAATCCATCGCATGCCTCGAATGGTAGAAGAAATGCTGTATTCCGCAATGGAAGACTTTTTTGTTGATATTATTGTTGGACAAGGTCCAAGCGCTCACCCCGTCCATTTTCCATTGCCGCCCTTTACGTTAATTGGTGCGACAACAAGAGCAGGTTTGTTATCTGCGCCTTTAAGGGATCGATTTGGAATCGTTTCCCATATGGAATATTATCCAGTGAAAGATTTAAAAGAAATCGTGATCCGCTCAGCAGACGTTTTTCAAACGAAAATCAACGATACGGGAGCCCATGAAATTGCTAGACGCTCAAGAGGAACCCCGCGGATTGCGAATCGCTTATTAAAACGCGTGCGAGATTATGCTCAAGTCGAAGGCGAAGGTGAAGTCAGTCAAAGAATGGCAGATGAAGCGCTAGCCCTATTACGAGTCGATCAAGAAGGATTGGATTATGTGGATCAAAAAATGCTGACTACGATGATTGAATTGTATCGTGGAGGGCCAGTAGGTTTGTCAACGATTGCAGCTAATATCGGAGAAGAAACAGAAACCGTAGAAGATATGTACGAACCGTATTTATTGCAAATGGGTTTTCTGCAACGGACACCAAGAGGACGGATTGTGACCCCTTTAGGCTACGAGCATTTAGGGTATTCTTATCCTATAGAAAAAAATTAAAAGCCAGATAAATAGGAGAAATGAACATGTTATCAACGAAAGATTTTGATTTTGATTTACCAGAAGAACTAATTGCTCAAACCCCGCTAAGTGACCGCTCAAGTTCACGTTTACTTGTTTTGGATAGCAAGACGGGTGAGGTATCAGATAAGCACTTTACAGATATTTTAGATGAATTACATGCAGGCGACGCGTTAGTGATGAATGACACACGTGTCTTACCAGCTAGACTTTATGGAACAAAGCCAGAAACCGGCGGACATTTAGAAGTATTACTATTAAAAAATACAGTCAATGACCAGTGGGAGACACTCGTTAAACCAGCAAAACGTGCAAAAGTTGGAACTGAAATTAGCTTTGGTGACGGTCGTTTAAAAGCAACGGTTGTGGAAGAATTAGAACATGGCGGTAGAATTGTTGATTTTTCATATGAGGGCATCTTTCTTGAAGTCTTAGAATCTCTTGGCGAAATGCCATTGCCTCCTTATATTAAAGAACGTTTAGAAGACAATGAACGCTATCAAACGGTTTACGCTAAGGAAAATGGATCAGCAGCAGCGCCAACAGCAGGGTTGCATTTTACAGAAGACCTGTTAGCAAAAATCAAAGCAAAAGGTGTTGAACTTGTTTTTCTAACACTTCATGTGGGTTTAGGTACTTTTAGACCTGTTAGTGTGGATTCTATTGAGGACCATGATATGCATTCTGAATTCTATCGTTTGACAGAGGAAGCGGCGACGAAATTGAACGAAGTTAAGACAAGTGGTGGTCGAATTGTGGCAGTGGGTACAACATCGATTCGAACACTCGAAACAATTGGCACAAAATTTGATGGCGAAATCAAAGCCGATAGCGGTTGGACAAGTATTTTTATTTCACCTGGTTATCAATTTAAAGTGGTTGATGCTTTTTCAACTAATTTTCATTTACCAAAATCAACATTGGTTATGTTGGTGAGTGCCTTTGCAGGACGAGAAAATGTTTTAGCAGCCTACCATCATGCAGTGGAAGAACGCTACCGCTTCTTTAGCTTTGGCGATGCGATGTTTGTCAAATAAAATAAGTAAGCAATCAAAAAAAGAGCCGCCAGTTTTTCATCACTGGAAGCTCTTTTTTATTGAATCAGAGAGGATACGAGTAAACAATTTTGAAGCGAAGCTGAAATGCCATAAGTGTTAGGGGAATTTCTTTCAAAACAAAATTCGGTTTATGCTTACATTATTCGGGACTATCAAACACACTTATGAAACAAATAGTGATCATGAATCTAAATGAAATGGGACAGTTGAATCTGGTACATCAAAACGCGATGTTTCGTTTAACTTGTTTCGTTTAACAAATGAGAAATTCTGTTGTTTACTCGTATAAGCATCTCTCTTTCTAACTATAGAATAACACGATTAGAAAGCGTTTGCAAACAATGTGCTTCTAATCTAAAAAAAGAATTTCTTTAAGAGGATTGCTACCTAAAAATCCCTGTGCTATACTATTGGTTGTGCAAGCATCTGCTTGTTTTTTTGAATTTATTTTTAGAGAGGTGTGAGTCCAATCGACGAGAAAAAGATGACTGGAACGCAACAAAGAATTATTGATGCTGCGTTGCATTTAATTTCTCATGTTGGGTATAAAAGTACGACAACAAAATTAATTGCCCAAGAGGCTCATGTTAACGAAACAACGATTTTTAAAAACTTTAAATCAAAAGAAGCGTTAATGGACACAGCGTTTAAGCAACATGCCAATCAAATCAAAGAAGAAGTGGATGCGTTTTTCTCACAACCCTTTAGCTCAACAAGAGAGTTGCTTGAAAAAACAGGTTACTTTATTGAAGACATCTATTCAAGGCATCGCGACGTGGTGATTGGTTCAATTAAAGAAGTCGGCAACGAAAAAGCACAAACTATTTTTACTTATAAGCAAGAATACATTAACCATTCTTTATGCCAACAGTTGCAACGTTTATCCGATCATCCTAATTACACAAAGTCAGAATATGAAACCTTATGTTTTATCTTTAATAACTCGATTCTTGCGTTATTGATTCGTGATATCCGTCATGACAAGGAAGATACGTTAACTCATGTTACATTAGATAGCATCATTCAGATGATGCTGCAGCCTTTTAAAGATTAAAAAAATCATAGATACACTATTGAAAGTAGGAGAAAAAATGACAGAGCCAGCAATTAAATACCGCTTAATCAAAAAAGAAAAACACACCGGCGCTCGACTTGGGGAAATTATCACGCCACACGGAACGTTCCCTACTCCGATGTTTATGCCAGTCGGTACCTTAGCTACTGTAAAAAGTATTGCACCTGAAGAATTGGATGCAATGGGTGCTGGAATTATTTTAAGCAATACTTACCATTTATGGTTACGTCCAGGTGAAGACATTGTGCAAGAAGCCGGTGGCTTACACAAATTTATGAACTGGGACAAAGGAATCTTAACAGATTCTGGTGGTTTCCAAGTCTTTTCATTAAGTGATATGCGTCGCATTGAAGAAGAAGGGGTTCATTTTAGAAATCATTTAAATGGGTCAAAAATGTTCTTATCTCCTGAAAAAGCGATTGACATTCAAAATAAATTAGGTCCAGATATTATGATGAGTTTCGATGAATGTCCACCTTTTGAAGAAAGCTTTGAATACGTTAAAAAATCAATTGAGCGTACAAGCCGTTGGGCAGAGCGTGGGTTAAAAGCACATGCAAATCCATCGACACAAGGTTTATTTGGTATCATTCAAGGAGCGGGCTACAAAGAATTAAGACAGCAAAGCGCAAGAGATTTGATTTCAATGGATTTCCCTGGGTATTCTATTGGCGGATTGTCTGTTGGAGAGCCCAAACATTTAATGAATGAAGTGTTGGAATACACAACACCACTGATTCCAGAAGACAAACCAAGATATTTGATGGGTGTTGGTTCAGCGGATTCCTTAATTGATGGCGTGATCCGAGGCGTTGATATGTTTGATTGTGTATTGCCAACTCGAATTGCCCGTAACGGTACTTGTATGACAAGTGCAGGTCGCTTAGTTGTTAAAAATGCTCAATACGAGCGTGATTTTAGACCAATTGATGAAAAATGCGATTGCCATACATGTAAAAATTACTCGAGAGCGTATATTCGTCATTTAATTAAAGCGGATGAAACGTTTGGTTTGCGATTAACAAGCTATCACAATTTATATTTCTTACAAAACCTAATGAAAAATGTTCGTCAAGCGATTATGGATGACAATTTATTAGAATTTAGAGAAGCATTTTTTGAAGAATATGGGTTTAACAAGCCAAATGCAAAAAACTTTTAAAAAACATGTGTAATCACTAGCTGAAAACAGAAAAGTTTGTTAAAGTGAGTAGTGAGAATAGTTTTTTAGGAACGAAGAGAAATGGAGTGGAACAAATGTCAGGTATTGTAACGTTTTTACCATTGATCGCAATTTTTGGATTAATGTACTTTATGATGATTAAACCGCAGAAAAAAGCGGCAGATGAAAAGAAAAAAATGATGGAATCTTTGAAAAAAGGTGACGCAATTGTAACGATTGGTGGTTTACACGGAATCGTTGATGAAGTGGTTGAAGTAGATCGTACCGTGGTTATTGATTGCGATGGCGTTTTCTTAACTTTTGAACGAGGTGCAATTGCTCGTATTAAAGAAACTGCGGCTCCAACACCAGTTGAAGTAAAAGAAGAAGTATTAGTTGAAGAACCAACGGTTGTTGAAGAAGTAGAAGTTATTGAAGAAACACCAACTGAAACAAAATAATTAGCTACAAAATGAATACTTGAAGAAGAATGAATCGTTTCTTTTTCAAGTATTTTTACTTTCTATCGTGGAGGAGGAAAGAACATGAAAGAAAAATTCAAAAAAATAATCGAAGGTGTTTTGCAACATCTAACACTCATTAAAATTATTTTTGTGGGGTTTGTTTCATTGTTTGTGGTCTTACAAGTCATAAAAATTGCTGCAGATATGAATTACCGTGATTTAAAGGAAAATTTATTTACGCAAAGTCCAGTAGCGATTGGTTTGATGTTAATTGCAGGGTTAATTGCTATTTTGCCGATGATGATTTATGATTTTACGATCGTTGAATTGTTGCCTGGAAAGTTTAGTAAAAAGCATATTTTTACCTCTGGATGGATTACCAATACGTTTACGAATATTGGTGGATTTGGTGGGTTTTTAGGAGCTTCGTTAAGAGCCACTTTCTATGGGGAAGGTGCGAGTCATAAAGAAATTCTTATTGCCATTTCAAAAATCGCTGTTTTCTTATTATCAGGGTTATCAATCTTATCTTTAGTCACTTTAGGTAGTTTTTCTTTACCAGGATACGGCGAAGCCTTCCGTAATTACTGGCCATGGCTTGTGGGTGGGGGCTTGTATTTCCCCATTTTATTTACATTTACCAAAGTTAAAAGTAAAACGTTATTTACGGATTTGCCCCTTAAACGTGAGTTGAAATTAATTGTCGGCTCTATTTTAGAATGGAGCGGCGCTATGGGCTGCTTTGTGCTGATTGGTTATCTTTTACAAGAACCCATTCGATTAGGTCAAGTGTTTCCATTGTTTGTAATCGCATCAATTATTGGGATTGTTTCAATGGTTCCAGGCGGCGTTGGAACTTTTGACGTGTTTATGATTTATGGGTTAGGTCAATTAGGCGTCTCAAAAGAGCTCGCTGTTGTTTGGCTATTATTTTATCGGATTTTTTATTATATTATTCCGTTTTTTATTGGCATTTCATTTTTTACTCACGATGGAGCACAAAAAATCAACCGATACTTAGATGGTTTGCCTAAGCAATTTGTTCAAAAGATTGCCCATGGATTTTTAGTCGTTTTTGTTTATTCATCGGGAATTATGATGATTTTAATTTCTACGGTTCCTAATTTAGCGTTTAACAGCTATTTGTTTGCTAGGCTTTATCCGTTTACGTTCTTTTTTCTTACTCAATTGAGCAATGTGATTTTTGGCTTCTTATTGTTAGGATTAGCCCGGGGCATTGAAGGGAAAGTAAAAAAAGCGTATTGGCCTACGATTATTATTTTAGGTTTTGGCATTTTAAATACACTAACCAAAGACTTTTCTTGGGGCTTAACGATTTTTTTAGGGATCGTTATTGTGTGTGTCTATCTATCTAGGCATGAATTTTATCGAAATAAACTTGTTTATTCTTGGGGAAAAGCTTTATTAGACGGCGCTGTCTTATTTGGCAGTTTGTTATTGTATATTTTAGTCGGCTACTTCAATTCCCCAAGATTCCATCATCGCCGACCAGTTCTATTTCATTCCTCCTTATTTCCAACGGGGCATGTTTGGCTGGCGGGTTTAATTGGCGTTGTAATTGGTTTAATCAGCTTAGCTATTGTGATTAGTTACTTGATGCGGTCAAAATTGAAAATTGGGGTTTCACTAGATGAGGAACGTTTAAAAGCGGTCATTAATCAATTTGGTGGAAATGAAGTGAGTCATTTGGCCTTTTTACGAGATAAATATTTTTATTACTATGGCGAAGACCAAGTAGTTTTCCAATT
Source organism: Carnobacterium divergens (assembly GCF_900258435.1). Lineage (NCBI taxonomy): Bacteria > Bacillati > Bacillota > Bacilli > Lactobacillales > Carnobacteriaceae > Carnobacterium > Carnobacterium divergens. Next base: position 2,061,514 of record NZ_LT992558.1, on the reverse strand, counting down.
TCGTCAAGAAGCCGATAAACTAGTCGTGATGGGAGAGCCTATTGGAGATTCCTCTTTATTTGAAAAAGCCATTGTCGATTTTATGGATGTAGCCGATCAATTTGGTTACTCAGTAGTATTTTATGAAGTAAGTGGTTCATTGGTGATGATTTTACATGAACTTGGCTATGACTTTATGAAGGTTGGAGAGGAAGGGCATGTCTCTTTACCTGAATTTACCTTGTCTGGGAAAAAACGACGAGCAGAACGGGCTCTTGTGAATAAAATTGAACGGGAAGGCTATCTGTTTGAAATGCTTCAACCGCCTTTTTCTGCAAGTCAGTTTGAAGAATTAAAACAAATTTCTGACGAATGGTTAGAAAAACGAACTGAAAAAGGTTTTTCTCTAGGATTTTATGATGAGTTCTATTTAAATCAAGCTGAAATTGCGGTTGTAAAGACGCCAGAAGGGCAGTTGATTGCTTTTGCTACAATGATGCCAACAGGGTCAGACGAATTGATTTCGATTGATTTAATGCGTTATAAAACAAAAGAAGCACCTAATGGTGTAATGGATTATTTATTTATCAAATTATTTGAATACAACCAAGAGCTTGGGTTCCAAGCCTTTAATATGGGCATGGCACCTCTTTCAAATGTTGGAGCAACGCGTTATAGTTTTATTAGCGAACGAATTGCAGGGTTGCTTTATCGCTTTGGGACGAAATTGTATGGCTTTCAAGGGTTACGCCACTACAAAGAAAAATACGTGACTACTTGGATTCCTAAATATGTTGCTTTTAGGAAAAAAAGTTCCATTCTTTTTACAATGTTACAATTAGTTGCATTGGTTGGAAAGAAACGTCAAATTGATACAAAATAAAGTGATTATAAAAAAAGGAGGCGCATAGTTGACGATGGATTCATTTGTTGAGTACGAACGATTCACCCCATGGTTATCTTTAAAAATTAAAGAGTTTCACCGATTAGGCTACTCACAAATCAATGAAGAAGATTTATGGCGCTATTTGACTCGCTTTAGTTGGAAAAGACAAGTACCAGAACATTATTACCAACAGATTTCGCAAATTTGTAAATTATCTCCAAATGATTATTTAGATTTTGCATCTTTAGAGGCTCAGATTTATAAAGTAGATTCTTTAGACTTAATGGAAATTGATGATTTATTGTAAAAGAAGGAGACTGTCCAAAAAAACAGTCTCCTTCTTTTTGTGGTTCGATTGTGAAAAAGGTTCAAATTTAAAAAAACAAATAAAAACATTTTTATTTTTGAATCCCCTTACATCCTTGTTGCTTAAATACTCTTTTATCCTTGTACTGTAAAGGAATTTATTATTAGTGAAAATAATCACAAAAAACTATTTACAAACTTAAAAAAACATTGTATGATGTTCTTGTGAAGAAGTTAACAAACTAAAAATAAAATGTTAGTCACTATAGGAGGAACCTACAAATGGTTAAAGCTAAAGTAGAAACACAAGTTGCAGAAGAAAACAATGTTCAATCAATGATTGATGGATTAGCAAGCAAAGGGTTAGAAGCATTAAAAGTCCTTGAAACATTCGATCAAGAAAAAATTGACTACATTGTTCATCAAATGGCACTCGCTGGATTAGAACAACATATGCCATTAGCAAAAATGGCAGTTGAAGAAACAGGTCGTGGTATTTATGAAGATAAATGTATTAAAAACATGTTTGCGACTGAATCCATTTGGAATTCAATCAAACACAATAAAACAGTTGGTGTTATTAGCGATGACGAACAAACTCAACTAATGGAAGTTGCAGCTCCAGTTGGAATCGTTTGTGGTGTTACTCCTGTGACAAATCCAACCTCAACAACTATGTTTAAAGCGATGATTTCAATTAAAACCCGTAACCCAATTATTTTTGCTTTCCATCCATCCGCTCAAAAATGTTCAGCTGAAGCAGCTCGTATTCTTTACGAAGCAGCTATCAAAGCAGGAGCGCCTGAAGGATGTATCCAATGGGTTGAATACCCATCACTTGAAGCAACAAGCACATTAATGAATCACCCAGACATTGCAATCGTTTTAGCAACCGGTGGATCAGGCATGGTAAAATCAGCTTATTCAACTGGCAAACCAGCACTTGGCGTAGGCCCAGGAAACGTTCCAAGTTATATTGAAAAAACTGCAAAAATTAAACGTGCTGTTAATGACGTAATTGCATCAAAATCATTTGATAATGGAATGATTTGTGCATCAGAGCAAGCCGTAATCGTAGATGCTGAAATTTATGACGAAGTAAAAGCTGAATTTGAAAGACATCAAGTATATGTAGTGAAAGCTAAAGAATTAGCAAAATTAGAAGCCGTTGTAATGAACGAAGGAAAATATGCTGTAAACGCAGCAATTGTTGGGAAATCGGCTTATGAAATTGCTAAATTAGCAGGGATTAAAGTACCAGAAAGAACTAAAATCTTAATTGCTGAATTAGATGGTGCTGGCGCTGACTATCCATTGTCACGTGAAAAATTATCACCAGTATTGGCGATGATGAAAGCAGAAAGCACTAAACATGCCTTTGAACTATGTGAAACAATGTTAGAACTTGGTGGTTTAGGTCATTCAGCAGCAATTCACACATTAGATGACAACTTAGCACGCGAATTTGGTATTCAAATGAAAGCTTGTCGTATCTTGGTTAACTCTCCAACTGCACAAGGTGGGATTGGTGATTTATACAACAACATGATTCCATCACTAACATTAGGTTGTGGATCTTATGGTAAAAACTCAATTTCAAAAAATGTTTCAACAATCAACTTATTGAACATTAAAACAATCGCGAAACGGAGAAAAAATATGCAATGGTTTAGACTTCCTTCAAGAGTATACTTCGAAAAAAATTCAGTACAATATTTACAAAAAATGGAAAACGTTGAACGCGTCTTCTTAGTATGTGATCCAGGAATGGTTCAATTTGGCTACGCTGACTTAGTAATGAAAGAACTATACAAACGTCAAAATAACGTTAAAATCGAAGTCTTCTCACAAGTGGAACCTAACCCATCTTCAAACACCGTTAAAGCAGGTACAGAAGCAATGATCGCCTTTGAACCAGATACAATCATCGCACTTGGTGGTGGATCTGCAATGGACGCAGCTAAAGGCATGTGGTTATTCTATGAAAAACCAGAAACTGAATTCTTTGGAGCAAAACAAAAATTCTTAGATATCAGAAAACGTACGTACAAAATTCCATCATTAACAAAAACACAATTTGTATGTATCCCAACAACTTCAGGAACAGGTTCAGAAGTAACACCATTTGCAGTAATTACAGATAGTGAAACACATGTGAAATACCCATTAGCCGACTACGCGTTAACACCAGACGTAGCGATTATTGATTCACAATTTGTAATGAGTGTTCCTAAATCAGTAACTGCTGATACAGGGATGGATGTATTAACTCATGCAATCGAGTCGTATGTATCTGTCATGGCAAGTGACTATACTCGTGGACTAAGCTTACAAGCAATCAAATTGGTTTTTGAAAACCTACGTGATTCTTACAACACAGCAAATGAAGAAGCAAGAGAAAAAATGCACAATGCGTCAACAATGGCGGGTATGGCTTTTGCCAATGCTTTCTTAGGAATTAACCACTCAATTGCCCACAAAATTGGTGGAGAGTATAATATTCCTCATGGTCGTACAAATGCGATCCTAATGCCACATGTTATTCGTTATAACGCTAAAGATCCTTCAAAACACGCTTTATTCCCTAAATACGAATATTTCCGTGCAGATGAAGACTATGCTGATATCGCTCGCTTTATGGGCTTTAAAGGCAACTCAACAGCTGAATTAGTTGAATCACTTGTTCAAGAAATCATCAAATTAGGTAAAGATTTAAACATTGATATGAGTCTAAAAGGCCAAGGTGTTACTCAAACGACATTAGATACAACTGTAGATCGCATGGCTGAATTAGCATTTGAAGATCAATGTACTACAGCAAATCCAAAAGAACCATTAATTGTTGAATTACGTCAAATTATCATTGATTCATATATTGGTGAATAAGATTAAATAAAACAAGAGTCCACTATCGAAACTGATAGTGGGCTTTTTTCTTTATAATTAACCAAAACAATTAAAATCGACTCTATGTTCGTTATTTTTTTATTTGATTGTTTTAGAATTGAAATAAACCTACATTTTTTAATATAGTTTGTAAATTTAAACTTAAAAAGAGAATAAATCTTGATATTTAAAGAGTTTTTCGATATGATAGTATTAAAAGTTAGGGGAACCTAAAAATAAATTTTCTTAAAAGAAAGGTGAAAAATAAGATGACACCCAATAAAGAAGACTACTTAAAAATAATATTTGAATTAGGCGGAGCCAATCAAAAAATAAATAATAAACAAATTGTAACAGGTTTAAGTGTTTCGGCAGCATCTGTTAGCGAAATGATGTCGAAATTATTAAAAGAAGGATACATTGACCATACGCCTTATCAAGGAGCTCAATTAACAGAAGCTGGTTTACATGAAGCCAGTATTTTAGTACGCAAGCATCGTTTGTGGGAAGTCTTTTTAGTAGAACATTTGGGCTATTCTTGGAATGAAGTTCATGATGAAGCAGAAGTTTTGGAACATGTAACGTCTTCTAATTTAGCCAATCATTTAGAAGAATACCTCAATTTTCCTGCTAATTGTCCTCATGGCGGAGTAATCCCTGATAAACAGGGAAAAATTATCGAAAGCCCACTACAAACTTTAGTAGAAATGCCAGTAAATACCGATGTGAAAATCCAACGAGTATTAGATGATCGAGAATTATTAGACTATTTAGTGACAGTAGGAATTAATATTGGCGACCAATGTCGTATTACTGAAATTGGTGCTTATGAAGGACCGATTACGCTTACTAAAGATGATCAGGCCATTCAAATAAGCTATAAAGCTGCCTGTAATTTATTTATTCAACCATTATAACTAATCAAATAGGAGGAGAGATGAAATGAAAAGAAGCTATCTTCTTATCTTAATAGGACTCAGTGTTTTAGTGATGACGGGTTGTCAAAGCAATGCTTCTCAAAAAGATCCAAATAAGCTACAAGTCGTCGCAACAACCACAATGTTAACCGATTTAGTTGAAAATATCGGCGGAGATAAAGTTCAAGTGAACGGATTGATGGGACCAGGAATTGATCCGCATCTCTATCAAGCAAGTGCAAAAGATGTTACTAAAATGCAGACAGCAGATGTTGTGGTGTACAATGGTTTGCATTTAGAAGGAAAGATGGGAGACGTTTTTGAAGCGCTAGATAAACGTGGTAAAAATGTTATTAAAATTGAAAACGGTCTTGATACAACTAAATTACTCAAATCAGAAGATAATTCTAGTCAACCAGATCCCCATATTTGGTTTGACGTCTCCATGTGGCAACAAGGCGCCAAAGAAGTTGCTAAAGGATTAATTAAAGCAGATTCAAAACATCAAGCGACTTATCAAACAAATTTAGATCGTTACCTGGCAGAATTGGTTGAATTGGACCAGTATATGATGGATAAGGTGCAAGAGTTGCCAAAAGAAAAACGAATCTTAGTGACAGCCCATGATGCTTTTCGTTATTTTGGTCAACGTTATGATTTTGAAGTAGTAGGCTTACAAGGAATTAGTACACAAGCAGAAGCAGGTACTGGAGATATGCGCAAATTAGCTGATTTTATTGTAAAAAACCAAATCAAAGCAATCTTTGTTGAATCATCGGTTCCGACTAAAACAATTGAAGCGTTACAAGCGGCGACAAAAGCAAAAGGCTTTGACGTAAAAATTGGTGGCGAGTTGTATTCAGATTCTTTAGGAGATGAAAAACACGATACAGCCACTTATATCAAAACATTAAAAGCAAATACAGATACAATTGTGAATGCATTAAAATAAAAAAGTAAGCGGGTGAAACTAATGGAACAAACTAAACAAGCAATTTCGATTCAACGATTAACAGTTGCTTATGATGAAAAACCAGTTCTGTGGAATGTCAGTTTAGCAATACCAAAAGGACAATTAACAGCGATTATCGGTCCAAACGGAGCTGGAAAAACCACCTTAATTAAAGCCGTTATCAATTTAATTAAACCGGTTGCGGGTGAAGTAACTTTTCAATTTAGAAACCAAATGCAGCAAAGTTATCAATCAAGTAAAAACTTGGTTGCCTATGTCCCACAAAATGGAAGTGTCGATTGGGATTTTCCAGCAACGGTAATAGATGTCGTTGTAATGGGGCGTTATGGACATCTCGGGTGGTTTAAACGTCCTAAAAAAGCGGATTTTGACTTAGCTAAAAAAATGCTAGAAAAAGTAGGAATGTCTGAATTTTCAACTCGTCAAATTAGTCAGCTATCTGGAGGTCAACGTCAGCGTGTTTTCTTAGCACGCGCGCTTGTACAAGAAGCGGAAATTTATTTGATGGATGAACCGTTTCAAGGAGTAGATGCCCAAACTGAGAAAATCATTATTGGGTTACTGAAAGAATTAAAAGATGAAGGCAAGACGATTGTTGTGGTGCATCATGATTTACAAACCGTACCAGAATACTTTGATAACGTTGTACTGGTCAATCAAGCTTTAGTCGCAACGGGATCAGTAGAAAGTACCTTTACAGCAGAAAATATCGCAAAAACCTATCAAACTGCTGAAAGGTTGCCAAAAGAGGTGAGGAATTAGATGACATTTTGGACTCTTTTTTCAGATTATACGTTTCAAGTTGTTGCACTTGGCTCTGCCTTGTTGGGATTGCTAAGTGGCGTTATTGGTAGTTTTGCTGTGCTTCGAAAGCAGAGCTTGTTGGGGGATGCTGTCAGTCATGCGGCGCTACCAGGGATATGTTTAGCCTTTATGATTACGAATATTAAACAGACAGAAGTTTTGTTGATAGGGGCTTTAATCTCAGGATTAGTTGCAACATGGCTGATTATGAGCATTGTTAAGTATTCAAAAATAAAATTTGATAGCGCATTAGCGTTGATTACTTCTGTATTTTTTGGTTTAGGCATGGTTTTTCTAACCTATATTCAAAAAACGCCAGATGCCAATCAAGCAGGATTAAAAAGTTTTATTTTTGGTCAGTCTTCTACCTTATTAGTAGGTGATGTCAAATGGATGTTAGGAATCGGAATGGTTATGTTAGTATTAATGTTCTTATTCTGGAAAGAATTTAAATTAATTGCTTTTGATGAAGTCTTTGCTAAGAGTATTGGTGTCCCCGTTCATGGTATTAGTATTTTATTATCGGCGATGACGGTCGTAACGATTATTATTGGGTTGCAAACAGTTGGAGTTATTTTAATGAGTTCGTTATTAATCGGACCTGCTGTTGCCGCGAGACAATGGACGAACCGCTTAGCAGTGATGGTGAGTTTAGCAGCGGTTTTTGGCAGTGTTTCTGGTGTTTTAGGAACGGTTATTAGTTCCTTAGGTAAGCAAATTCCAACAGGACCAACAATTGTTGTTGTGATTAGCGTGATTGTGCTGATTAGTTTAGTGATAGCACCAAATCGTGGGATGATGTGGAAATTAAAACAGCGTAGGCGTCAAAAAAAAGCATTGATTATCCGCTTAAATCAAGGAGGCGATTAGGTTGCATCCAGAATTAGAAATTCAATTGATTGCGATTATTGTTTCACTTGCTTGTTCCTTACTGGGTGTCTTTTTAGTTTTAAGAGGAATGACAATGATGGCTGATGCGATTACTCATACTATTTTATTAGGAATCGTGGTGGCGTTTTTTGCAACTGAAAATTTGGCATCACCATTTTTAATTGTGGGTGCTGCTTTGATGGGCGTTTTTACGGTTTGGTTAACAGAATTGCTTCATCAAACAAAGCTATTAGCAAAAGATGCTTCAATTGGCGTGGTATTTCCTTTACTGTTTAGTATTGCGATTATCTTGATTTCCCGTTATGCAGGTTCTGTTCATTTAGATACAGATTCAGTATTGCTTGGTGAATTGGCATTTGCGCCATTTGAGCGAATGGTTATTTTTGGAGTGGATATAGGAGCACAAGGAATCTACTCAATGGGGATTATTTTAATCATCAACTTAATTTTTATCTTGTTATTTTATAAAGAATTAAAATTAGCCACTTTTGATGCGGTTTTAGCCGCTGCATTAGGATTTTCGCCAGTCATTTTACACTATGCGTTGATGACACTGGTTTCAGTCACTGCAGTTGGAGCCTTTGAGGCAGTTGGATCAATTTTAGTAGTAGCTTTTATTGTGGGACCACCTGTTACCGCGTATCTGTTGACAAATGAATTAAAGAAAATGTTATGGATTAGTGGCATTGTGGGTGTGATAGACAGTATCGTTGGATTCCAATTAGCGATGTTCTTGGATGTTTCAATTGCAGGGATGATTGCGGTTATTATTGGGATAACTTTCTTATTAGTCTTTATCTTCTCACCTAAAAAAGGCTTGATTCAAGCCGTTAGACAACGAAATCGTCAAAAAAAAGAATTAGCCTATCGATTAAAAATGGAATCTATTAAATAATTTTTTTTAAGTTTACTTTCTTGACAGAAAGTAAACTTTTTTTGTTTGTTCTAGCGAAAGAACTTGTGTTCGTGTATAATAGAAAGGAAAGATGGAGGTGTAGAAAGATGGAACATGGCGTTTTACAATTTGCAGAACCGGTGAGAGACACGTCAAGAAAAATTATTCATGTGGATATGGATGCTTTCTATGCCTCTGTAGAAGAACGTGAAAATCCTGAATTAAAAGGAAAACCATTAGTGATTGCTAGGCATCCAAAAGATAATGGGGGAAGAGGCGTCGTTACGACAGCTAATTACGAAGCAAGAAAATACGGCATCCATTCAGCTATGAGCGCTCAAAAAGCTTATGAACTTTGCCCACAAGCCATTTTTATTCCAGGTAGGCACGAACTTTATCAAGAAATTTCTGCTCAAATTCGAGAAGTCTTTAAGCACTATACAGATATCATTGAACCCTTAGCCTTAGACGAAGCTTATTTAGATGTAACAGAAAATAAAAAAGGAATTACGAGTGCTACGGTTATTGCAAAAATGATTCAAAAAGAAATTTGGGAAGAATTGCATTTAACTTGTTCCGCTGGTGTATCTTACAATAAATTTATTGCAAAACTAGCATCTGACTATAAAAAACCTGCCGGCATCACAGTGATTCCGCCAGAAAAAGCATTGGTCTTTTTAAAAGAATTACCCATTGGAAAATTTTATGGCGTAGGAAAGAAAACCGCTGAAAAAATGCATGATTGGGGCGTTTTTACGGGACAAGATTTAGTTGAAAAAAGCGAGATGGATTTGATCCAACGCTTTGGTAAGATGGGCTATTCTTTGTATCGAAAAGTAAGAGGAATTGATAACAATCCAGTTGAAAGCACTCGAGTGCGTAAGTCAGTAGGTCGAGAGCATACGTATGGGCAACCGTTAACGACAGACGAGGAAGTATTAGCAGAACTACGTTTTTTAGCGGGAAAAGTTGACACTTCTTTGCTAAAGGTTCAAAAGCATGGAAAAGTCGTTGTATTAAAAGTGCGTACATCTGATTATGAAACAATGACTAAACGTATTAGTTTGCCTAGCTATGTCAAAGATGGCGAAGAAATTTATTTTCATGCTTCAAATTTATGGGAAGACGTTGGGTTGATAGGGAAAGAAATTCGATTATTAGGAATTACTGTAACCAATCTTGATCCGTTAACCTTTGAAAATATTGTATTGCCACTATGGGAAAAAGAAAAATAAGTTCAAGAATTCTGCTAAACAGAGTTTTTGAACTTTTTTATTGGATGCTAGGTGCAAATTAGATGAATAAGTTGTACAATAGAAGAATACTAATACAGTTTTTGTGTTTGATTATAACATAGAAGGAGCGATTGAAATGAAGATATCATGGCATGGACAGTCTTGTGTTAAAATTTTAACAGATACAGATAAGCAAATTTTAATAGATCCCTATATTACAGGAAATCCCTTAAGTGATTTGGATGCAACCACGATTGAAGCTGATGTGATTATTGTCACCCACGCTCATGCAGATCATATCGGAGATACTGCCGAGATCGCCAAACGAACAGGAGCATTAATTGTTGCAAATGCTGAATTAGCTGGCTTTTTTGCGAGTCAAGGTCTTCAAACCCACGGCATGCAGATGGGTGGGAAACATCAATTTGATTTCGGTTTAATCAAAATGACTCCCGCAATACATGGTTCAATGTACGAAGTGCAAGGCCAACCTGTTACATTTGGCTTAGCAGCCGGCATTGTTTTGAGTGACGGAGGTCACACTGTTTATCATGCAGGAGATACGGCTTTATTTTCAGATATGAAATTAATCGGAGAATTCAACAAAATTGATGTAGCTTTCTTACCAATTGGCGACAATTACACTATGGGACCAGAAGAAGCCGTAATCGCTAGTAAATGGCTAAACGCTAATAAAGTTGTGCCAATTCATTACAATACATTTCCTTTGATTGAACAAGATCCAATCGCTTTTGTTGAGGCCTTACCTAAAGACGTAGGGATGGCATTAAAGGTCGGAGAAATAATCGAATTATAAGTTGAAAAAGTCGGAGGATAGCAGATGACAACAAAACATGACCAGATCTTAACGTATATTGAAACGTTACCAGTTGGAGAGCGAATCTCAGTACGTTTGATTGCTAAAAATTTACAAGTAAGTGAAGGAACTGCTTATCGTGCCATTAAAGAAGCAGAAAATATAGGATTAGTTTCGACCATTCAACGCGTGGGAACTATTCGAATTGAACGCAAAATGAAAGAACATTTTGAAAAATTAACCTATGGTGAAATCGTGAAGATTATCGAAGGAGACATTTTAGGCGGAATTGATGGACTCGATAAAGTCTTAAATAAATTTGTCATCGGAGCGATGAAGGAAGACGCCATGCTACGTTACATTACGCCAGGTTCACTAATGATTGTCGGAAATCGAATTGGGGCTCAACGCCTCGCTTTAGAAAACGGTGCAGCAGTTTTAATTACCGGTGGATTTGACACAACTGAGGAGATTGTGGAATTAGCGAATCAGGCCAAATTGCCTGTTATTCGAACCACCTATGACTCCTTTACGGTTGCAACGTTAATCAACCGAGCAATGACGGATCAGCTGATTAAAAAAGACATTATGCTCGTTGGCGATATTTTTACAAATGTAGAAAAAACCATCTATTTAAATAGTGAAGATACAGTAGCGGATTACCGCAAGTTAAATGATGAAAGTCGACATTCCCGTTTTCCAATTGTGAATAAAAAAATGCGCTTAATCGGGATTGTAACAGCTAAAGATGTAGTTGGAAAGCCAGATAACCTAAGTATTGAACGAGTGATGACAAAGGACCCCTCTTATGTTAAAACGCATATGAGTGTGGCAAGTGTGGGGCATTTAATGATTTGGGATGGGCTAGAGGTTATGCCTGTTGTGAAAGATGATTTAACCTTGATTGGAATTATTTCTAGGCAAGATGTGATGAAAGCAATGCAACTAGCACAACGTCAACCTCAAGTGGGAGATACGATTGCCGATCAAATTGCAGAACAACTGGAATTGACAAGTGAAAATCCAGATGATTGGCATTCAGCTATTCCAGCATTCAAGTTTAAAGTGACGCCTCAAATGACCAACAGTGTTGGAACCATCTCATTTGGTGTACTAAGCGAATTGGTTGCTAGCGCTTCTCAGCGAACACTTTTAGCGTATCAAAAGCGCAATGCAGTCATTGAGCAAATGAATTTACATTATTTTAAAATGATTCAATTAGAAAGCGAATTAGAGATTCGGCCGCGAGTCCTAGAAATTGGACGACGCTCGTCTAAGCTAGACATTGAAGTATTTATTGAAAACACTCTTGTTGCCAAAGCCATTGTGATTTGTCAATTGATGGAGCGTACCTAACTAAACGAATGAAAAGGAGCAAATTGAATGAATGAAGCCATTTTCACTGAAATACTAACAGCTATCAAAGAACATCAAACCATTATTATCCATCGCCATCAAAGACCAGACCCAGACGCGTTAGGTTCACAAGGTGGACTATATGAACTATTAAAAGCATCGTTTCCTGAAAAACGTCTTTTAAAAGCAGGTGGATCGGTTGAAGGCTTAGCTTTCTTATCTGAAATGGATCAAGTAGAAGCTGCTGATTATAAAGACGCACTAGTTATCGTAACGGATACAGCAAATAGTCCACGTATTAGTGGTGAAAACTATTCAAAAGGCGATATGCTGATTAAAATAGACCACCACCCAAATGATGAGCCCTACGGTGATCTTGTCTACGTGAACACAGAAGCGAGTAGCTGCAGTGAAATTATTGTTGATTTTTATCATGCTTGTCAATCAGAGTTAACAATGACAGATGAAGCAGCTCGTCTATTATACGCAGGAATAGTCGGAGACACAGGGCGTTTCCTATATCCAGCGACAACCTCTCATACCTTAAAAATTGCTGCTGAATTAATGGACTATTCATTTTCAGCCACAGCATTAAATAATCAGCTAAATACAATGAGTAAAGCAGTGGCCCATTTATCCGGTTATGTCTTACAGAACATTAAAGTTGACGAAAATGGCGTTGGAAATGTTCTTTTAACAAATGAGATTTTAAAAGAATTTGGCGTGGCTGATTCTGAAACAGCAGCCATTGTCTCGTTGCCAGGAAGTGTCGAAGGCATTTTGATGTGGGGGATTTTTGTTGAACAAGAAGAAGGTTACTTCCGTTGTCGCTTGCGCTCGAAAGGCCCAGCAATCAATGAAGTAGCAAAACGCCATCATGGCGGCGGGCATCCATTAGCGAGTGGTGCAAATGCAAAAGATCGTGGAGAAATTGCAGAAATTCTTACTGAATTTGAAGCATTAGCCATTGAGTGGCATCAATAAAATTCAACAAAAAAAGTTCTTTCAAATTTGAAAGAACTTTTTTTGTCGATTACGTGATTACTCACCAGTAGGATTCCAAAACCATTTGAAACCATCTTTTTCAAGTAATTGATCGCTACAAACAGGTCCCATTGAACCACTTGGATAATTTGGAAATTCAGGAGTTTCTTTGTCCCATGCTTGACGAATAACGTCCACAAATTTCCATGATTGAGCGACTTCATCCCAATGAGTGAAGTTGGTAGAGTCTCCATTTAAACAATCAAGAATTAATTTTTCATAAGCTTCTGGACTATTTGCTGAAGTTTCAGCCGAATTTTTATGTTTTAAATTCAATAATTCCGTTTCTAACCCTTGACCGATTTTTTTTGAATTTAATTGCAGTGAAAAACCTTCCGTTGGTTGAATGTAAATCGTCAACACATTTGGTTCTTGTGGAGTTGAATGGTCTTCGCTGAAAAGATTTAATGGCATCCCTTTAAATTGAATGTTGATTTGAGTTCCTTTTTCACGCAATTTTTTACCTGTACGAATGTAGAAGGGAACGCCAGCCCATCTAAAGTTATCAATCATGACTTTACCTGCTACAAAAGTTTCTGTTTGTGAAGCGGGATCTACATTTTGTTCTTCACGGTAACCAAGTGATTTTTCGTCATGAACAGTGCTTGCACCATATTGACCACGAACAAAATAATGACGAACTTCTTCTGGTTTGAAGATGCGAACAGAACGCAGTGCTTTGATTTTTTCTTCACGAATTTCTTCGTCTTTTAATTCAATTGGGGGCTCCATTGCTAGCAGAGAGACCACTTGTAAAATATGGTTTTGAACCATATCACGAAGCGCACCACTTGTTTCATAGTAGCCGCCACGTTCTTCAACGCCAATCGATTCACTCAAAGTAATTTGAATATTGTCGATATAGCGATTATTCCACATCGATTCAAAAATAGTATTTGCAAAACGAACCGCTGAAATGTTTTGAATCATTTCTTTTCCTAGATAATGATCAATACGATAAATTTGATTTTCATGGAAAGAGGCACGAATTTGGTCATTTAAGACGGCCGCACTTTCATAGTCATGGCCAAATGGTTTTTCGATAATCAAACGATTGAATCCATCGTCTGTAATTAATTTTTCAGCTTTTAAATGTTCGGTAATGGTCCCAAAGAAGTTTGGTGACATCGCTAGATAGTAAATGCGATTATTTTCAAGCTGATATTTTTCATTCAGCTTTGTGGATAGTTCTTTTAATTCCGAATAATGTTCTGTATCGGTCACGTTATGAGCTTGATAGTAAAAATGACTTGCAAATTTTGTCGCCTCTTCTGATGAATCAGCTAAATCTTTAATCGTCTCCATTACAATCTCACGGTAGTATTCATTTGTCCATTCACGTCTAGCCGTTCCAATAACTGCAAAATGTTCTTTTAAAAAACCTTTTTTATATAAACGGTAAAGAGATGGATAAAGTTTTCGTTTTGCTAAGTCACCTGTTCCGCCGAAAATGGTGAAAAGGGCTGTTTTTTCTTGATTCATAGAGAGTACCTCGCTTTCAAATGCCGCTTAATTATATAAGCTAATCCTCATTATAACTTTATTATTGTTTTTATTGTACTGTTTTATCTTGAGGGACGCAATCCTTTCTGAAAAAAAATTGAAGTTTCCTTGGAAATGTCAGAACACAAAGAAACCTAAAAACAATAGAAAACAGATGTTAATGAAATATTTTGTCAGCGTAATGGCTTTTTTTATGTTATAATATTAAGGATGCAAAACAGCACCAAGAGAAAAGAGGCGAAAAAATGGAACATACTTTTGAAAAATTTGGTTTACAACCATTTTTAATAGACGCAATCAACGAGATTGGCTTCAAGGAAGCAACTGAAGTTCAAGAAAAATTGATCCCTGCCATCATGAAAGGCGAAAGTGTTATCGGACAATCTCAAACTGGAACAGGAAAAACCCATACTTTTTTACTTCCATTATTCAATAAAATTGATCCTTTAAAAGCAGAAGTCCAAGTAGTTATTACCACACCAAGTCGTGAGTTAGCTGAACAAATTTATCAAGCAGCATTGCAACTTGCAAAACATGCACCAGAAAAAATTATTGTTCAAAGTTTCGTAGGTGGAACGGACAAAAAACGTCAAATGACAAAACTAAATGGTACACAACCACATATTGTGATTGGTACACCAGGCCGTATCTTAGATATGGTAAACGAAAATGCTTTATTGATTCATACAGCGCCAGTTTTAGTTATTGATGAAGCAGATATGACATTAGATATGGGATTCTTAGAAGATGTCGATCAAATTGCAGGACGCTTGCCAAACAACCTACAAATGCTTGTTTTTTCAGCAACAATCCCACAAAACTTAAAACCTTTCTTAAAAAAATACATGGAAAATCCTCATTACGAACATATTCAACCGAAATCAATTATTTCACCAACTATTGACAACTGGTTGATTTCAACAAAGGGAAGAGACCGTGTAGATGTTGTTTATCAACTATTAACAACAGGAACACCTTATCTAGCCATTGTTTTTGCAAATACGAAGCAAAAAGTAGATGAGTTAGCAGATGGTTTAAAATCAAGAGGGTTAAAAGTTGCTAAAATTCATGGAGACATTCAACCTCGTGAAAGAAAACGCGTTATGAAACAAGTTCAAAATCTTGATTACCAATTTGTAGTTGCAACCGATTTAGCTGCTCGTGGTATTGATATCGAAGGCGTTTCACATGTTATTAATGCTGAAATCCCCCGCGATTTAGATTTCTTTATTCACCGCGTTGGAAGAACAGGTCGTAATGGGATGAATGGGACTGCAATTACTTTATACGCTCCAAGTGATGAAGCTCTTGTAGCGGATATTGAAAAAATTGGTGTTGAATTTTCACCTAAAACGATTAAAAATGGTGAAATTATCGATACTTACGATCGTAACCGTCGGACAACTCGTGAAAAAACATCAAAAGATGTGTTGGATCCGTCATTAAAAGGAATTGTGAAAAAATCGAAGAAAAAAGTAAAACCAGGCTACAAAAAGAAAATCGGCCGGGTTATTAAAGAAAGCAATGAGAAAAAACGTCGTGTGGAACGTCGTAGTCAAGCTAGAGCAATTAAAAAAGCGAACAAGAAAAAATAATAGTTAAAAAAACTCCCTATCAATTAAGATAAGGAGTTTTTTTTAACTGTTTTTTGGAATGGACTTAATTGCATAGTAATAAAAGAACAAGGTTACAATCAATCCGATTTGCGTTTGAAACGGTGGATACAACCCAAAGCTATTTAAGAAAGCAAAAAAGAGAGTTGGGAGAGTCGAAGCAAACAAAGCAATCGACCAATTGGCAGCAAAAGTCATCGTTCTTCTAGCTAATAAACAAAGCAGATTCGCAAAAATCGTATACAGTAAAGTATTAATCAACGTTTCTATAATCGCAGCTACAAGGAGCATAAAGATTGTAAACCCAATAATAAAACCGTGTAGCATTGAAAAAACACCCATTAAATCGCCATAATCACTGTTTTTTAAGCCTGCTAATTCGCTGTACTTAAAAGTGTAAGAATTGACGGCACTCTTAAAATAGAATCGGTCTTTTAACAAAGCAAAACTAGAAACCGAACCAATCGCATGTTGATCCACATCTTTTTCACTTTGTTCACCATTTGGATCAAAAGTAAAAATTAACGAATTGGTTTGATAAATAAAGCTTTTTTCAGTGTCCTTAGTTTTTAAAACACCTTCTTCAATTTTAAACTCAGGAATTTTAGTCGAAACTTTTTGAAAATCATTCAAGACGTTAACTCCTTGAATAATGGATGGGATAGCTGTGATTAAAGCAAGAAATACTAAATACAAAAAGACTTTGCTTTTTTTTAACGATACCGCCTCACTTAATTTCTCAGGTTTGGTTAAAGAAGCAATAAATAATGTTATAACTTGAATTGGAATCACTCCTTTTTTTATTTTGTATGAAAAGTATCAACGAAACTAAAACAAATCATCCTCTCTATTTTAAACGTTTCACTAAAGAAACTCAATAGCCAGTGAACGTTCATAAAGTGTTCATAAATTAAAAAAAGAAATTTTTTGTAAGCAGATACTTTGAAATTTGAATCGAGAGGTGGTAGAGTAGAAATGTAGTCGTCAAAAGGATTACATACAAAAATAAATTTATTGGGGGACCTACAACATGACTTATCAATTACCTGAATTACCATATGCATACGATGCATTAACGCCTTATATCGATGAAGAAACAATGCACTTACATCATGACAAGCATCACAATACCTACGTAACAAATTTAAATGCAGCGATTGAAAAACATCCTGAATTAGGAAGCAAAACTGTAGAAGAATTAGTGAGCAATTTAGATGCAATTCCTGAAGATATTCGCACAGCCGTAAGAAACAATGGTGGTGGACATGTAAACCATACTTTCTTCTGGGAAATCTTGGCTCCAAACGCTGGTGGTGTTCCAACTGGCGAAGTTAAAGAAGCAATTGATGCTACTTTTGGTAGCTTTGATAAATTCAAAGAAGAATTCGCAGCAGCAGCAACAACTCGTTTTGGTTCTGGCTGGGCTTGGTTAGTATTAGATGGCGGAAAATTATCAATCATCTCAACTCCAAATCAAGACTCACCATTATCAGAAGGCAAAACACCCATTTTAGGATTAGATGTATGGGAACATGCTTACTACCTAAACTACAAAAATGTTCGTCCTGAATATATTAAAGCATTCTGGAACATTGTAAACTGGGATGAAGTTGCAAAACGTTACGCAGCAGCTAAATAATAACAAAAAAAGACCCTTTGCTTTTTTAAAAGCAAAGGGTCTTTTTTTGTTATTCTACTATACACCCTAAAGCGCCAGCGATAACAATCGATTGCTCTGGATTAATCCTACAACCTCGAAGCAATTCAATAGAAAGGTTGATTTTTTCAAAAGAAGAGGTGCTTAAGTTTAATCCTTTTAAATTCGTCTGCATCAAATTCACTCCTGTTAAATCACAAGCATTAAACGTTAAGTGCAACCATTTAATATTAAAAAAATCACTTTCAATCAAAGGCATCTCAGTAAACGAGACTCGTTTTAAAGAGGCATAACTAAAAGAACTGTAATTTGCCTGGCATTCTTTAAAAGTGGTATCTAAAATAGAAGACTCAGCAAAATTAACGCCGACAATTTTAGAATCAAGAAAAGAACACCGATGTAAAATGCCCCCAATCATTTCAGTATTGCTTAAATTGCACTTGCTAAAGGTCACATCTAGCAATTCAAGTTGATGAAAATGGCAGTCACTAAAGGTCACATTCACAAACTGAACAGATTGAAAACAGACCTTTTCAAGATCTCTGCCTGTCAAAGTACAATTTTTAAAGAGGCAATTTTCATAAAAAGCCTCATCTTCAATCCATTCAAATGTTTCTTCTTTTAGATCAATTGGAAAGCGGGGTGATTCTATTTTTTGTATTTTCATAAAAGGCTCCTTTAAAATTAAAAATGCTTATGGCGCTTTCCTCTATGAAAGAGCCAATTTGTTAACACAAGTAGAATAAGTGAGATGAAAGAAATAAACAAACCAATTTTAAAATAAGGTGTTTGATAAGAAATTTCTATGTTGTGAGTTCCTTTTGCAATAGGAGCTGCAAGTAAACTGTTTAGAACTTTTGTTGTCGGAACTTTTTTTCCATCAATTGAAATACGCCAGCCTTTGCTGTAAGGGATAGTCGTCATTAAAATCTTATTTTCATCTGTAATGGTGGCTGTCCCTTTAAAATAAGTGTTGCCAAATTTTTCAATGTTTAATTCATTTTGCTTTAAATTCGTTACAACCTTGTCAAAGGCGTTTGTATCAAAATGATACAATTGGAACTGCTCTAACCAGAGACTTTCTTTTTTTAGTTCAACTGTAATTGTGATAGTTTGCCCTTTTTGTTGATTCGCAATATTTAATATCAATGTATCGCGATAGGTTTTATATTGTGATAATTTTTTTCCATTTAGATAAAAAGCAGCATCTTCTTCTTTAACACTGGGCCCTAAAGTTAGGTAATACGCATCATTGGTTTGAGGGGTGAACTGGAAATCAACCGACGCTTTATTATTGGCAATTTGTTTAAAGAACGTAGGATTTGGATACTGATTGTTAGGCGTAATGTTTTGATAAACGGTACTATTAAACGCAATGGGTGTGAAATAACGTTTTTTTTCATTTGGACTGAGTGCCTTTAAAATAGTTTCTTGTAACTGAACTGGCTGATTCGTCAGTTCTTTCACTTTTAAAATATCTTTATCGACACCATAGGCGATAGATAGGGCATTTTGATTTTTAAAGGTGGTCATTCTGTCTGTATTCGTTAATTTGGTGTAGCTTCTTAAATCGGGTTTCGTGGCCATGATAGTCAATTGCAATTGTGTTAAGTTTGTCGGATTATTTTTTTGTGTTAACTCAGTTAATTTATTTTTAGCAAGGGGTGTTTGCCCCGTGGCTGGATCAACTAAATCATCCTGACTTTTTTCATATAACCCATTGTTTTCTGCTACATAGTATTTGATTCCAAATAGAGCATCTGTTGCTAAGGTAGCATTAGAATAGGCAATAAAGCCATTTCCAACTGGAAATCCTAAATGACCAAATAATGTAGGTACTTCCTTTTCAAAGGTCGAACTAAAGTGAGTGACACTTGGATAATCAAATTGAAAGCTATCATTTTTAGAACGTAAAAACGTTTTTTCAACTCGGTAGAATCCGTCATCTTTTTCTTTAATATGATCGATAACAGGAGCAAACTCCCTTCGATATTCTAAAAATTCACTATTGGAAACATAACTCAATCTAGATAAATCCAATTGCGCATTGATGCCCATTTCGACTGCACTTACTAAAAATAAAAGAAACGGTAGCCAAAGAGTATACTTAGGTTTTACAATCAATAAGAACGTCACGATGGCAATAAATAAAGACGTTAAAATAATCTGTTCATGATAAACAAAATCAAAAGGATGCTTAAGCATATAAAAAGCAGCCGCGGTTGTGCTGACTACAACGAGTAACATACCGGGAATTGAAAGACGTTCTAATTTGATAAAGGCGCGATACCCATTTAAAATCATAAAAAAACATAATACAAAAGAAAAACGATAGGGATACCAAATTGGATATTGAAAACCATGCCAAACGATATTAAAAGCTTTTAAGTCCATTGAAACGACTAAAAAAAGAACAATTAAGAAAGCCATCAAACGCTCTCGAATCGGAAAGGCACGACTAAACAGAAAGGAAATAAAACAAATCAAGGCCAAACTACCAATAAATAAATTGGGATACCCATCAGGCATTTGGTCAAAATTAAAGGCACCAATGTATAATTTTGAAATCATTTCTTGAATTGGAAAAGCAAATTTCCATTCAAAAGAAAAGTCACTATAACTGGCCTTGCTATCTAACAAAGCATGAAATGTTGGTACAAGTAGGATACTAGCTAATCCGCCTCCTAATAAAGAATGCCAACTAAATCGAGCCAATTGTTTACTTAAAAAAATCACTTTCTCTTTCACCGTCGTTTTTGATGGAAATTGGATAGCCGTTAAACGGAAGATAAAATACAAAATACTGAACAAGCAAATCATATAAGCAATATAATAATTAGCAATTAACAGGAGAGCTAAAAATACTGTATAAAAAAGTCCGCGCTTTTCAAAAACCAATTTTTCAATACCTAAAATAACCAGCGGCAAGAAAATTAATCCATCTAACCACATAATGTTTAATTGGTTGACAATCGTATAGCCCATCAAGGCATAAGAAGTTGAAAAAGTTGCAAGATAAAATCCCTTTCCATTAAAAGCTTTCTTTAACAAAATCCCAAAACTAAGTCCAGCTAAACTGATTTTAGTTAAAGTAAGGACGGTAATCCCTAACGTAATCAAACGAGCGGGGAATAGCAACAGGATTAAATTAAACGGACTTGTTAAATAATAAGCCCAGAGACCAAGCATATCGCCTCCAATCGCTTTTGAAAAAGAATAAAAGAAACTTGTTGGATCTCCTAACAATGTATTGCGATAATAGGTATAAAAATCAACATATTGTTGACCTAAATCAACCGTCAATAAAGAACTATCTCCAAATGGGAAAACGCCTTGCGCTAAATAAATTAAAAATAAAATTAAACAAGGAACGCCGCCTGCTAAAATAAGGGACCAATTAGTGTGTAAAAATTTTTTTAAAAAGACAGTCATTCGCAAATCACTCCAGTAACAATTTCTAATTTTTTATAAAGAATCGATGGTTTCTATTACTAAAAAAGGGTTCTTGTAATAGAATAGCATATATATAGTAGGAAATTAATTAAAAATTTACTTATTAATTGGTTAAACTTGTTCAAGTTTGTTACAATAATAGAAGTGTAATCTTACAACAGGAAGGTGTACAAGTGATTATTAATCAAAAGAAAAAGATCAATAAAAAGAAAAAAAATAAATCCCACATTCCTTTCCGACTAAATTTGTTATTTTTTGTCGTGTTTTTATTATTTGCCTCATTAATATTAAGACTAGGCTATTTACAAATAGTACGTGGAGAAGAGTTTGAAACGCAAGTAAAACGAACTGAAACAACAACAGCAACAGGAACGGTTCCTCGTGGAATGATTTACGACAGTCAAAATCGTCAATTAGTAGGAAATAAACCCCTACAAGCAATCACCTATACAAGAGGCGCGCAAGTGAGCGGTGCAGATATGGCTAAAATTGCTAAAAATCTTGCCAATTACATTACCATGGACACCTCTGAACTAAAAGAACGTGATTTAAAAGATTATTTTGCAGCAACAAATGAGAAAAAATTAAACGATCGTTTATCCAAAAAAGAAGCGCAATTAAAGGGTGGCGAGTTGTATGATGTTCAACTATCAAAAATCACACCAGAAGAAATTCAATTTGATGAAGCAGAACGTCAAGTAGCGGCTATTTTCAAAAAAATGAATGGTGCGTACGCATTGACAACGACCTACATCAAAAGTAAAGACGTAACCGATGAAGAAATCGCTGAAATCAGTGAAAACTTAATGAACTTACCAGGCGTTGATACGTCAACGGATTGGGACCGCATTTATCCTCAAGGAGATATGTTGCGAAGTGTTTTGGGAAGCGTGACAACTGAAAAAATCGGGTTGCCAAGCGACCAAGCCAGTGCGATGCTTGCAAAAGGCTATGCACGAAATGACCGTGTTGGGAATAGTTATTTAGAAAAACAATACGAAGAAGTATTAAGTGGTTCAAAATCGAAATCTGAAACAAAAACCAACAATAGTGGCGATATCATCGATACAGCAACGAAATACGAAGGGGCCAAAGGGGATAATTTAGTTTTAACTATCGACATTGATTTCCAAAAGAAATTGGAAGAGATTACTAAAAATCAATTAGCGTCTATTCGAAGTGGACTCGTGGATCGGATGTATGTGGTGGCAACCAATCCAAAAACTGGAGAATTGCTAGGCATGACGGGTCAAAAGTATAACTATGAAACAAATGAAATCGAAGACGATGCTTTAGGTGCTATGAATACACAGTATACAATGGGGTCTTCTGTAAAAGGTGCGACTGTACTAGCTGGTTACATGGATAAAGTGATTTCACTTGATAACAATGTAATGGTCGATCGCCCATTGAAATTTAAAAATACACCTGCTAAAAGTTCATGGTTTAACCGTGGCGGAGCTATTTCAATGAATGATGAGACGGCTCTAGAAGTATCATCAAACTCATACATGATGCAACTAGCCATGCGAATGGGAGGTCAAAATAATTACACTCCTGAAGGAACATTAGACATTGACAAAGACAAAGTCTTTACTAAACTAAGAGGGTATTACGCACAATTTGGTTTAGGCGTTCCCACAGGAATTGATTTGCCAGGAGAGGCACTTGGTTATCCTGGTCCAACAAGCAATCCTGGGCTTGCACTCGATTTCGCTTTTGGGCAATTTGACACCTATACACCTCTTCAACTAAACCAATACATTTCAACGATTGCAAATGGCGGAAGCCGTATTGCACCACATGTAGTAAAAGAAATACGTGGGACAGATGAGAACGGCAATATCGGTGCTATTCAAACAGAAATTCAACCCAAAATATTAAACACTGTAAATGTAGGAACCGAAGAAATGAAACGCGTTCAAACGGGAATGTATAATGTAGTGCACGGTGGTAATTTAAACGGAACAGGTAAATTATTAGCTAGCGCACCATATAGCATCTCTGCTAAAACAGGAACAGCAGAAGCCTTTTATGATGGTCCACTGGAAGCCTCAAAAGGAGCCTCAGTCTTCAACTTAACATTAGTTGGCTACGCACCATCAGATGATCCAGAAATTGCGATTGCTGTTGTCGTACCTTACCTACCTTACAATACAAATTCAAAAGTCAATATAAATACAGCTCGAGAAGTATTCGACGCTTATTTTGAAGGAAAAGACAAGTAAGCAACTAACAGCCAACTGATTTTATGATCAAAATCAGTTGGCTGTTTATTTACATTATTTCCTAATCCATTTTAAACATGCTATGATACAGACAATTAAATCATCAAAGGGAGCGTTCAACCATGACGGAATCGGTTATGACAAAACAAGTTTTATCTAAATCCCTAATAGAATTATGCCGTTATAAGCGTTTTGAAAAAATTACTATTTCGGATATTACAAAACTTTGTGGCTTAAATCGCCAAACTTTTTATTATCATTTTTCAGATAAATTTGATTTATTGAATTGGACATATCAACAAACAGCGATTCATTATTTGAAAGACGATGTGACCTTAGAAAATTGGCATGATCACGTGCTAAAGATGCTTCAAGAAATGCAAACCAATGCAGCCTTCTATCGCAATACCGTGCAAGATGAATCTGCTTTATTAGCGAATCAATTTTCAACCATTACCTGTGATCTTTTTTTAGAATTATTTAATCGTTTGGACAATGAACAACGTGTGAGTCAAACAGACCGACTTTTCTATGCGACGTTCTTTTCCTACGGATGTGGTGGGATGTTAATTGCGTGGATTGCCGCAGGATTTAAAGAAGATGCAAAAGAACTAGCGGCCAGTTTTGCCCGGTTGGCAAAAGATACTGAAAAATTAGCCTACCAACTTTATTGTGAAATTGAAAATTAAGATTTAGACAATCTGTGTATTTTGTCCATAAATACGACAGATTGTTTTTTTTGTTTAAGGTGAAGCGTTTTCTATTGGACTATACTAACCGTATGAAAGTCAATAGGAGGAATGTGTGATGAATAAGAAACAACTGGGATTGTTAGCAGCAGGAGCAACCGCTATTGGAAGTATGTACGGAGTAAAAAAGTTAAATCAGCTAAAATTAGAAAAAAACAAAGGGATTGATGAAGAAATTGAAGCACGTTATTATGGCGACCAACAAGTATATTTGATAGGTGGAGGAATCGGGAGTTTAGCAAGTGCAGCTTTTTTGATTCGAGATGCGAACTTCGAAGGGAAAAACATCCACATTATTGAAGGGATGAAGATTTTAGGCGGAAGCAACGATGGTGCGGGAAACAATGAAAAAGGGTTCATTTGTCGTGGTGGGAGAATGTTAAACGAAGAAACCTATGAAAATTTTTGGGATTTATTTAGAAGCATCCCTTCCCTTGAAATGCCCCATATGAGTGTAACAGAAGAAATACTGAATTTTGATCACTTACATCCAACCCATGCACAAGCAAGACTAATTGATAAAAATGCTGAAATTGTAGATGCACATAAAATGGGATTTAATAACAAAGATCGTGCAGCAATGTCTAAATTATTAGCAACACCAGAAGAAGAATTAGATGATTTATCCATTCAAGATTGGTTTGCACCTCATTTCTTTGAAACCAATTTCTGGTATATGTGGCAAACTACTTTCGCATTTCAAAAATGGAGCAGCCTATTTGAATTACGCCGTTATATGAATCGCATGATGTTAGAATTTAGTCGCATCGATACATTAGAAGGTGTTACTAGAACGGCGTACAATCAATACGAAAGTCTAATTTTACCGTTAAAAAGTTTCTTAGAAAAACATGAAGTAGATTTTATTCTTGATAAGACAGTCACCGATATTGATTTTGTAGAAGGCAGCGACATCACTGCAACTGCTATTCATTTGACAGATGGAGAAGTGATTGAATTAAAACCAGAAGATAAAGTCATGATGACAAATGCTTGTATGACGGATAGCACGACAGAAGGAGACTATCACACGCCAGCTCCAAAAGTTGAGAAACGCCCGATATCTGGTGAACTGTGGTATAAAATTGCACAAAAAAAACCGAATTTAGGCAACCCAGCACCTTTTTTCGATCATGAAGAAGAAACCAATTGGGAAAGTTTTACAGTGACTTGTAAAGGCAACACTTTGTTGAAACGTTTTGAGGAATTTTCAGGAAATATTCCAGGAAGTGGAGCGTTAATGACGTTTAAAGATTCAAACTGGCTAATGAGCATTGTGGTTGCAGCACAACCGCACTTTAAGAAGCAAGATTTAACCACAACGATTTTCTGGGGCTATGGATTGTACCCAGATCGAGTGGGGGATTATGTCAAAAAAACAATGCGTGAATGTACCGGAGAAGAAATTCTTTATGAATTAATATGCCAGTTCAAATGGCAAGACGATTGGGAAAAAATCAAAGAAGACATTGTAAACGTTATTCCATGTTACATGCCATATATTGATGCTCAATTCCAACCAAGAAAAATGAGTGACCGTCCAAAAGTAGTTCCAACAGGAAGCACCAATTTCGCAATGATCAGTCAATTCGTAGAAATACCAAAAGATATGGTCTTTACAGAAGAATATTCTGTTCGAGCAGCTAAAACGGCTGTTTATACACTCTTTGATATCACTAAAGAAATTTGCCCAGTGACACCTCATAATCGAAATCCTAAAGTAGTGGCAAAAGCTGCCAAAACGATGTTTAGATAACGACAAAAAACAGCTTCATTCTAATTGATATTAGAATGAAGCTGTTTTTTGATCTATCCTAGTCACGGTGGGTGATGATTTTAGCAATTTCTTCTAAAGACATGCCACTGTTTACTTCGTAAGATCCATCTCGAATATACATTTCATAATCATTTGACGTTAAGAATGACGTGAATTCATTTGCGTCTTTAATGATGCCATTTGCTGCTAGTTGATCAACTGCAGTACTAGTTGGGTCACCTTGGCCAATGACTAATGTGTATTTTTTAACTTCCTCTTTTTTGTCAGTATCTTTTGCAGGCTCTTCTTTTTTAGCAGAGCTGTCAGCAGCAGAACTATCAGTTGTTGAGCTTGAGTCTGTTTTATCTGTGACTTTTTCAAGTTCAATTTTAGTTAAAAGTTCTTCGTATTTCTTTTTATAAGATTTTTCACTCTTGCTTAGGTTCTCGTCTTTGCTTTTAGCAGTTTGCTCCGTCTTATTTGTAGACGTTGCGGGTTCATAAAAAAAGAGACGATAACCTGAAAGAACTAGAGCTGAAAGCAAAAATCCTAGTGCTAAATAGCGTAATGCAGGTCTATTCATTCGTGACTCTCCCTTACTTATTTGTGCTCAACATACTCATCAACAACAACTTGCACTGTTGCAACAGGTAATTGAGTTTGCGATGCGATGTTTTCAAGTGAAACGCCTTGAGTATACAAGGTAACGACATGATTTTTTAATACATCGTGAATTTTCATTGATGTTAATGTTTCTTCTGTTGTAATGTTTAACTCATTTTCAAGAATCGCAACGCGATTTTTCAAATGATAGATATCTTGCATTAATTGTAAAGAAAGTTCTTCGAATTCTTCTTTTACTTTTTCGCCATTGTCCTTTTTGTAGAAAGACCATACAATTAGAGCAACGGAAATAATCAACAGGATAATAACGATCATCCATACATCCATTTTTTAATCACCTCTTTCATTAAACCTCAGTGCATAGTGTACCATATTTAGCAGATTAATAGTGTGTTGTAAAAGAAATTTAATATAAAATTTGATAATTGACTTATTCAAAAAAGAATTAAAAAGGCTTAAAAAAAAAGGGCGTAAAGTAAAAATCCTTAACAAAGTGTAAAAAAAGCTAGTAAGTTGTTAAAAAAAATGATATGATATTCAAGTCCGAAGGTACCCAATTGAGTATCTTCTAAATTATGGTTTAATGCTTGGAGGGAAAGTCATGCGTGTAAACATCACATTGGAATGTACTGAGTGTAGAGAACGTAACTACCACACAAAGAAAAACAAACGTAACAATCCAGACCGTGTTGAATTCAAAAAATATTGTCCGCGCGAACGTCGTGCGACATTACATCGTGAAACAAAATAACAACAGGAATCCTGTTGTTTTTTTTGTATTTAAAAGTCATTAAATGAGATAAAGAGGAGGCGTCTTTATGAATAAAAACGAATTACGAAAAATAATTTTAGCTGAACTAAAGGCATTGGACCCAGAGACAAAAAAACAAAATGAAGAGCGTCTTCTAAGCCAATTATTTCAATCAGATTACTTTTTAAAGGCAAAAACGATAGGGATAACATTGTCACAAAAGATTGAAATTGATACGCAACCAATTATTGAAAAATGCCAAACTCTTGGAAAAAAAATCGTGATTCCGCGAACTGGATTACAAGGTAAAATGGATTTTTGTTTGTACGAAGCAGAAACTAGTTTAGAAACAACTTCTTTTGGGATTCTTGAACCAACGTCAACAGTACCCAGTGTGGATAAAAATCAGATAGATTTATTGATTGTTCCCGGTGTTGCATTTTCAATAGCAGGTTATCGTATTGGTTTTGGAGCGGGTTTCTATGATCGCTATCTTGCCGATTACCAAGGCGACACTGTTTCGCTTGTACTACAACCTCAAATAAGAAATGATTGGACTCCAGATAGTTACGACATTCCAGTCAAAAAATTGTTTACTGAATAAACGATGGAAAAAACAAATTAGATTCGCTATAATAAAGAACAGAACCATAAGAAAAACGAGGTGGCGCATTGACGAATCAAAAAAAGATCCCATTAAATGAACTATTAAAAAAACCGATTGTAACGTATAGCTTTTTAGCCATTCAACTGATTATTTTCCTATTAATGACAATGGATGGAGGCAGTGAAAATAGTGTGACTCTTATCAAGTATGGAGCAAAAGAAAATACGTTTATTGCGATGGGGCAATGGTGGCGTTTAGTCACACCAATGTTTGTTCATATTGGAGCGCTTCACATTATCGTAAATTCTGTAACGTTATATTACTTAGGGATACAATTGGAAGGTGTTTTTGGTCATTTACGATTTGCTTTGATTTATCTATTAAGTGGAATTGCGGGAAATGTAGCAAGTTTTGCTTTTAATGATGCAATTTCAGCAGGTGCTAGTACGGCGTTGTTCGGTTTATTTGGAACAGCATTGATGCTAGCAGAAACTTTTAGACACAATGTTCAAATGCAAGAAATGGCTAAAACTTTTGGAATCTTTATCGGTTTAAACTTAGTAACAGGATTTATGTCTACCTCAGTGGATAATTCAGGCCATATTGGTGGCTTAATTGGGGGATTTTTAATTGCAACAGCGATTTCTGTACCAAAAGCATCAAGTGACTTGACAGTGAAGCGGATTTTAGCAGGAGTAGCTTATCTGATTGCGATTGCTTTCTTTATCGCAATCGGTTTCAAAAAAATGCAAATCGGGTTATAATGTGAAGGACGTGAAGTAAAGTTATGCGAATCTTATATGATGTACAGTTACTACTAAAAAGATTTGGCATCTATGTTTATGTAGGGGAGCGATTGTGGGATATTGAGATGATGTCAATTGAACTAAAAAGTTTAAAAGATTCAGGTTTAATTGATGATGACGTCTATATACCAGCGGCTTTGGTTTTACGAAAAGAGCATCGTATGGAAGAAGAAAAACAAAAAATCATTGGTTTGGATAACTAACAACTTGGAGGAATAAAACAATGTCTAAAAAACTAATCGGAATTGATTTAGGTGGTACAACCATTAAATTTGCCATTTTAACAGTAGATGGAGATGTGCAACAAAAATGGAGCATTGAAACAGATACGACAAATGAAGGCACAAAAATCGTCCCAAGTATTGTGGCGTCGATAAATAAACATATTGCAAAATATGAAATGTCCCACAGCGACTTTATTGGAATCGGTATGGGCTCTCCTGGTACTGTTGACCGTGAGTTAGGAACGGTAATTGGTGCGTATAATTTAAATTGGAAGACATTGCAACAAGTCAAACAAGAAATCGAAGCTGGAACAGAGATTCCGTTTGCTATTGATAATGATGCAAATGTAGCGGCCTTAGGAGAGCGTTGGAAAGGCGCTGGAGAAAATGGCGATGATGTCACTTTTATTACATTAGGTACTGGTGTAGGTGGTGGAATCATTGCTGAAGGTCGTTTGCTACACGGTGTTGTTGGAGCAGCCGGTGAAATTGGTCATATTACAGTAGATCCTGGTGGTTACGACTGTACTTGTGGTAAAAAAGGATGTTTAGAGACGGTTGCAAGCGCAACGGGTGTTGTACGAGTAGCAAGAGATTACGCCGATGAATTTGCAGGCGATTCACGTTTGAAATATTTAATTGACGACGGTCAAGAAGTTACAGCTAAAACAGTTTTTGATTTGGCTAAAGCCGGTGACGTCTTAGCGATTAAAGTAATTGACAAAGTGTCTTATTATTTAGGCTTAGCTTGTGGAAATATTGGCAATATGTTGAATCCTTCTGACATCGTAATTGGTGGAGGCGTTTCAGCAGCTGGAGATTTTCTATTAGAACAAGTTCGTCATTACTTTGAAGAATTTACTTTCCCGCAAGTTCGTCATAGTACAAACTTGAAATTAGCGCAATTAGGCAATGATGCAGGTGTTATTGGTGCAAGCTCATTAGCAAAACAATTTCTAAAAAAATAAACACAATAAATCATTGAGGCAACTTCTCAATGATTTTTTTTGTAGCCAAAAAAAGGAGAGTCTCAATGGCTTAGAGGTGCGAAAGCAACCCCTGTATGCTATACTTGAACTACGTTTTTTCAAAAAAATAACTATGTAAAAGTAGAAGACATTGGGTGATCTAGATGAGACAAAAACAGCGAGATAGCTATAGAGTTTTAGTTTTGTTTCTTTTGATTAGCCTTTTTTTAGTGGGCTGTCATCCAACTAAAAAAATAGATGACACCAAAAAGCAGGCAAGTAAAGAAACCGTGACGTTAAAAAAAATTCCAATTGAAACAGATAGTTTTAAAAAAGTAATTGGTTGGCTAAATGATGAGGAAGTGTTGATTCATTGTGGCTATGAATTTAAAGATGTTTTATATCGTTTTAATGTAAAAACAGGAAAATTACACCTTATTTATCAGCCGAATGCATTGATTTTAATTGCTCTTTTATCACCAGATCAAACAAAAATCTTTATTCAACTAGCTCATGAAAAAGACAGTGAAATTCAGGTCATTAATTTATCAGGTGAAAAATTACAGACTAAAACAGTTGACACCATGGGGTATTTAAATGTTAGTTGGAACCCTGTTTCGTTAGATCAAATTTTTTTATCTTATTATCAAAATGAAAATAAAATTGTCGTCAGCAATTGGGACATTGGGAAAAACACGACTAAAGAAGTACCAAGCGATACCTTAAATCCTGTTTGGTATTCCGAAAATCTCTATGTCTACGTTAACAATCAAAATGACTTCTTGTTGAAAAAAGGCGAGCTTTATTTAGGGGATATCCGAACAGGTGAAAGTACACATTTAAGGAATCAAGTTTCAGGGTTTTATTTAAATCAAGACTCCTTAGTGATGTTTACGCCATCTGATTTTAACGACAATGATTTATTAGTGAGTTATCAGTATCCATTCATGGTGGACAAGGGTTTTTTAGAAGTTCCTAAAATGACGATGAATGATCGTTTGGTTTTTCCATATTTAACTCAACTAGAGCGAAAATCAGCTATATATGGAGTGTTGCCTAAAGAAACCGTTCATTTAGAATTGACAGCTGGAAAATTTCATTTAGCCAAATTAAATTTCGAAAAAAGAAAAGTGGAAACCATTGTTGATTTGCCAGATAACGCTCCTATCCTCATTTCACCAGACGGCAAGTCCATGCTATACGGCTGGCGATTTGAAAGTATTATCAATCTTGAAAATAAAAAAATAGACTCTTTATTAAAAGATAAAGGAACCATTAAATAGCTTCTTCATTTTTTTCTCAAAAAATAGGTGGTAAAATGCCCCGTTCTTGTGTAGAATTGTTCAATGAAGGTTATTGACGAAAGGGGAAAAACAACGTGAATGGAAATTTAATTGTTAACATTATTTTAGCCATCATTTTACTAGGAATGATTGGGTACGAAGTGTATCAACATTTTAATCGCAAGCGGGCTGCAGTTATTTTAACTGAAGAAGAATTTAGAGAAAATATGCGTAAAGTCCAAGTAATTGATGTTCGTGAAAAACCAGAATTTGATGCAGGGCATATCTTAGGTGCTCGTAACATTCCTTATTCAGGATTTAAAACGAGAATGGTAGAAATTAGAAAAGATATTCCTGTTTATTTATACGATCAGAAAAAATCAATGAGTGGACGTGCAGCGGTTAAATTGCGCAAAGCAGGATACACCAAAATCTATCGACTAAAAGATGGGTATCAAAATTGGAACGGCAAAATCAAAAAAAAATAAGCATCAACTAAAAAACCTTATGCATAAGGTTTTTTTATTTAAGGCTTAACTAAAAGACAACATTCTAAACCTAAAACAAGCCAAAATGAATTCAATTTAGATTAAAGTTATTTTATTACTCTTTTTTCTGTGTGGTTAGAAAATATAAAATAAAAAAAGTAACTATTTTTATTGAAATTTGATATAATAGAACAAAATCAATTGCAATTGAAGGAGCCTATTTTTTTATGAATACAAATGAATCCAATAAAACAAAGAAAACGAAAAAGAATGTTTCAGTTAAAAAGGAAATTTTAAGTACCTTGATGACCTTACTTGTAGCATTAGGAATTGTTATGTTATTAAGAACTTTCATTTTTACACCGGTTATAGTCAAAGGGGAATCAATGAATCCCACTTTGGAAAACAACGACCGCATCTTATTGTTAAAAATGGAAAAAGTGAAACGATTTGATATCGTCACCTTCCCAGCACCAGACAATCCAAGTGAAAACTATGTAAAAAGAGTTATTGGCTTACCTGGCGACGAAATTAGCTATAAAAATGACATCTTAACCATTAACGGTAAAAATTACGATGAACCGTATTTAACTGAATTTAAAGCCAATCTGCCAGCTGGTGAAAACTTAACAACTGATTTTACATTAGAACAAATTAGTGGGGTATCCAAAGTTCCAACAGGCAAGTATTTAGTGTTAGGCGATAACCGTCAAAATTCAAAAGATGGTCGTATGATTGGCTTTATCGATGCAGACGATATTCAAGGAGTTGCGGATTACCGCATTTGGCCAATTACAACCTTTGGACGAATTGACAAAGCTGAATAGCTTAAAAACAAACCTATCCTAGTGACAGGTTTGTTTTTTTTTATGAGTGAAGCGGTATCATTGGGAAGAAAAATCTTACTTAAACAATCAAATCAAGAGAGAAACAACGATTTAGTAAAATGAATAAATTAAATAGGTGAAATTTCTTAGAAAATAGCGTATAATTAACGAGATAAGAAAAGTGGTGGGGTACTGATTTTTTAGTGCTCCTATTTTATTGCTAAGGAGAAACTATGTTTACTAAATTCAAACCAACATGGATGGTGGAAGCCATTTATCAAATTACACCAGAACAATTAAAGAAACGCAATTTCAAAGCGGTACTAACTGATTTAGATAACACGTTGATTGCATGGAACAACCCAGATGGAACAGCTGAACTTTTAGGGTGGATCGACGAAATGAAAGCAGCCAACATTCCTGTGATTGTTGTGTCAAACAATAAAGCGACTCGGATTGAACGAGTAGTGGAACAATTAGGTCTTGATTACGTTGCAAGATCAATGAAACCATTGACAAAAGGTTTTAAAGAAGCAGAAGCAAAATTAAATTTACCAAAAGAACACATTCTGATGGTAGGTGACCAAATCATGACGGACATCCGCGGAGCTAACGCTGCTAAGATTCAAAATGTATTAGTTAAGCCAATTGTAACGACTGATGCGTGGAACACAAAGTTCAACCGTTTGATGGAAAGACAGATTATGAACTACTTATTGAAAAAGCATCCAGAAATGAATTGGAGGAATACAATTGATGGAGAATAACGAATTAGATTTAAATGAAGAAATTCGCTGTATTGGTTGCGGAGCAATCATCCAGACAACGGATAAAGACAAACTAGGTTACACTCCAGTCTCAGCATTAGAAAAAGGTTTAGAAAGCGGAGAAGTCTATTGTCAACGTTGTTTTAGACTAAGACATTACAATGAAATTCAAGACGTTAAACTTACCGATGACGATTTCTTGAAATTGTTGAACGAAATCGGCACAAAAGACGCGTTAATTGTAAACGTGATTGATATTTTTGATTTTAATGGTAGCTTGATTCCTGGACTACATCGTTTTGTTGGAAACAATCCGGTTTTACTAGTAGGAAATAAAGTTGATTTGCTACCAAAATCATTAAAACGTGGCAAAATGACACAATGGTTAAAAGAACGTGCCTTTGAAGAAGGACTACGCCCTGAAGATGTCATTTTAACAAGTGCAATGAAAGCAAAAGAAATGGATAGCCTACTAGAAACCATTGAAAAACATCGTAAAGGCCGTGATGTATTTGTAGTGGGGGTAACCAATGTTGGAAAATCAACCTTGATTAATCAAATTATCAAAAACACAGCTGGCGTAAAAGATTTAATTACGACTTCACAATTTCCAGGAACAACCCTTGACCGTATCGAGATTCCATTAGAAGATGGGAAAAATTTAATTGATACACCAGGAATTATTCACCGTCACCAAATGGCACACGTTTTAGGCGATAAAGATCTAAAATTGATCGCTCCTAAAAAAGAAATTAAGCCAATGGTTTACCAATTAAATGAAGAGCAAACCTTGTTCTTTGGTGGAGTAGCACGTTTTGATTACTTGAAAGGTGGTCGCAGATCCTTTACGTGTTTCCTATCCAATGATTTGAAAATTCATCGTACAAAGCTTGAAAAAGCCGATGAACTGTATGCAAATCATGTGGGAGGAATGTTGCAACCCCCTCGCCAAGAAGAAGTGGAAAGCTTCCCTGAATTGGTTCGTTTTGAATTTTCTGTCAAAGAAAAAAGCGATATTGTCTTTGCTGGTTTAGGTTGGGTAACGGTTAACGAACCAGGTGCAGTGGTAGCTGGTTGGGCGCCAAAAGGCGTTAGTGTTGTGATTCGTAAATCATTGATTTAATAAATTAAAATAGAAAAGTCGTACAAAAGCGACTTAATGGAGTTGAAAGCATGAATTTAACAGGAAAACAAAAACGTTTCTTACGAAGCGAAGCGCACCACTTAACCCCTATTTTTCAAGTTGGAAAAGGCGGATTAAGTGATGAAATGATGAAACAAATTGGCGAAGCTTTAGAAAAAAGAGAGCTTTTAAAAGTTAGCTTGCTTCAAAATACAGATGAAGAAGTTACTGAAGTAGCAGCAGCTATCGAAAAAACAGTTGGGTGTGATGCGATTCAAATTATTGGACGCGTGATTGTCTTATTCCAACCCTCAACAAAAGAAAAATACCAACGCATTTCAAGTCGACTTCCTAGAGTGAAAGCTAATTAATCAAAAGGTTAGGTGATTTCATTGAAAAATCAAACAATCGTGATGACAAAAGCAGAACCACTCGTTGAGCAGCGTAAACGAGTAGGGATTATTGGCGGAACGTTTAATCCACCTCATATTGGTCATTTAGTAATTGCCGATCAAGTAGGACATCAATTAGGATTAGATACCATTTATTTTATGCCGGATGCGAAGCCGCCACACATTGATCGAAAAGAAGCAGTAGATGCAACTCATCGCTTAAAAATGGTGGCCTCAGCAATTGAAGGCAATCCGCTATTTGAACTAGAAGAGCGAGAAATCCTTCGTGGTGGGAAAAGCTATACTTTTGATACAATGCTTGAATTAACCAAAGAACATCCTGAAATCGACTATTATTTTATTATTGGTGGCGATATGGTTGAATACTTACCAAAATGGTATCGTATTGACGAATTGATTCAATTGGTTCAGTTTGTTGGCGTGAAACGACCAAATTATGGAACCGATAGCCCTTATCCCATTATTTGGGTAGACGTACCAGCGATTGATGTCAGCTCAACAGATCTTCGAAAAAAACTTGAATTAGGTTGTCCCGTTCACTATTTGATTCCTGAAAAAACTCTTACTTATATTAAAGAAAAGGGGTTGTATCAAGATGACAAATAAGATGGAATACACTACTAACTATTTAAAAATGAGTCGTGTCGAACTACTTGAGCGCGTTCAAATGCAAATGAGTGAACGCCGTTTCAAACATGTTTTAGGCGTAGAAGAAATGGCGATTGCGTTAGCCGGTCGTTACGAAGCAGACCTTGAGGCAGCTAGTATAGCTGCGCTGACGCATGACTATGCAAAAGAGCGCGATCGCGATGAAATGCAAGAATTAATCCGTAAAGAAGGCTTTGACTTGGATTTGCTCAATTACGGAAGCGAGATTTGGCATGGTCCAGTGGGCGCGTTTTTAGTTCAAAAAGAACTAGGTGTTCAGGATGACTTGATTTTAGATGCCATTCGTAAGCATACGGTAGGAGCAAGTGAGATGACGTTGTTGGATAAAATTATTTATGTAGCAGATTTTATCGAACCGAATCGCGATTTTCCAGGAGTAGCAGAAGCTAGAGAAATTGCGATTCGTAACTTAGATGAAGCCGTTGCCTTCGAAACAAAACATACTTTACACTATTTAATTGAAAAAAATACCAAAATTTACCCACAAACCATTGCAACTTACAATACATGGGTTGCCAAATCATAGGAGGAAATCAATTGACAATATCAAGTGAAGAAATTTTAGAAATCGCCGTAAAAGCAGCAGACGACAAGCGTGCAGAGGACATCATGGCGATGGACGTGCGCAACATTTCAATTCTAGCAGATTATTTTGTAGTGATGCACGGAAACAGTGAAAAACAAGTAGAAGCAATTGTAAACGAAATTGTCGATCAAGAAGAAATGGCTAAAGTAGAAGTAAAACGTATCGAAGGAAGAGACTCAGCTAAATGGATGCTGATTGATTTAGGAGACGTTGTTGTTCACGTATTCCATTATTCAGAACGTTCATTTTACAATTTAGAAAAATTATGGAGTGACGCTCCATTAGTTGATATCTCAAAAATGGTTGACTAAGATGAGTTATCAAACATTTGCACAAGTTTATGATGCCATTATGGATGACTCGTTATATGGAAAATGGCTTTCGTTTGTCAAACAGCAAGTGGCAACAAAAGACCAAAAAATATTAGAATTAGCTTGTGGAACAGGGGCCTTAGCCGTCACCTTAAAACAAGCAGGTTTTGATGTGACAGGTCTAGATTTATCTGAAAACATGTTGACCTTAGCGAATGAACGAGCTCTAAATGCTGGTGTGAAATTGCCTTTAATTGAAGGCGACATGCTGGATTTATCTGAAATCGGCACATACGACGTCGTTACTTGTTTTTCAGATTCTATTTGCTACATGCCAGATGAAGCTGCAGTTGGGAAAGTTTTTAGTGAGGTGGCGAACTTATTACCAGCAGAAGGGCAATTTTTATTTGATGTACATTCTGTTTATCAAATGGATGAAGTCTTTCCTGGATATATGTATAATGACGCCTCACAAGAAATTAGTTTTCTATGGCAAAGTTATGAAGGCGAAGTACCACATAGTATTGAACACGATTTAACCTTTTTTGTTTACGATGAAGAACTAGCTAGCTATGAACGTTTTGATGAATGTCATAAGGAACGCACCTATCCATTAGAGCAATACTTACGACTGTTGAAACAAGCTGGTTTTAGTCAAGTCAAGGTTAGTGGAGAATTTGGAACGCAAGAAGTAACGGATCAAACAACCCGTTGGTTTTTTACTTGCTCTAAAAATTAAATCAGCCTAACGAACGGAAAAATCATTCCCGATTTTTCTGTTTTTTTAAAAGAAAAATGAACTTTTACTTAAATAGCAGATAATACAAGGAAAGGAGGGCGCTGAGTAATGAATGAAGAGGCCGTTCAACTTCTACAAGAAATTTATGGGTATCCAGAATTTAGAGTAGGACAACAAGATGTGATTGATAAAGTCTTAGCCAGACAAGATACCTTAGCGATTATGCCAACTGGTGGCGGAAAATCAATTTGCTATCAAATCCCAGCACTTTTATTTAATGGATTAACAATTGTAGTATCTCCATTAATCTCTCTAATGAAAGATCAAGTGGATGCCCTTCTCGAATTAGGGATACCTGCGACTTATATCAATAGCACACTTTCAAATGGCGAAATGCATCAACGGTTAAAAAATGCAAGTAATGGTGACTATAAGTTGTTATACGTTGCGCCAGAACGATTTCAAACAGAAGAAATTTTTTACTTAATGCAGTCGATAGAAGTGCCGTTTATTGCAATCGATGAAGCCCATTGTATTTCCCAATGGGGCCATGATTTTAGACCGAGTTACCTTTCGTTATGCGAGACCTTGCAAAGCATTCACCCAAGACCCACGATTTTAGCCTTAACAGCGACGGCAACGCCTGTTGTTTCAGATGACATACTCCGCTTACTAGGAATTGTACCAGATAATCGAGTTAAAACAGGTTTTTCAAGAGAAAACTTAGCCTTTCAAGTTGTAAAAGGACAAGATCGCAATCGCTTCTTATTAGAATACTTAAAAGTTAATCGCACACAATCAGGAATTGTTTATGCAAGTACAAGAAAAGAAGTTGAACGGATTTATGAATTGCTTTTAACCAAAGGAATTCAAGCTGGAAAATATCATGGTGGGATGAAAGAAAGCGAACGAAATGACGCACAAGAGAAGTTTCTTTATGATAAAGTAACGGTAATGGTAGCAACAAATGCCTTTGGAATGGGAATTGATAAAAGCAACGTGCGCTTTGTCATTCATTATCAAATACCAAAAAATATTGAAGCCTACTATCAAGAGGCTGGACGGGCTGGACGAGATGGGTTAGACAGTGACGCTATCCTCCTGTTTTCACCCCAAGACATGCAGATTCAGCAATTTTTTATTGACCAGTCTGAAATGGAAGAGTCCCTTAAAAAGTATGAGTACAAAAAGCTGCGTGAAATGGCTCAATACGGTTCAACTCAAATGTGCTTACAACGCTTTATTGTTCGTTACTTTGGAGAAGATTGTGAAGACTGTGGGCGTTGTAGCAACTGTTTAGATGATCGCGATGAGGTAGACATTACACTTGAAGCTCAAAAAGTGTTGTCTTGCGTCAAACGGATGGGTGAGACCTTTGGCAAAGCAATGATTATGAAAGTCTTAACTGGTTCAAAAGATCAAAAAATGAAGCAGTGGGATTTTGAAGAATTGTCTACCTACGGACTAATGAAAGGGATGCCTCAAAAAGAAGTCACACAACTGATTGATTACTTAACGGCAGAAAAATATTTAGCCCCAACAGATGGTCAATTTCCTATTTTGAAAATTACAAATACAGGTGTATCGGTACTAAAAGGAGAGTTAAAAGTAAGTCGGAAACAAGCACAAGTGGCTGAAAAAGTAGCTGTGGATGATGCGTTATTCGATGAGTTACGAGGAATTCGAAGTCTCTTAGCAAGCGAACACAAAGTACCTCCGTACATTATTTTTTCAGATGAAAGCCTACGAGAAATGTGTCAAAAATTGCCGCAAACAGATGCTGAGCTGTTGACTGTTAAAGGTGTTGGTGAAAATAAACTTGAAAAATATGGAGCTTATTTCCTAGACGCATTAAAAAAAGCGGAAGCGGTGACTGGCTAAACAAAAAGGAGGAGCAAGGGAATGAAGAGTTGTGGTGTTATTGTTGAATACAATCCTTTTCATAACGGGCATCTCTATCATTTAGAGCAAGCAAAAAAAACAACCAATTGCGATGTTTTGATTGCAGTAATGAGTGGGAATTTTTTGCAGCGTGGGGAACCTGCCCTAGTTGATAAGTGGACAAGAGCAGAAATAGCTTTAAATCACGGAGCGGATCTTGTAATTGAGTTGCCCGTCCAATTTAGCGTCCAATCAGCGGATTACTTTGCTAAGGGCGGCGTGGCGTTGCTCCAGGCATTAAATTGTGATAGTCTGTGTTTTGGTTCAGAAGAAGGAACGGGAGCAGATTTTAAAAGATTAGCTCACCAAGTAGAAGCAAAACAAGCAGTTATTGATGAAGCGTTTCAAAGCTTTAAAAACAACGGCTCAAGTTACCCCGTTCAAATGAATCAAGCAATAAAAAGTGTTTTGCCAACCCATTCAATTGATTTAATGCAACCCAATAATATGTTAGGATTTAGTTATGCAAAAGAAATCCTAAAAGCCCAATCCTCAATGGAAATTAAAACAGTGAAACGACACCTTGCGCAATTTCATGATGAGTCTATTGAAGAAAAAACAATCGCAAGTGCTACGGCGATTCGAAAAGAACTGTTCAATCCGTCAGATTCATTTGAAGAAATTCAAAAAGTAGTACCAGAAGATG
Source organism: Carnobacterium divergens (assembly GCF_900258435.1). Classification (NCBI taxonomy): domain Bacteria; kingdom Bacillati; phylum Bacillota; class Bacilli; order Lactobacillales; family Carnobacteriaceae; genus Carnobacterium; species Carnobacterium divergens. The sequence continues at coordinate 2,021,793 of NZ_LT992558.1, read as the reverse complement.
TTTTTCAATTTATTTCTACAACAGAATATGTTGACTGGGAAAATTATTGGGAATTTCTAAAATATCGCGTAACAACAATGTCATTAAGCGACTTACGTGGCATTTATCAAGTAAATGAAGGCCTTGAATTTCGATTAAAAGAAAAAGTGAAAGAAGCCTTCGATTTTAATGAATTTATTCAATTGATTAAAAGCAAACGATTGACATGGGTGAAAATCCAGCGTCTCTGTTGTTATATCTTATTAAATCTAACAAAAGTAGAGATGGCTGAGAAAGTTAAACAAGTTGAAGCCATCCGCGTTTTGGGATTTACTAAAAAGGGTCAAGAATACTTGAAAATTAAGAAAAAACAGCTAGAAATCCCTTTGATTACAAATATCAATCAAAAAAATCAACATCTCGTTGATCTTGACATTCGTGCTGGGTTTGTGTATCAAATGGGAAAAACAGATCAAAAAATAAACCAAGATTACCGTCGTTACCCGATTAGAAAAAAATGATAAAAAAAGTTAACCTAATGAATTTATCAGCAGATTTAAGTAAATCGAATAAAAAAATGATAAATCACATTCATTATGAAAACAAATTGAAAACCAAGCTACAAAAGAATTAAGCTGTAAGGTAAAACACATTGACAAAGGTGGTTACAACTAGTATAATTACCTTTGTTGCTTTAGGAGTGATGGAAATGAAATGGTCATTATTAGAATTGCAAAAATATCGCAATGAACCGCTAATTTTTTCTGAAGAGATTGATTTGAAAGAATCCATAATGGTAAGAGAAAGTGAAATCTTAGACATTAGTCCTGTTACCGTTAAAGGTACACTAATTGTTCAAGATGAAATTATCGCCCGTTTGGAAATTTCGTTGGTAATTACATTACCCTCATCTCGTTCGTTAAAACCAGTTTCGGTTCCAATGTTGATTGAAGCTAACGAACTTTATGTTCCAAAAGACGTAACCGATTTTGCAGAAGATGAAAAAAACGAGACGGTCATTTATCTAGATAAAGACCAAATTGATTTGACAGAAACTGTAGAAGATAGTATTCTTTTGAACTTGCCAATGCAGGTGTTTACGCCTGAAGAAGAAGAAAGTGATGAACTGCCTTCTGGAAATGATTGGGAAGTAATTTCACAAGAAATGTATGAAGTGCGGATTGAAGAACAAAAAACACAAAATGTGGATCCTCGTCTTGCTGGTTTAGCAGATTTGTTTCCGGACGAATCTCGTGACAACCAAGAGTAAGATTGGAATAAATCGCTTTTTAACTATAACCCTAGGCAAATAGCAAAAAGCAATCCTTATAAGGAGGTGTAGATCATGGCAGTACCAGCTAGAAGAACATCAAAAGCTAAAAAAAATAGACGTCGTACTCATTACAAATTGGAAGTTCCAGGCATGAACCCATGTCCTAACTGTGGCGAATTGAAAAAGAGCCACCATGTATGTCCAGCTTGTGGGCAATATGACGGTAAAGAAGTAGTAAGCAAAGAAGCTTAATACAAACATTTCATCTTATTCCGTGAGATAATTTGTTAAATCCCTTTTGAGACCATGGCTCAAAAGGGATTTTGTTTTTTCTCTTAAAATTTTTGCATTTTCTAAAGTTCGTAGTACAATAGAAAATGAACGTTAAAAATGAATCAAAGGAGGGAAAGATATGAAGTTACCGATTGCCATCGAAGAGCTGATTCTTTATCTTTTACCAATTTTTTTGCTATGGGGATTAGGAAAATTAATACATAAGGGTTTGTTGGTTTTAAAATGGAATCTTAAAGCGCCTGACTTATTAGTTCCTTTTTTATTTGTAGGAATTCATATTTTAAGTCGTTTATCATTTAATCAAAGTTGGCTCCCGTATTTCACTATTTTTATTTTAGCAATAGGAATTGTCATTTTAATGATGCTAGCTGTAAAAAAAGGGGAAATTTTATACAGCCAATTTTTTAAATTATTTTGGCGATTTACTTTTATTTCTTCGTTCATTCTATATTATGTCCTTGTTGTCATCAACTTAGTTAAAACATTTATTTAATAAAAGTCATTTTGAGAAGCTTTTTTCCGATTTTATTAGGAAAAAAGCTTTTTTTATTTTGTACATACCGACTAATCAAATGAAAAATGGGAAAGCTCCCCACTTTCTTCAATATGAAAGATTTCTTTGTTTTCAAAGGTTATTATGTCAAAACTATGATATATTAATTATTTTTTCTTAAATTTTAAGTTATTAGTGGTGGAAAGTGGGGCGATGTGGTAGACTAAAAATGTATCTTGAAAGTGGGGTGAGTGTAGACATGCTAATGGGTGAATTTAAGCATAATATCGATGCAAAAGGTCGGTTGATTATGCCAGCAAAATTTCGTGAAGATTTAGGCGAAAAGTTCATTATTACAAGAGGAATGGACGGCTGTTTGTTTGGTTATCCAGAAAAAGAATGGACTACACTTGAAGAAAAACTAAAACAACTTCCACTTGCAAAAAAAGATGCTCGTGCTTTTACTCGGTTTTTTTATTCCGCAGCAACAGAGTGCGAATTAGACAAGCAAGGACGAATCAATATTCCTCAAACGTTAAGAGAACATGCAGAACTAGAAAAAGTATGCCATGTTATTGGTGTTTCTGACCGAATAGAAATATGGAGTCAAGATAGATGGGAAAAATTCTCAGAAGAAGCAGAAGAAAGTTTTGATGAGATTGCAGAAAGCATGATCGACTTTGGATTTTAAAAAAGGCGGGAAAACAAATGACAACATTTAATCACGAAACCGTATTGTTACACGAAACAGTAGACGGTTTAAATCTAAAACCAAATGGCCTATACGTGGATTGCACACTAGGTGGCGCTGGGCATAGCGAGTACTTATTGTCACAACTTGGAGAAGAAGGACATTTATATGCGTTTGACCAAGATGAACGAGCTATTGAAAACGCAAAAATCAGATTAGCTACATTTGTAGAAAAAGGAATGGTTACTTTTGTAAAGTCAAACTTTAGAGAGATTAAAGAAGCCTTAAATGACTTGGGTGTTTTTGAAATTGACGGTGTGCTTTACGACTTAGGCGTTTCCTCTCCACAATTAGATGAAGCAGAGCGTGGATTTAGTTATCATCAAGACGCACCTCTGGATATGCGAATGGATACAGATGCCCCATTAACAGCTAAAGAAGTAGTTAATACGTGGTCTTATCATGAATTAGTTCGTATTTTCTACCGCTATGGCGAAGAAAAATTTTCTAAACAAATCGCACGAAAAATCGAAGCAGTGCGAGAAGAAAAGCCTATTGAAACAACAGGTGAATTAGTTGAAATTATTAAAGAAGTTATTCCTGCACCAGCAAGAAGAAAAGGCGGGCATCCTGCTAAGCGAGTATTTCAAGCGATTCGAATTGCAGTGAATGATGAATTATCAGCAGTGGAAGACTCTCTTGAAAGTGCTATTGAGTTGCTAAAAGTTGGTGGCAGAATCAGCGTCATTTCATTCCATTCATTAGAAGACAGAATTGTGAAATCGATTTATAAAGAACACGCTGCAATGCCAGATTTACCCAAAGGATTGCCAGTGTTGCCAACAGAATTTTTACCAGAATTAAAAATTATCACACGTAAACCAATTTTACCAAGTGAAGCAGAATTGGAACAAAACAATCGATCAAGAAGCGCAAAATTACGTGTTGCAGAAAAACAGCTACTAAAATAAAATGAGCGAATAGAAGGGAAGAAAGCGATATGGCGCAAAATAGCAGTTTAGCAAGAGAACTAGAAGTTGATATTCCAAAGAGATCTCCAAGTATTCCTGATCAAACAAGCATACATATGCCTGCTCCCAGGACAGCTGGTGTAACGAAATTTGAAAAAGCCTTGTTGGGAGCCGTTGCAATTATTGCTTTTGCGCTGATTTCAGCTTGTATTACGATGCAGATTTCAATTGCTACTACCAATCGCTCATTGCAAGATACGACAACGAAGATTGCGGATATTTCAAAAGTAAATGAGAATTTACATCAAGAGGTTCAAGAATTATCAAGATATGATCGTGTTTACAATATTGCAGGAGCGGCAGGATTGAAAATGAATGAGAATAATGTAAGGAATGTTTCGAAATGAAAAATAGTAAAAACCCACAAAAAAACCGAAAAAAAATTGCGGTCATTCTATTTTTTACTACAGCGTTGCTATTTGTAGTGTTCATTAGTCGATTTTCTTACATTATGGTTAAAGGACAAATTAACGGTGAGAATCTGTCGAAGAAAGTAAATGAACTTTATACGAGAAGTAGTGTACTGAAGGCAAAACGTGGGACTATCTATGATATAGGTGGAAAACCGGTTGCATTAGATGCTACTTCTTATTCGTTAGTCGCTGTTTTAACCGATAAATGGTCAAAAGATAAGGAACATCCCAATCACGTAGTAGACAAAGAAAAAACAGCTGAAGTGCTGTCTCAAAATATTAATATGAGTAAAGAAGAAATTTTAGAACGTTTAAATACACCAAATGTCGATCAAGTTGAATTTGGAAATGCTGGGAAAAATTTAAGTTATGAAATTAAAAGCAACATCGATAAAAATAAATTAACCGGTTTGGTTTTTGATGAAACCACAACCCGCTTCTATCCAAATGGAACCTTTGCTTCTCATTTAGTAGGACTAGCACAAGTAGATAAAAATGCAGAAACAGGTGAAATCAAAAACGATATCCTGGATGGGATTATGGGGACAGAACAAGCGTACAATAACATTTTAAAAGGTACTGATGGAAAAATTGAATACAAAAAAGATTCTTTTGGGTACTCATTACCGAATACAAAACCTAAAGAAGTAAAACCAAAAGATGGAAAAGACGTTTACTTAACCTTAGATAATAGGATGCAAGTCTTTATGGAAAATACGATGACAGAAGTAAATGAAAAATACGCTCCAAAAAGTATGACGGCCATTCTAATGAATCCAAAAACGGGCGCGATTATGGCGGCTTCTCAGCGTCCTTCTTTTAACGCCGAAACGTTAGAAGATTTATCTTTTTGGCAAAACTTATTAGTAGAAGATACATTTGAACCAGGTTCCACAATGAAAGTTTTAACATTAGCTGCAGCACTTAATGAAGGGAAATTTAATCCGAATGCGACCTTTATGTCTGGAGTGAAAAAAGTGGAAGGTGGAGAAATTCGGGATCACAATAAAGTTGGATGGGGTCAGATTAGTTATTTAGAAGGATTAGAACGTTCAAGTAACGTTGCCTTTGTTAATTTGATGGAACAAATGGGAGCAGGAACTTGGAAAAATTACATGGACGCCTTTGGAATTGGAAAGTCAACCAATTCTGGTTTGCCGAATGAAAGTACGGGAAGCAATCCTTATGAATGGCCGTTAGAAAAGGCAAATACAGCCTTTGGCCAAGGGGTTACGGTGACAGCCTTTCAAATGATGCAAGCCTACTCCGCAATTGCCAACAATGGTAAAATGGTGAAACCTTATTTTGTAGATAAAACAGTCGATCCAAAAACAGGCAAGCAAACCATTACAAAACCCACTGTAGTAGGAGAACCAATTACTGCTGAAACGGCACAAAAAGAATTGGAATACTTGCAAAATGTGGTCTATAGCGAGAATGGAACAGGTCAAGCATACCAAATTGACGGGTATAAAATTGCGGCTAAAACCGGCACTGCCGAAATTGTAAATCCTGATACGAAAAAATATTATACAGGAGACAATAATTATATCTTCTCGGTAGTAGGAATGGCACCAGCCGATGATCCAGAATTAGTTCTATACGTTACAATGAAGCAACCACAAAAATATGATGGCACAGTTACAGGCGGACGGATGGTAGCAGATGTTTTTAACCCAATTATGAAAAGAGCATTACAATACCAAGATTTAAGCAATCAACCTGACGATAGTGAGTCTAATAAGGTTGAAATGAGTAAGGTAACAGGCGTTGCGAAAGAAGAAGCACTAAAAACATTAGAGGATAAAAAATTAAATGTGACGATTATCGGAAATGGTGATACAATAGTACAGCAATTACCTCTACCAGAGTCAACTATTTTGGCAGGTCAAAAAGTAGTGCTCTTGACAAACGGAGCGATGACGATGCCAAATATGACAGGCTGGTCAAAAAATGACGTTCTTAAAGTGTCAGAAATAACCGGTCAAAAATTTAAAATCGATGGAGACGGCTTTGTAACAACTCAGAGTTTACCAGAAAATGTTAACATGGAAGGTGTACCTGAGATTAACGTTACCTTAGCTCCGCCTAGATAAGAAGAAAAGGTGAGAAATAATGAACGCTATTGATTTAGTAGCCAATTTAACTTTAAAAACAGTGGAAAAAGAAATTCCCAAAGAACTAGAAATTATGAACTTAACCCAAGATAATCGAGAAATAACGGCAGGGTCATTATTTATTTGTATCAAGGGTGCGTTATTTAATGGGCATGAATTTGCCAAAGAAGCGGTTGAAAAAGGCGCTGTTTTAATCGTTGCAAGTGAACCAATTGATGTTTCAGTCCCTGTTGTTTATGTAGCCAATACAATGAGAGCAATGGCAATCTTAGCAGATGCATTTTATGAGCATCCTAGTAATGAATTAAGACTAATTGGTGTAACAGGAACAAATGGCAAAACGACAATCACTCATTTGATTGATCAAATTTTTAGAGACCACCATGAAGTAACCGGTGTTATCGGAACGATGTATCGCAGAATTGGTGATGAGATTTTTGAAACAAAAAATACAACGCCAGATAGTCTAACCTTACAAAAGACATTTCGTGAGATGCGTAAAAAAAACGTGACGACATGTGCGATGGAGGTTTCCTCTCATTCTTTAGTGCAAGGACGCGTTTGGGGAACCCATTTTGATATTGCAGTTTTTACTAATTTAAGCCAAGATCATTTAGAATTTCATCACACAATGGCAGAGTATGCCCATGCCAAAAGCCTATTGTTTTCACAACTAGGCAATACGTATCAAAAAGACCGTCCTAAATTTGCTGTTTTAAATACAGATGACCCAGTTGGCAGAAGCTATGTTTCTATGACGGCTGCACCAGTCATTAGTTATGGCATCGAATCAGATGCAGATTTTAAAGCGACCAATATTCAAATTACCAATCGAGGAACAAGCTTTGACCTGAATTTTCAAGGTTCAGTTTACCCAGTATCCTTACAATTAGTTGGCAAATTTAATGTTTTAAACGTTTTAGGAGCAATGGCAGCAGCTTTTGCAGCAGGGTTGAAACTTTCAAGTATTATTCAATCACTGGAATCCGTTCGTGGGGTTCGTGGGCGTTTCGAGCTTGTTAAAGGGAACCAAGATTTTGCTGTAATTGTCGATTACGCGCATACTCCGGATGGCTTACTAAATGTGCTGAAGACAGTTAATGAGTTTAAAGTAGGAGAAGTTTATTGTGTTGTTGGCTGTGGAGGCGATCGTGATAAAACGAAACGCCCAAAAATGGCCCGAGTAGCAATGGACTACGCAGATCATGTTATCTTTACTTCAGACAATCCTCGCACAGAAGATCCAGCTGAAATTTTAAAAGATGTAGTCAGTGAACTTGTAGAAGAAGAGTACCAGCTGCTGGTAGATCGTCGTGAAGCAATAGAAGCGGCTATTCAACAAGCAAAACCCAATGATGTAGTAATGATTGCCGGAAAAGGGCATGAAGATTACCAAATTATTGGGACAACGAAACACCATTTTGATGACGTTGAAGAAGCCGAAAAGGCTATTTTGAAATTTCATAAAGGCTAACAAAGAATCTTTAAAAAAGTGATGGTTGTCACTGAAAATTAGGAGCGGTTAAACATGCATTGGACAGAAATGTTAATGCCAGTTGTCAGTGGGTTTGCACTGACAATTATGGCGATGCCAATATTTATTGGTTATTTTAGAATGAAACAATTAGGACAAACTACAAGAGAAGACGGCCCTAAATGGCACGAAGTGAAAACTGGAACGCCCACCATGGGAGGGCTAGTCTTTCTAATCGCCATCGTTATTACAAGTAGTTGGGTAGGCATTTGGCAAAAATCCTTAACGATATCATTAGGCTTGCTTATGTTTATTTTAGTTTTATATGGAATTTTAGGCTTCCTGGATGATTTTATTAAAGTATTTAAAAAAAGAAATCTTGGGTTGACCTCTAAGCAAAAATTAATCGGACAAATTATTGGCGGCATTATATTTTTTGCTATTTATCGACTAGAAGGGTTAGATACGTTATTATACCTACCATTCTTTGGCGATGTTAATATTGGCTGGCTGTATGCCATTTTTGTGATGGTGTGGCTAGTTGGTTTTTCAAATGCAGTGAACTTAACAGATGGTCTAGATGGTTTGGTGGCAGGTACGGCAAGTATTGCTTATGGCGCGTATGCTATTTTAGCCTTTAAACAAGGTCAAACAGATATTTTGATTTTTTGTTTAGCTGTAATTGGTGGGCTTGTTGGATTCTTTTTCTTTAATAAAAAACCAGCGAAAATCTTTATGGGGGACGTAGGTTCGTTAGCATTAGGTGGCGGATTGGCAGCTGTTTCTATTCTATTGCATCAAGAATGGTCATTGCTATTGATTGGATTAATCTTTGTTATTGAAACAGCAAGCGTGATGATTCAAGTAACCTCTTTCAAATTGACAGGAAAACGTGTTTTTAAAATGAGCCCTATCCATCATCATTTTGAAATGAGTGGTTGGAGTGAATGGCGTGTTGTTTTAACTTTTTGGGCTGTAGGTTTAGTTGCAGCCATTTTAGCACTAGTGATTATTCTTTAACAGGAGGCTTTTTAGAATGAAAAAAGTAACAGCATACGAACATAAAAAAGTATTGGTTGTCGGTCTAGCTATGAGTGGCGTGAATGCGGCTAAATTGTTGCATGAATTAGGCGCATTAGTTACCGTTAACGATTATAAGAGTTTTGAAGAAAATCCAGAAGCGCAAGAACTTTTAGAATCAGGAATTCGCGTTGTAACAGGCGGACATCCAGTTGAATTATTAGATGAAGATTTTGAGTTAGTCGTAAAAAATCCTGGTATTATGTATAACAACCCAATTGTACATCGAGCAATTGAAAAAGGAATCCCCGTTATTACAGAAGTTGAATTAGCTTATGAAGTTGCCGAAAGTAAAATTATCGGCATTACTGGAACCAACGGAAAAACAACAACGACAACAATGATTGCTGAAATTTTAAATCATAATCGTAAAACTGGACATGCATATGTTGCAGGAAATATTGGAACACCAGCTAGCTTAGTTGCTCAAACGGCAACCAAGGAAGATGAAATCGTGATTGAATTATCAAGTTTCCAATTAATGGGAATTAAAACGTTACGTCCACAAATAGCGGTCATTACAAATATCTTTGAAGCACATATTGATTACCATGGCTCACGAGATGAATACGTAGCCGCAAAATGGCGTATTACTGAAAACCAAACAGCAGATGATTACTTAATTTTAAATTGGGATCAAGAAGAGCTGCGTGAACTTTCTAAAACAAGTAAAGCAAAAATTATTCCATTTTCAAGAAAAGAGATTTTAGAAAATGGTGTTTATGTAAAAGAAGATATTATTTATTATCAAGATGAAGCCATCATGAATAAAAAAGACATTGTCGTACCAGGTGAACACAATGTTGAAAATGCACTGGCAGCAATTGCGGTCGCAAAATTAGTAGGGCAAAGTAATAAAAACATTGTGGAATTATTAACTACTTTTTCTGGCGTTAAACATCGGACTCAGTTTGTGACGGAATTTAAGCAACGTAAATTTTATAATGATTCTAAAGCAACCAATATTTTGGCAACTGAAAATGCATTAAAAGGATTTAGCAAACCGGTTATCTTATTAGCAGGTGGTTTAGATCGAGGCAATGGATTTGAAGAATTGATTCCTGCTTTAAAAAATGTCAAAGCATTGATTGTTTTTGGTGAAACTGCTAGTAAAATTGAAGAAGCAGGTATCAAAGCCGGAGTCAAAACAATTCAACATGTTCAAAATGTTGAAGCAGCAGTACCCGTTGCGTATGAGTTAAGTGAACCAGAAGAAATTATTTTATTATCACCAGCTTGCGCAAGTTGGGACCAATACCGCAGCTTTGAAGTTCGTGGAGACGCGTTTATCAATGCAATCGATCAATTGATTGAAGAGGTTGAAGAACAGGAGGAGTAATGCTCAATTAAAGAGCCTTACGTGATCATTATGAAAATTATTTTATCTGGTGGAGGAACAGGCGGACATATTTATCCAGCATTAGCCCTAATTCGTCGTCTTCAAGCAGTTGATCCAGCTGTCGAAGTTCTCTATGTTGGAACAGAAAAAGGGTTAGAAAAGAAAATTGTTGAAAAGGCCGGCATTCCGTTTAAATCTGTAGAAATTCAAGGATTTAAACGCTCTTTATCACTTTCAAATTTTAAAACGATTCAATTATTCTTCAAAAGTGTATCCGATTCTAAAAAAATCGTAAAAGAGTTTAAACCGGATGTCGTAATTGGAACTGGAGGCTATGTTTGCGGACCAGTTGTCTATGCAGCCGCTAAACTAAAAATACCAACCATCGTTCATGAACAAAATAGTGTTGCAGGAGTTACGAATAAATTTTTATCCCGTTTCGTATCTAAAATCGCGATTTGCTTTGAAGAAGCACGAATGGAATTCCCTAAATTTCAAGATAAAGTAGTTTTAACCGGAAATCCAAGAGCACAAGAAGTAGCAAATATCGAAAAATCAACTGTTTTAGCCGATTATGGTTTAGCAATTACAACGCCGACATTGTTGATTTTTGGTGGCAGTCGCGGAGCAAGAAAGATTAATGAAGCCTTTCTTCAAGCTTTACCTGAACTCGTGACAAAAGACTATCAAGTTCTCTTTGCTACTGGTGAGGTCCATTATGAAAAAATTAATCAAGAAGTTGAACGTTTAAATCTGAAAAATAAAAACGTTTCTGTTGTTCCATACATTTACAATATGCCTGAAGTTTTTGCAAATGTTTCAGTAGTAATGGGTAGAAGTGGTGCGACAACTTTAGCTGAACTAACAGCGTTAGGTTTGCCAAGCATTTTGATTCCAAGTCCATACGTGACGAACGATCATCAAACCAAAAATGCAGAAAGCCTTTCACATCACCATGCAGCTCGGTTGATTCCAGATAGTGAACTAGACGGTGCACAATTTATTCAAGCAGCAGATGCCTTAATGTTAAATGAACCGTTACGTGAAGAAATGGCAAAAGAAGCAAAAAAAGTAGGAATTGTCGATGCGAGTGATCGAATCATTGCTTTAATCAATGACCTAACAAGTAATTAGAAGGGAGGGAAGGCGCATGGCTAATTGGAATAAAAGAAGTTCATATAAAAAAAAGACTGCTCAAGAGCCTGCGTCTTCTTTAACCCCTTGGGAACAAGAACAGCAGAAAAGAGCAGCAGAACAAACTAGTGAAGAGCCTGTTATTAATAAAGAAAAAAAGAAAACGAAAGCGGAAAAGAAAGTTGTTTCAATGGAACACAAATTGCCGCGTTTAAAAGAACAAAGACGAAAAAAAATGCTTCGTCGATTGATTCCAATGGTTTTTTTATTTTCTTTTACAATTTTAGTGATTCTTTATTTTATCTCTCCATTAAGTCGTATTTCAAAAGTAACCGTTTCTGGGACGAACGAAGTTTTTGACCAGTCTGTTATTGATACCAGTCAACTCAAAAAGGGAGACTCCTTATGGGAAGCATACTTTAATCGAGATAAAATGGAACAAGAAATCAAAACCGAATTGAATCAAGTGAAATCTGTCCATCTAAAATTTGATGGAGTCAATAGCTATGTGTTAGCAATCGACGAATACAAAACAGTCGCTTATTTAGCTAAAGACGATCAATACTACAATATTTTGGAAAATGGAAAAATTGTAAAAGAAAGTAGAAAAGTTTCAATAGGCAATCCACCTATCTTTAAAAATTTTAAAGAAGGTCCTGCTTTAGACGAAATGATTTTACAATATAGTCAACTGAGTAGCGATATCAAAAACAGCATTTCAGATATTGAACATCAATCCAGTAAAACAGATGACTACTTAATTAAAATAAATATGAACGACGGTAATTTAGTACAAGCTAGCATCCCGTCTTTTGCAGAAAAAATGGCATACTATCCTAGTTTTGTAAAAAGCTTAGGCGAACAAAAAGGAATTATCAATATGGAAGTTGGCGTTTATTTCGAGGCATTTTAATAAAATAGTAATTAAAAATAGTGAAATTATTAATTAAAGAATAATTCCGCTAAAATCTTCGTAAAATGTTGATAAATATGGTAAAATTAAAAATGTATATCATTTATTGAGAAAAACTAAAATCTTAGGTCAATAAAGGAGGTTTCAATTAATGGGAAATACTGGGATTTATGTGAGTCTAGATATTGGAACCACTTCAATAAAAGTAGTAGTTGCTGAATATGTCAATGGTCAAATGAACATTATTGGAGTTGGAAATGAAAAATCAGAAGGTCTAAGTCGAGGGATTATTGTCGACATCGATCAAACAGTTGAATCAATAAAAAAAGCAGTTAAACAAGCTGAACAAAAAGCAAATATGGATATTAACAATGTTATCGTTGGAATTCCATCAAATAGCGTAGAAATCGAAAGCTGTCACGGAATGATCGCTGTTTCAGGAGAAAATCGTGAAATCAGTGAATTAGATGTTGAAAATGTGATGGCCGCGGCAATGGTGCGATCAGTTCCGCCAGAAAGAGAAATTATTTCGGTGATTCCAGAAGAATTTATCGTGGATGGCTTTGACGGAATTCGTGACCCTAGAGGCATGATAGGGGTGCGTTTAGAAATGCATGCAACAATGCTAACAGGACCTAAAACGATTTTACATAACACAAAACGTTGTGTAGAAAAGGCTGGATTACAAATTGGGGAAATCGTCGTTCAACCTCTTGCAGTTGGAAGTACCGCTTTATCAAAAGGCGAACGTGATTTTGGCACGATTATCATTGATATGGGTGGTGGACAAACCTCTGCTTCTGTAATTCATGACAATCAATTGAAATATACATTCGTTGATCCTGAAGGTGGCGAATACGTTTCAAAAGATATTTCAATTATCTTGAATACCACCCTTGAAAATGCTGAAAAAATCAAACGTGATTACGGATTTGCTTTACCAGAAGAAACGTCTCCAGATGAAGTTTTTCCAGTGGAAACGATTGGTAAAAATGAACCAGTCAAAATTGATGAACAGTATTTATCAGAAATTATTGAAGCTCGTTTAGTTCAAATTTTTGAAAAAATAAAAGCTGAATTAGATGTTGTGGGTGCAAGAGAATTGCCAGGAGGAATTGTGTTAACTGGTGGAGCTGCTTCGTTACCAGGCGTGATTGAGTTGGCGAAAGATATTTTTGAAATCAATGTGAAATTATATGTTCCAGATCAAATGGGCATGCGTTTCCCAGCCTTTTCTACCGGAATTGGTTTGATTGAATATGTAGCGAATTTAGATGAAATTCACGCAGTATCAAAAGGTAGAAAAGTGCATCATACGGATGAACGAGTAAATCAGCATCATGTTGAAGAGCACGTTTTTGAACATAATGCTCCAGCACCGCGTGAAGAAAAACAGCCTAAAAAAGAAGAAGATAAGTTAAGCAACAAAGCAAAAAATTTCTTTTCTAACTTCTTTGATTAATCAACATGAACAAATGATGAAACAGAAAATAATCGATGCAAGTAGGAGGAAATAGGATGGAATTAGAATTTGATTCAATGATAAACAACGGAGCTGTCATTAAAGTAATTGGTGTCGGCGGAGCAGGAAACAATGCAGTAAATCGTATGATCGATGAAGGTGTAAAGGGTGTTGAATTTATCGTTGCAAATACCGATATTCAAGCACTACAAAGCTCAAATGCTGAAATCAAAATTCAATTAGGACCTAAATTAACAAGAGGTCTTGGAGCAGGTTCAAATCCAGAAATTGGACGTAAAGCTGCAGAAGAAAGCGAAGAACAAATCGCAGAAGCCTTAAGCGGAGCAGATATGATTTTTGTCACTGCAGGTATGGGTGGTGGAACAGGAACAGGAGCTGCACCAATTGTGGCTAGAATTGCAAAAGAACAAAGCGCATTGACTGTTGGTGTTATTACAAGACCCTTTACTTTTGAAGGTCCAAAACGTGGCCGTTTTGCTGCAGAAGGTGTTTCTGAAATGAAAGACCATGTAGATACATTGGTTATTATTTCAAACAACCGTTTACTAGAAATCGTTGACAAAAAGACACCAATGTTGGAAGCTTTCCACGAAGCAGATAACGTATTACGCCAAGGGGTACAAGGCATTTCAGATTTAATCACAGCTCCAGGATATGTAAACTTAGATTTCGCTGATGTAAAAACAGTTATGGAAAATCAAGGTTCTGCGTTGATGGGAATCGGTATGGCAAGTGGAGAAAACAGAACAGCAGAAGCAACTAAAAAAGCGATCTCTTCTCCATTATTAGAAGTATCAATTGATGGTGCTGAGCAAGTATTGCTAAACATTACTGGTGGACCAGACTTAACTTTATTTGAAGCACAAGACGCTTCTGATATCGTTTCAGCAGCTTCAACAACTGAAGTGAATATTATTTTTGGAACATCAATCAATGAAAAACTTGGTGACGAAGTAATCGTAACCGTCATTGCAACTGGGATTGACAATCAACGTGGGCAAGAAGCTCGTCGCGATACTTCAAGAACGCGTAGTTTTTCAAATACAAATGAAGCAACCCCTTATAGCAAACGCAATGAGGAACAAAGTCAATCAGCACCTGCAAGCAACCAAGCTGAAAAAGATCCATTTGGTGACTGGGATATTCGTCGTGAACCTAATGTTCGTGAAACAAGTGGACGGGAAGAAACGCCAACAGAAAAAGCTGATTTTGATGTATTTAAACGCGATTCATCGCCAGAAAAAGGGCATGGAAATGACGATGATAGTTTAGACACACCACCATTCTTTAGAAGACGTCGTAAATAAATGTCAATTGCTACAAATTTAGAAGCAGTGGAGTCAACGCTATGCCAAGCAATCGACAAAGTTGGGCGTAAACGCTCCAATGTAACGTTGATTGCAGTGACAAAAGCTGTTTCTAATGAAGCAACAAAAGAAATTTATGATTTAGGAATTCGTCATTTAGCTGAGAATAGACCAGAAGGTTTACAAGCAAAAAAAACGTACCTACCAGATACTGACATCAAATGGCATTACATTGGAAATTTACAAACGAGAAAAGTGAAGCAAGTTATTAATGAAATTGATTATTTTCATGCGTTAGATCGCATTTCTTTAGCTAAGGAAATTGAAAAGCGTGCAGAACACACAATCAATTGCTTTCTTGAAGTGAATGTTACCGGTGAGGAATCGAAACATGGCATAAATCCTTCAGAGATTGAAGCCTTTATCGATTCGTTACAAGACTATTCTAAAATAAAAATTATCGGTCTAATGACGATGGCTCCAATCGATGCAGATGAAGCAACTATTCACAAAGCCTTTTCAACGCTTTATCAACTGAAAGAAAAGATTCAAGCTAAAGGCATTTCATATGCTCCTTGTACAGAGTTGAGTATGGGAATGAGTAACGACTATCAGATTGCTGCAGAGGAAGGCGCAACATTTGTTCGTGTTGGGACAGCCTTGTTTAAAGACTAAAAAAAGGAGGAAGAGAATATGGGACTTATGGGTAATTTTAGCCAATTTTTTGGTTTGAATGATGAAGAAGAAGAGTTTGAGTATGAAGAATACGATCAAAAAACTGAAAAAGCTGCACCAATTCAAGCTCAAGAGAAAGTGTACAATGAACCAAAAAGTAAACCCGCTTTTAACTCACGTAATGTCAACGCTGTTAAGACAAGCAATAAAGTTGTTCCCTTGAATCAACAAGCGATTCCATCTCAATCAAAAATTGTTGTTTTTGAACCGCGCGTCTATTCAGAGGTTCAAGAAGTTGCAGACTTATTAATGGCAAATGAATCAGTGATTTTAAATTTCAATCGAATTGAAGAAGATCAAGCTAAACGAATTGTGGACTTCTTAACAGGAACCATTTATGCAATTAGTGGAGATATTCAACGTATCGGCGATGAAATTTTCTTGTGTACACCACCAAATGTTGAAATTGATGGTATGTTAACAGAAATGATGCGTGATAAGGAATTCTACTAGAAAGAGGTGTTTGAAAACAATATGATAGATATTTTAATATTTGTGTACAGAGTGTTATCCGAAGCGATTAATATTTATTCTATTTTAATTGTTGTTTATGCACTGTTGTCGTGGTTACCTGGCGCTTATAATTCTAAGCTAGGAGAAATATTAGCCAGACTTTGTGAGCCCTATTTAGATGTTTTTAGAAGAATTATTCCACCAATTGGAGGGATTAGTTTTTCACCGATTGTGGCATTGATTGTTTTAAGTTTAGTAAATCGTGGACTTTATTATGTTTTAATGTTTTTAATTCAAACCATAGCATCATAAGAATAAGGGGGCGCTGAAAGATGATTGAAAATGTGTATCAGCATTTTAGAAAAGAAGAGCGCTCTTTTATTGATGCTGTAACAGGTTGGATTCAAGAATGTGAAGATCAATATACACCCTATTTGACCAAGTTTTTAGATCCTAGACAAGTCTATATTATTGAAACGTTGATTGGCAAAAGAAGCGAATTAAAAGTGTATTTATTTGGCGGATACGAATCAGCTGAGCGAAAACGTGCCTTTATTTGCCCAGAATATTTTATTCCTAAGCAAGATGATTTTAAGGTTGCGTTATGTGAGATTCATTACCCTCTGAAATTTGCGCATTTAACTCATAGTAAGATTTTAGGAACTCTAATTTCAACTGGGGTAAAACGGGAGTTTTTTGGAGATATTATCTTCGATGGAGAACGTTGGCAATTTTTTATAGATGAATCGATGGAAAGTTATGTTCGAAATCAAATCGAAAAAATTGGCAATGTGTCGATTCGAGTTGAAGAACGAACCTATGTAGACATTATAACACCAATTGATGATTGGAGTTATATTAGCGGGACGGTTTCATCTATGCGAATCGATACCATTATTTCAAGTGTTTTCAATATTTCAAGACAACGAGCAAAACAGTTGATTGAAGCTGGTAAAGTAAAATTGAATTGGGCAGAAATTTTGCGACCTGATTTTGAAATTGGTTTGTTAGATATTTTATCCATTCGAGGTTTTGGTCGAATTCAAATCAAAGAAATTGAAGGTAAGACTAAAAAAGACAAATGGCGAATTCAATTCGGTGTTCTTTTTAAATAACAAAAGACATTTCTTGTAGAAATTCCATTTGTAGCTTATAATAGTAAACAACAATATAAAATGAAACTGGAGGTGTCTTCCATGGTGTTAACTCCGTTAGATATACATAACAAAGAGTTCCCTGTCAAGATGCGTGGATATGACCAAGATGAGGTCAATGATTATTTAGATCAAATCATTAAAGATTATGAAATGGTGCTAAAAGAGAAACGTGAATTAGAGAAACAATTAAAATTCAGCGAAGAAAAAGTTGAACATTTCAATAACTTGCAAGATGCTTTAAATAAATCGATTATTGTAGCTCAAGAAGCAGCAGATCGCGTAAAAGAAAATGCAAATAAAGAATCTAAAATTATTATGATGGATGCTGAAAAAAATGCAGATCGTTTACTAGACGAAGCCGTTACAAAAGCACGCAAAATCAGCATTGAAACAGATGGCTTGAAAAAACAAAGTCGTGTGTTTAAACAACGTCTACAATTAATGATCGAATCACAATTAGAAATGGTACGCAACAAGGAATGGGATGAGTTGTTACAAACAACACCAGGAGAAACCTTGGAAATTCCAACCTTAAAAGAAGTTTTAGCAGATTTACCAAAAGCAATTGAAGAAACGGAAGAAGTAGCAATCCAAGAACCAATTGATGTCGCAGATATTAAAAAATTTGATGATGTTGATACAAGTGTAGCAGAAGAATCGCCAGAAGATTTAAACTACCGAGTAGAAGGTACACTGGAAGCTATTGAATTGCCAGAAGAAAAATAAATGACTTTGAATAGAACAGAAAAATGATAACAATACTTTTAGCGAGCTAGTGAATGGTGAAAGACTAGCAAGTCCCTGTTATGATTAGATCCTCTAGGAGTCAATTAGCTGAAACGAAGTAAGCTAATTCGTTTGATTGGCGTTAACAATTACTTGAGGAGAAAAAGAAATTTTTCTTAAACTTGGGTGGTAACACGAAGACTTCGTCCCTACTATAGGGGTGGAGTCTTTTTTTAATAAATTAAACTAAATTTTAAAATAGATAAGGAGTTTATATAACATGAAAATGAAAGAAACATTACAGCTTGGAAAAACAGATTTTCCAATGCGTGGAAATTTACCAACAAGAGAAGTGGAATGGCAAAAAAATTGGGAGACTGTTGACATTTACGCTCAACGTCAAAAATTAAATGAAGGCAAACCAAGCTTTGTTTTACATGATGGCCCTCCTTATGCAAATGGCAATATCCATATGGGGCATGCCTTAAACAAAATCAGCAAAGACATCATTATCCGTCATAAATCAATGTCAGGTTTCC
The DNA here is from genome assembly GCF_900258435.1 of Carnobacterium divergens. Lineage (NCBI taxonomy): Bacteria > Bacillati > Bacillota > Bacilli > Lactobacillales > Carnobacteriaceae > Carnobacterium > Carnobacterium divergens. Next base: position 2,003,162 of record NZ_LT992558.1, on the reverse strand, counting down.
GTTCACCATACGTTCCTGGTTGGGATACTCATGGTTTGCCAATCGAGCAAGCTTTAACAAATAAAGGAGTTAAGCGCAAAGAAATGACAGTCGCTGAATTCCGTAAAAAATGTGAAGAATATGCATGGGAGCAAGTCAACAAACAACGTGAAGATTTCAAACGTTTAGGTGTTGCTGGAGAATGGGATCATCCTTATGTAACGTTACAACCAGAATACGAAGAAGCACAAATTCGTGTCTTTGGAAAAATGGCTGAAAAAGGCTATATTTACAAAGGATTAAAACCAATTTACTGGTCACCTTCAAGCGAATCAGCACTAGCAGAAGCGGAAATTGAATACAAAGACGTTAAATCTCCTTCAATCTACGTCGCATTTAAAGTAGTAGACGGAAAAGGAGTCTTAGATACTGATACGTCCTTAGTTATTTGGACAACAACGCCTTGGACCATTCCTTCTAACTTAGGAATCTCAGTAAATGCCTTATATGATTATGTAGTTGTTTTAGCTGACGGCAAAAAGTTTGTAGTGGCTAAGGACCTATTAGAAACGGTTCAAAATGCAATTGGCTGGGAGTCTGTTGAAGTTTTAAGTGAATTAAAAGGGTCTGAAATGGAATATATGACGGCACAACATCCACTATACGAACGCACCTCATTAGTAATGGTCGGCGATCATGTGACGTTAGACGCTGGTACTGGTTTAGTTCATACCGCTCCAGGACATGGTGACGATGACTTTATTATTGGCCAAAAATATAAATTAGGTGTTTTATCACCAATTGACGATCGTGGTGTCTTCACTGATGAAGCTCCTGGTTTTGAAGGTGTCTTTTATGACAAAGGAAATAAATTGATTACAGAAGCTCTTGACGAAAAAGGAGCATTACTAAAACTTGATTTCTTTACTCATAGTTACCCACATGACTGGAGAACAAAAAAACCGGTTATTTTCCGAGCAACACCGCAATGGTTTGCTTCAATTGATGACTTCCGCGCGGATATTTTAACAGCTGTTGAAGGCGTTGAATGGGTTCAAAAATGGGGAATGACTCGTCTTTATAATATGGTTCGTGATCGTGGCGATTGGGTTATTTCAAGACAACGTGCATGGGGTGTTCCATTGCCAATTTTCTATGGTGAAAATGGAGAAGCGATTATTACTCCAGAAACAATTGACCACGTTGCGACATTATTTGGCGAACATGGTTCAAATGTTTGGTTTGAAAGAGAAGCAAAAGACTTATTACCTGCAGGATTTACTCATCCATCAAGTCCAAATGGTGAATTTACAAAAGAAAATGACATTATGGATGTTTGGTTTGATTCAGGCTCTTCTCACCAAGCCGTTTTAGCAGCGAGACCTTATTTAACGTATCCAGCTGATATGTATCTAGAAGGATCAGATCAGTATCGTGGTTGGTTCAACTCAAGTATTACAACAAGTGTCGCAATTAACGGAATTGCACCATACAAAACGGTTCTTTCTCAAGGGATGGTATTAGATGGTGAAGGTCGCAAGATGAGTAAATCAATCGGAAATACGATTTTACCTGAAAAAGTTGTGAAACAAATGGGCGCAGATATTATTCGTTTATGGGTAGCTAGTGTTGATACGCAAGCAGATGTCCGAGTAAGTGATGAAATCTTAAAACAAGTTTCAGAAGTTTATCGTAAAATCCGTAATACGTTACGTTTTCTATTGGCAAATACATCTGATTTTGATCAAAAAGCAGATGCAGTTGACTATAACAACTTGCGTTCAGTAGATAAATATTTAATGATTCGACTAAATCAATTAATTGGAAAAGTAGAAGAAAGCTATGAAAAATATGAATTCTCTACAATTTATCAATTAATCAACAACTTCTGTACGGTTGACCTATCACAATTTTATCTAGACTTTGCTAAAGATGTTGTTTATATTGAAGCGGCAGATGCTTATGAGCGTCGTGCAATGCAAACTGTTTTCTATGAAGTATTGGTAACATTAACAAAATTATTGACACCAATTTTACCTCATACAGCCGAAGAGGTTTGGGATTTCTTAAACGAGGAAGAAGACTATGTTCAATTATCAGAAATGCCAGAAGTGACTCATTATCCAAATGAAGAAGAATTAGTGGATATGTGGGAAGCCTTTATGGACTTAAGAAATGACGTTCAAAAAGCACTAGAAGAAGCGCGTAATGAAAAGAAAATTGGAAAATCCTTTGAAGCAAAATTAGTGCTTTATCCAAATGAGCAAACGAAAGCGTTGATTGCTGCTTTAGATAGCAATCTTGCTCAACTGTTTATTGTGTCTGATTTAGAAGTAAAAGGCATGAAAGAAACAGCACCTGAAAATGCATTGCAATTTGATTCAGTAGCGATTCTGATTGAAAAAGCTGAAGGAGAAACGTGTGAGCGATGTCGTGGAGTGAAACATGACGTTGGCAGTCATCCAGATGCTCCAAACTTGTGTGATCGTTGTGCTACAATTGTCGAAGAACATTATCCAGCAGCTCTTTTACCAGAAGAAGCGGAGTAAAGTCAATTAAACCGAATCTTAGAAATTAAGATTCGGTTTTTTTACTCAATGAAGTAAATAGTCAACTAATCGTTTTTATGATAAGATAATGTTATTAAAATGGACATAGAGGAGTGGTTTTGATGGAACTTGACCTGATAAAAGTTCACGGTTCAGAAAATAGTTTTTTCATTCTTGATGAAACAATTTTAGAAAGACCTTTAACAGAAGCAGAACTAGTAAAAGTAACAACAACCTTAACGAATCGTGAAACAGGTTTATTGAATGGAGCAGATGGAATTCTATTCATCACTAAAAGCTCACAGCCTGAAGCAGTTGCTAAAATGCGTGTAATCAATAGTGACGGTAGTGAAGCGAGTATGTGTGGCAATGGGTTAAGAACGGTGGCCCGTTACCTTGCAGAAAAAGAGCAATTAGATTACTTTCATGTAGAAACGATGCATGCCAATTTATTAGTTCAAAAAACCACTGAAATTGGGCATGATGTTGCAACTTATCAAGTAGAAATTTCACCTGTATCTTTTCAAACTTCGACACTGCCTTTAATTGGCAAAGGAGAAACGTTAATCAATCAGCCATTTAAAGAGCTAGATTCAAAGCTGTTATTTTCAGCAGTGGCGGTTCCAAATCCACATTTAATTAGTTTTGTTGACCATGAAACAATGGAGAGTCCTTTACTTGAAGAAATAGCCCGATTCGTTAATGGAGAAAACCCTTATTTTATTGATGGCGTAAATGTTAGTTTTGTTGAAGTATTAGGAAAAGATCAAATTTTTGTGAAAACTTATGAGCGTGGCGTTGGTTTTACAAATGCTTGTGGAACAGCGATGTCTGCTAGCAGTCTGATGTATGTTTTACTAAAAGAGGGGTCATTTGATCAAAAAATTCAAGTTTTCAATCCAGGTGGAATGGTTCAAACGATTGTTCATCAAGACAATGAAGACAATTATTGGATGGAATTAATTGGAAATGCTACTTATTTACAAAAAATCACATTATCGTTATCAGATGCACAAAAAGGTGATTTTAGTAATAGCCAATTAATGATTTTAAATGAAAACGATGCGTATCAAGAATTTATCAAAGAGGCTCAAAACGTTTTAAAAAAGAACTGAAAATATATTAAAAAGGTTATTAAACCAGCGTGTAAAACCCTTGCATAAGAAAAAATATTGAGCTATAATGAATTTGTGATGGGTTTACTTTTATAATGGCGAAAAGAGTTTGAATTCAAGAGGTCTTGAATGGCTTGTTTCTTTTTAGTAACTAGAAACAGCTAAACTTGGACTTTTTATCAAAGAAATCTATTGCAAAAAGAGATAAATGGAGGTCACGGACAGATGGAAAAAGGTACAGTAAAATGGTTTAACAGTGAAAAAGGTTTTGGCTTTATCGAAGTAGAAGGCGGAGAAGATGTATTCGTACATTTTAGCGCAATCACAGGTGACGGTTTTAAATCACTTGAAGAAGGCCAACCAGTAGAATTCGAAATCGTTGAAGGAAATCGTGGCGCACAAGCAGCTAACGTTGTAAAACTATAATTTTTGAATTCAATCAAAAGAAGTGATTCCTTTATAAGGGACACTTCTTTTTTATTCGACAAAATGAAGTAAAATAGATGGAGGTTATAGAAATACAAGATTGTGTTTTTTTATTATCTTTATAAAAGGAGTCAATCAAGCAAAGAAATAGCCACCAATGGTTGTAACCGTTTTAAGTGTTGATAGATATTGATTCTTGTTTTTTCTAGCTTTTATATTTTTGTTTTGTTATTTTATAAGTGAAAGAAAGACTGTTTCAATTAGTTGTAAAATTTATTTCTTATGCTATCATTATATAATGTGAATAGATAAAGTTAAATGAGATAGGTGGAGGAATTAAATATGTCAGAAAAAATAAAATATGGTGGAGACGCTGTTGTCGATAGTTTAATTAATCACGAAGTCGAGTATGTTTTTGGAATTCCAGGAGCAAAAATTGACCGTGTTTTTGACAGTTTATTAGATAGAGGACCTGAATTAATTGTCGCTCGTCATGAACAAAATGCTGCATTTATGGCTGCTGGAATTGGACGATTAACAGGCAAACCTGGCGTTGTAATTGCAACCAGTGGACCAGGAGCAAGTAATTTGGCAACTGGATTAGTCACTGCAACTGCTGAAGGAGATCCAGTTCTTGCAATTGGAGGACAAGTGAAACGAGCTGATTTGCTAAAACTGACACATCAAAGTATGGATAATGCTGCGTTGTTTGAGCCAATTACAAAATACAGTGCTGAAATCCAAGAACCAGAAAATATTTCTGAGGTGATGTCAAATGCGTATCGTGCAGCTAGAAGTTCAAAACAAGGCGCAAGTTTTGTAAGTATCCCTCAAGACGTCATTGACTCACCAATAAAAAACGCTACTATTATGCCCTTACAAGCGCCTAAATTAGGACCTGCAAGTCCAGTAGAAATCACGTTGCTTTCTCAACGAATTAAAGAAGCTAAACTACCAGTTTTATTACTAGGTATGCGCGCGTCAAGTTCGGAAGTTACTCAAGCCATCCGGAACATTATTGCAGTATCTGAAATTCCAGTAGTAGAAACTTTTCAAGGAGCAGGAATTATTTCTCACGATCTTGAAAAGAACTTTTTTGGACGAGTGGGATTGTTTAGAAATCAACCAGGAGATATGTTATTAAAACGCAGTGATTTAGTGATTACGATAGGCTATGATCCAATAGAATATGAAGCACGAAATTGGAATGCTGAGTCGGACGCTAAAATTATTGTCATTGATGACACACCTGCTGAAATTGATCAGTATTTCCAACCTGAAAAAGAATTGATTGGAGATATTGCGCAAACATTAGACTTTTTATTGCCTTATTTAAAAGGGTATCAATTAGCAAGTGATTCAAAAAAATATTTAGCAACGTTACAAGAAAAATTAGCCGAACGTGATGTTCCACCAGAAAATAACGATTCAGGCTACACGCATCCTTTAGCTGTTATTTCAGAACTTCAAAAGCTTGTTACAGATGAAATGACAGTCACCGTAGATATCGGCAGTCACTACATCTGGATGGCACGTCATTTTAGAAGCTATCAACCGCGTCACTTATTATTTAGCAATGGCATGCAAACTTTAGGGGTTGCATTGCCATGGGCTATTTCAGCGGCATTGGTTCGACCAAACACACAGATTGTGTCAGTATCTGGTGATGGAGGATTTCTTTTTTCAGCCCAAGAGCTTGAAACAGCCGTTCGCCGAAACTTAAATATTGTGCATTTAATTTGGAATGATGGACGTTACAATATGGTAGAATTTCAAGAAGAAATGAAATATGGTCGTGCTTCTGGTGTTGATTTTGGACCCGTTGATTTTGTGAAATATGCAGAAGCCTTTGGGGCAGTAGGTATGCGCGTTGACGAACCCGCTCAACTTCAAAGTGTTTTAAAAGCAGCTTTCGATACAAAAGGCCCAGTTATTGTAGACATTCCGATTGATTACCAAGACAATAAAGAACTTGGAAAAACGATTTTACCAGATCAATTCTATTAAAAGTGCTAAAGTTTGAAAGGAAGTAAGACGTTGTGAATTCAAAAAAAATATTATTTCAACATGGAACATTAGGAACATTAATGGCAGGATTATATGATGGCACCTTTTCAATTAAGGAATTATTAAGTCATGGAAATATGGGGATTGGGACGTTAGACGTTTTAGATGGTGAATTAATTGTCTTGGATGGAGAAGCATTTCAAGCTCAATCAGATGGAACCATTGTGAAACTTTCAGGTGAAGAACTAGTCCCATATGCTGCTGTAACCTACTTTGAAGGAGAAAAATATGAACTGCTTGAAAATGAAATGACAAGCGAAGAAGTGAAAACGTTCCTAAGAGAAAAAATGAGCAGTTTAAATACGTTTTCTGCGATTAAAATCAAAGGACATTTTAAAAAAATGCACGTGCGTATTATTCCAAAACAAGAAAAACCGTATCAGCGTTTTATTAATGCTTCTCGTATGCAACCAGAGTATACTAAAACAGATGTCGAAGGAACCATTGTTGGTTTCTTTGCCCCTGATTTATTTCAAGGAGCTACAGTAGCAGGTTTTCATTTACACTTTATTGACAAAGACAGACAATTTGGTGGACATATTTTAGATTTTAACCTTGAAAAAGGAGTTTTAGAGATTCAAACGCTTGAAACACTAGAACAACACTTTCAAATTCATGATGAAACCTTTTTAAAAACAGCATTTGATGAAACCAACTTGCATGAAGAAATTCAAGAATCAGAAGGATAGAAAAAAGGCTCAACGATAAAAGTTGGGCTTTTTTTCTTTAGTAAAAATGACTTGCTTCTCTTGGAAAAATTTAATAAAATGAATAAGATAAGAAAAGAGGTAGAGAATGAAAAAGATGATCATCATACTTGGAAGTCTAGTTGTAATTATTGGGATTGCGCTTTTTGGAGCAGGAATGTATTTTTATAATGTTGCGATTGCAATCAATGACAAAGATTTTTTAGCAGCAGAATCGGATAAAAAGAACGATCCTTGGAAAATACAAAAAGAGTGGTACCAAACAGCACCAAGAGAAGAACGCTCAATCCTATCAGACGATGGATTGAAGCTAAAGGCGATTTATATCCCCGCAGCAACGCCTTCTAAAAAAACAGTTATTTTAGCCCATGGGTATAGTGGGAATTATGAACAAATGAGTCCTTATGCAAAACTTTTTCATGATTGGGGCTATAATATTTTAGCGCCAGATGCTAGAGGACACGGAAAAAGTGAAGGGTCTTATATCGGTTTTGGTTGGCATGAACGAAAAGATTATTTAAAATGGATTGATTTAATGATTGATCAAACAGGAAAAGATACGGAGTTGGCTCTTTTTGGAGTGAGTATGGGTGGCGCGACGGTAATGATGACAAGTGGGGAAGAATTGCCCTCTAATGTAAAAGTCATTGTGGAGGATTGTGGCTACAGCTCAGTGACAGATGAATTAGCGTACCAATTGAAAGATATGTATCGTTTACCAAGCTTCCCGTTGATCCCTGTAACAAGCGTTGTAACCAAATTTAAAGCGGGCTATTCTTTTGGAGAAGCAAGTGCAGTAGATCAACTGAAAAAGAATAAAACGCCAATGCTTTTTATTCACGGAGATAAAGATTTGTTTGTTCCTACGGAGATGGTTTACAAAAATTATGAAGCCACCACAGCACCAAAAGAGCTTTACATTGTTAAAGGTGCAGGACACGCAGAAGCTTATGTGAAAGATAAAAAAGGCTATGAAAAAGAAGTTCATGATTTTATTTCAACATACATCAAATAAGCATCAAAAAAACAAGCTCATTCGAATAGAAGAGCTTGTTTTTTTGATTTAGCGTAAAAGACTAGCGGCATCCTGATCTAAAATAACGGTGAGATTTGGGTGCAATTTTAAAATTGATGATGGAATGGCAGGGTCTACAGGACCTTCTAACGCTTTTTTGATTATCGCGGCCTTGTGTTTGCCATTTGCAATTAAAATAAGATGCTTCACGCGCATAATACTTGCTGGACCCATCGTGACAAATGAGGTAGGAGCTTTTTCGCCTAAGTCATTGACCAAACTGGTGTACCATGGATATTCTGGTGATACGGTTACTTGGTAGGTGAAGTTTTCAAATTTTGTAGAACCAGGCATATTGCCACAAAAATGACCGTCAGTGCCAATGCCAATCAACATGGCATCTAATCCACCAACCGCTTCTATCTCCTCGTCATAGCTTTGATAGTTGTCAGGAGAGACAAAGTGGGTATTTGATTCTGGAATTCCAGCAGGTGTAAAAAATTGCTCTCTTAATAATCCTTCCGTCATACCAACCGGTTCATTTTTTAATGGAACTTCATCAAAACTATAATAATGTACATTAGAGAGGTAGTTTTTATTTTTAACGAGGGGAGCTAAGATTTCATAAATTTTTTTAGGACTATTTCCAGCTGTGATTGAAAGATTGACACGACGGTCATTTACCATTTTTCCGAATAATAAGTGAGTAGCTGTTTCACTCATTTGTTCATACGAATCTTCAATAATGAATTGCATAAGTATTCCTCCAATGATGATTTTTGTGATCGCTTTCATAATCAGTATAAAGGATGTAATGCATTACATAGCAAGTGTTTTTGTTAAATAAAAAAAATAAACCCTACAAGAGGGTTTATTTGTATTTATTTATTACGATTGCCAACAATTAAAGAGTAGATGAAAATCAAAATAACTGCACCAATCAAAGCTGGTAAAATTGCAAAACCGCCAATCGAAGGTCCCCAACTACCAAATAATGATGAGCCTACCCAAGATCCTAAAAATCCTACGATAATGTTCCCAATCACGCCACCTGGTACGTCTTTACCAAGAATCATCCCACCGATAGCTCCTAAAATACCACCTACGATAATTGACCAAATAAATCCTAACATTGTACATTCCTCCAATCACTTAATTCTATTAATCATTTAAGATTACATTAATAGTATAGACATAATTTGTTCACAAATCAAAGGATATGCTTGTAGGACTGAAAAGTGATGATATGACAAGTATAATTAAATAACAAAAAAACAAGCAGAGAAAGCAAAAAACGTGTTCTCTACTTGTTTAAACGTTATTTCAAATATTGATTAGCTTGATTATCATCTGAAGTTAAAGCGAGTAATTTATCCCGTAGATCAGTTTCCATGACAGCTAATTCTTTTTCAGCTTCTTTACGCTTCACACGACCTTCTTGTTGAATTTTTAATGTTTCTTGTAGGGTTTCAACTAAGTCATCTTGTGTTTGTTGTAAGGTTTCGATATCAATTACGCCACGTTCATTTTCTTTAGCAGTTTCAATGGCAGAAATTTTCAACATAGCAGAATTTTTCTTCAATAGGTCATTCGTTGTTTCAGAAACTTGTCGTTGAGCAGTGACCGCATCTTTTTGACGAAGAAGGGTTAGTGCAATTGCAATCTGATTTTTCCAAAGGGGAATCGCTGTGTTAATGGAAGATTGAATTTTTTCAGCCAAAGCTTGGTTTGTATTTTGAATCAAACGAATTTGCGGAGCTTGTTGAATGGTCATTTGGCGAGCCAGTCGTAAGTCATGAGTGCGTTTTTCAAGGCGATCTAAAAATTGGTTTAAGTCATTGACAACTTGAACATCCATTTGATCATTCGACTGCTCGGCTTGCTTTATGGCTTCTGGAATTAACGTCAGTTGCAACTCTTCCATTTTAACTTCCCCTGCCGCGATATAGATATTTAGCGCATCAAAGTAATCTTTGTTTTTTTGGTAGAGCTGCTCTAACATCATGTTGTCATTTAATAAGCCATTTTTTTCTCGATCTAGTTTAATGGCAATCTTATCAATTTGCGCACCGATTTTTTGATATTTAGAAGTCATCTCATAAATGGATTTACGAACTTTACCAAATATTTTTTTGAAAACATTGTTATCTTCTGCTCGTAACTCATCTGGATTGGCTTCATTTAAGCGGTACATTAAGTCATTTAAAGACTCTCCAATCTCACCAGTGTCCTGATTTTGGACATGATTTAACATTGTATGAGAAAATTCACCTAATTTTTGTTGCGCAGCCGCACCATAGCTCATAATAGCTTGGGCATTGGCAACATCAATTTGTTCAGCTAATGCTTTTGCTTGGACTTGACGTTCTTTTGGCAAACGATCAATCATTCGTGGAGCAGGTGCATCCGCACCAACTGCTTGTAAAGGATCAACTTGAACGCTTGGCGCAGCCGTTGCATCTGAAAAGGGATTTGCTAATAACTCATCTAATTCATTGTTTACTTCTTTGATTGTGGGTTCTTGCGGTTGAATAGTATCATTTAATTCAGTCATATTATAGTCGCTCCTTTAAGGATTCATTTGAATCTTCGTTTTCTGTTACATTTGTTGCTTCATTATCTCTTGCAAGGGTTTGTTTTGCAAGTTCCAACTCGATGTCCATGTCTTCTAAATCATTAGACATAAAGTGTTCGTAGTCTGTTGCAATCAACTGACACATTTGGTCAATTGTGGTCGCACTTTTATCAAGGACATCAAATGTTGCTTTATTTTTAACTTTATGTTGGTTGATTTCAATATATTTGCTTGTTAACTCAACTAGGGAAGGTAAGTGAACATATAAAAATTGATCCACTTCATGTAAACGTCTTGGTTCTTCCGCAATTTCTTTAAAAAGTGATTTTGTTAATTGAATCGTATCATTGCGAGTTTCAATTGCTTTTAATTTTGAAACTTGAATGAAATTTTTTTCCAATAGAACAATTTGATTTTTAGCTGTATTCATTGTTTCTCTAAAGAAAATTATTTCTTCTTTAGAGAGCCCTTGTTGCAAATAAAAGTCTTCTTTTTCAGAAGTTAAGCGTTGTAATTTTTCATCTGTTGCCTTTTGCAAGCTCGTTCCGTTTTTATTTTTACGTTTGAAAAACAAAAATACACCTCCGATTAAGACTGTCCATAGAATGGAAAGAAATAGGCCTACTTTAAAGAAAAAAAGTAGCAGGATAAAAATTAGTAGGCAAGAAATACTGCCAATTGTGTAAGATAAAATATCTGAAATATTTTTGAGTAATTTTTTCATATGTCTCAACTCCATTAGTTGTATTTATTAAAATTTCCGTTTTTTTCATCAGATGATGTAGTTCTATTTTAGCACAAATCTAGCTACTTATCCTATGCGACTAAAGAAGTATTTCCATCTAAGTCTTTTAGAATAAAGAGAAGCAAAATAATAAGAAAAGGATGAATACTAATTGAAAATTATCCTTTAGCACGGTATGATAGGTCATAATAAGAGGATAGCGGGTTTTAAAAGTTAAAGAAAAAACAAGTAAATAAGTTTATAATTAGTTAGGCTAATTGATAGGCATTATTAAATGCAAGAATGAAAGTGAGTGAATCGCTATATGTCTAAACCAGAAATGACTCGAACGGAATTAAAAAAATTAAAAGAACAAGAAGAAAAAGATCGGAAAAAACGTGACAAAGAACGCCTCAAGGTTGAAAAAGAGTATCAAAAGCAATTAGAAAAAGAAGGTCAAGTAACAAAAAGCCGAGTAATCGAAAATGAAAAAAGTCGTGAAACAGGGCGTTTTTTAACGAAAGCTATTTTAATTGTGGCAGTTTTATTAGCGATTGTTTTAGCAATTGTATTTCTAGTTTAAAAAAGACAAAAGGAGTTTTATAGATGAAAATTGGAATTATTGGTGCAATGGAAGAAGAAGTTATCCTATTAAAGAGCAAAATGACTGATACAAAGGAATGGACTGAAGCAAAAGCTGACTTTATTGAAGGGACTCTTGATGGTATTGAAGTTGTTTTAGTACGTTCTGGAATTGGAAAAGTAAATGCAGCCATTACGACTACGTTACTGTTAGCAAAACAGGATATTGATTTGGTCATCAATACTGGATCTGCTGGCGGCATTGGACAAGGGTTGAAAATTGGCGACGTCGTCGTTTCTTCAGAAATGGCCTATCATGATGTGGATGCGACCGTTTTTGGGTATGTAATTGGTCAGGTTCCACAAATGCCTGCTCGTTATGTTGCAGACACAGGAATCGTTGAGAAAGTAATGGAAGCAGCTAAAAAAGCTAGCTTAACGCCAGTTAAAGGGCTAATTGTAACGAGTGATTCCTTTATTGCTGGAAAAGAAGCAACTACAAAAATTATGAAGAACTTTCCAGATGTGTTAGCCGCTGAAATGGAAGGCGCAGCAATTGCACAAGTCTGTCATCAATTTGACGTTCCATTTGTGATTGTGCGTGCCATGTCAGATACGGCCGATGAAGAAGCTGGTGTCACGTTTGATGAGTTTATTATTGAAGCAGGGAAAAAATCTGCTTTGATGGTGATGGAACTTATTCATGATTTAGTATAAGGAGGAATTAAGATGAGAGCTCTTTTATCCATTGATTACACGAATGATTTTGTTGCCACAGACGGTACCCTTACTACAGGAGAAGCAGGACAGGAAATTGAAAATCATATAGTTGATGTTACGCGAGATTTTATTTCAGCTGATGAATATGTTGTCTTTTTAATTGACGGACACGATGAAAAAGATACGTATCATCCTGAAAATAAACTGTTTCCACCCCATAATTTAATGGGCTCTAACGGCCGAAAACTTTATGGGAAATTAGCAGATGTCTATGAAGGAAATCAAGATAAATCAACGGTTCATTGGATAGATAAGCGGCACTATTCAGCCTTTAGTGGTACAGATCTAGATATCCGTTTAAGAGAGCGTAACATTAAGGAGCTTCATTTAACGGGTGTTTGTACAGATATTTGTGTGCTCCATACAGCTGTAGATGCTTATAATTTAGGCTATCAAATTGTCGTTCATGAAAAAGCGGTTGCTAGTTTTGATTCTGAGGGGCATCGTTGGGCATTGAGACATTTTAAAAACACATTAGGTGCAATTATTCTTTAAGCAAGGTAAACTGGAAGTAAGAAAATGTTTAACGATTTAATCTCTATTGACTATTAACGATAGGAGGAAACGTTATGATTATTATTCGACCAGCAACGTTAAAAGATGTAGATGGAATCATTCAAGTGTGTATAGAGGGAAATCGTGTCACGTATCAAGATTTATTGCCTGCTTCAGATATGGAAGAAAAAATTGTAACGTACTACAATAATACCCGCATTCAAGATGAGATTCGTAACCTTGATGATTCTTGGAATGGTTGGATTGTGGCAGATGAGGATGGCGAAATTATTGGTGCCGGTGCTGGGGGCTATAATGAAGAGGGAAAAGCTGAAGTGTTAGCTTTGTATTTGAAGCCAACTCGAAAGAGAAATGGCATTGGAACTAAAATATTAGCTGAAATTACTAAAGTTCACCAAGCGCAAGGAGCTAAAGAACAGTGGGTTTCTTTTATTCATAAAAATGAACTGGCTACATTATTTTATGAAGCCCAAGATTTTACTTTCATTAAAGAAACCACTGACCAAGAAGGCCATCGTTATGCACATTATAAACGAAAAATCTAAGAATTTTAAAGGAGTACAACGTGGAAATAAAAGAGAGCAACTATGCGTCAACAGATCAATTAGTTTCGGATTTACTAGAAAAGCATATTGTAGCAGTTGGAAAACCGATTCCGGCTTACGAAAAAAAAGAAATTGCCTTTACAGCTTATGATGATAATGGAGCGGTATTAGGCGCCGTTGTAGGAGAAATTGTTTGGAATCATCTTCATGTCAGTTTGCTTGGAATCGATCAAACCATGCAAAAACAAGGTGTCGGTCAAAAATTATTGCATCACATTGAAGAGTACGCCCAGCAATTCGGTGCGAGGGTAGTTATTTTAGAAACCATGAGCTGGCAAGCGCCTAAATTTTATCAAAAAAATGGGTATCAGATTTTCGGTACAGTAGAAAATCACCCAATAGAAGGGGAATGTAAATATTATTTAAGCAAAGTATTGCCTTCATAGAAAAAACTAAAGTAGTTTTCTACTTTAGTTTTTTTATTAGATGAATTGAAAGATCCTTTCTTCTTTAAAATTATGCTACAATGAAGGGGATGAATGGAAGGTGTAGAGATGGAAAAGTTAACTAGAAAAGAAGAGATGCAGAAAACTAGAAAAACGATTCTAGCTCATGCACAACAATTATTTATGCTAAAAGGGTATCGGTCAACGTCAACAAGAGAAATTGCGGAATTCAGTCAAATCACTCAACCAGCACTGTACCACCATTTTAAAGATAAAGAAACGTTATATATTGAAGTGATTCGAGAAGTCACTCAAAAAGTAACAGTTGAATTAAACGCGATAATAGCTGGAGATATAGAACCTGAGTTGACATTAAAAAAAATGATTTTAACGTTGATTGATCAACATCCAACTAATATTATGTTGATGATTCACGATATTTTAAATGAAATGAAACCAGAAAATCAATTGATTCTTTTTCAACTAAGTCAAGAAGCTTATACGAAACCTTTGAGTCACTATTTTGTTGAAATGGCACAAAGGGGCTTACTAAAAAGTACGATTAATCCTAATACAGCAGCTAGTTTTGTCATGATGAGTATTAGCCCGTTATTTGGTCAGCAACCATTTAAACATAAAAAGCCGATTGAAGAACAAGTTGATGAGTTGATACAGTTGATGTTGTATGGTGTTTTTAACTAAAATAAGGATGGGCCGCATTTAGACTAAAAAACTAAATGTGGTTTTTTTAAGCAAAAAAATTCACTTATCAATCGATTAATGGTATGATTCTATTTATCGAATGATAAACGAAACAAGGGAGTGAACCATATGTTTTTAGCATGGCGTGAAATCAAGTATTCAAAAACAAGATTTGTCTTAATTATTGGAGTGATGGTATTGGTCTCCTATTTGGTTTTCTTTTTAACAGGACTTGCCTATGGATTGGCTCAAGACAACCGATTAGCAATTGATAAGTGGGATGCTTCAGGAATTATTTTAAATAGTGAAGCAAATGACAATTTATCAGCGTCAACAATCGAAATCAAAGAGATCACAAAATTGGAAACCAAATCAACTGCTAGGTTAGGTCAATCCGCAACGGTTATCAAAAAAGCTGGAAGTTCTGAAAAAATCAATAGCACTATTTTTGGAATTGATGCAACTGAATTTTTAAAGCCCTCTATTGTGAGTGGGAGAATGTTTGAAAAAAATAATGAAGCAGTAGTCGATAATAGTTTAATTGAAAAGGGGATTAAATTAGGGGATGAACTAGAACTTTCAATTAGCAACACAAAAGTAAAAGTAGTTGGGTTTACAGATAACAGTAAGTTTAATACCGCACCTGTAATTTATTTGAATTTATCAGATTGGCAGTTAGCTAAATTCCAACAATCAGATTTAACCGACACGGGGAAAATTAGTGGGCTTGTGATGAAGAATATACCCTCATCAAAATGGACATTAGATTCAGATAAGCTATCGTATTTACCTATTAAAAAATTTATTCAAGCAATTCCTGGGTATGCAGCACAAACCTTGACGTTTGGTATTATGATTGGGTTTTTATTTGTCATAGCAGCCTTTGTGATCGGCATTTTCATTTATGTTTTAACCTTGCAAAAACGAAGCATGTTTGGAGTGATGAAAGCAGAAGGCATTCCAACTAGCTATATTTCGAAATCAATTATTGCTCAAACCTTTATTTTAGCCAGTGTTGGTGTTGCAATCGGCTTAGTTCTAACCTTGATTACAGCAGCAGTCTTGCCTCCAGCAGTCCCTTATTTGACAAATGTCCTCTTCTTAAGCGGCTTTGCATTGGTTTTAATAGCTGTTGCGATTTTAGGTGCAGTGTTCTCAGTAGGCACAATTACAAAAATTGATCCATTAACAGCGATAGGAGGATAAAAAATGACGTTATTAAAATTAAAACAAGCTACTAAAACTTTTGGGAAGGGTCATACAAAAGTAGAAGCACTAAAAGCGACGGATTTTTCTGTTGAAGCAGGAGAATTCGTTGCCATTATTGGCCCAAGTGGTTCAGGGAAAAGTACCTTATTAACAATTGCAGGAGGGCTTCAATCCCCAACAACAGGAGAAGTTTTAATTAACGGAAATCCATTTAATGGCATTAAAGAAAAACAGCGTTCTAAAATTCGTTTCAATGAAATTGGGTTTATTTTACAAGCGTCTAACTTAATTCCTTTTCTAACAGTTTCAGATCAATTAAACTTAGTTGATAAAGTAGCAAAAGAAGCCATTAAAGTTCAAGAACAAGATCGATTACTCAAGGACTTAGGTGTCTTGGAATTAAAAAATAAATACCCAAGTGATTTATCAGGAGGCGAGCGACAAAGAGTCGCTATTGCCAAGGCCTTGTATCATAATCCAAGTGTGATTTTAGCCGATGAACCAACCGCTAGTCTAGACTCTAAAAGAGCTTTTGAAGTAGTTGAAATTTTAGCAAAAGAAACAAAAGACAAACAAAAAGCGACGATTATGGTAACTCACGACACTAGATTGACGGAAAGTTGTGATCATGTCTATGAAATGCAAGATGGGGTCTTGAGTCAAGTACGATAGAAAGGGCCTTAAAGGTCAAAAAAAGCTTAAAGCAGAATATGCTTTAAGCCTTTTTTTTAAAGTAGTTTTTGAGCAGACTCTTTGTAAACTTCATAACCATGCTTTTTATAAGTATGTTTGGCAATGCCATTATTAGGCCAATAGTGAAGTTCAACCGCTTTGATTTGTTGTTTTTTTGCATAGTCATCTGCAAAATTCAATAATTCTTTGCCTAGTCCTTGACCTTGATAGCCTGGCATCACTAATACATGATGTAAATAAAGGCGTTGGTAACCAAAGGTATAAATGGTCTCTTCAACGGCTTGTTCTTCCAACCAAAGGTAAGCTGCAATAGCCTCTTGATTGGTGTCGTCTTGCCATAAAAAGACACGTTCCTTGGGATTTTCAAAGTGCTTGATAAAAGCGTTCGTAATAGCTTCTTGATGATAAGGTTTAAAAAAAGTTGGATACAGTTCAATATGTTTTTCTTGCATGACCTTTCCTAGTTTTCCCATTAATTCAGCATCTCTTGTTTCGATAATTCTCATTTTATTCGCCTCATTTTTTAATTGTATTTTTTTTAGTGTATCATAGAATAGAGATCCTTTCAAAAGAGCTAAACAAGTTACTAATTGAACAAATAAAATCTGATTTTTAACTATTTTTACTTTTTGTAATGATTTTAATTCTCATTTATGAGATAATGTCGATAGTTAACAGTTTATTTTAATTTTATTAAGAAAAATAGGAGTTTATTCGAATGAAAACAATTGTGACCCCACGTTTAGAATTAATTCCTTATCGTCAAGAATTAATTGAAGCAACTCTTTTAGGGGATGAAAAATTAACTCAAGTATCAGGCTTTCAAGTTGCAAAAGGTTGGCCGGGTGTCGAATTCTTTTTTTATTTGCCTTTTGTCTTAGAAGAAGTACGTCAAGATGCTTCTTTAGAACACTGGACATATTTAGTAGTAGTGAAAGAAAAACAGATGATTATCGGTGAAGTTAGTGCACAAGGCAACCCGTTGGTTTCTGGTATCGCAGAAATTGGATACGGGATTGTTGACGAATTTAAAGGAAATGGTTATGCGACTGAGGCAACAATAGCTTTTATTGATTTTTTAGAAGCAGCCTATTCTTTTCAGCTTGTGGCAAAAGCCTATCAACATCATCAAGTTTCACATCACATTCTACAAAAACTAGGATTTCATAAGACAGGAGAAGAATTGCTTGGTGGAGATGAACTTATTTTTCAGTTTGAAAAACCTCGTTTGTGAAAAATTAAATTAGAATGGCGTTGGCTCTTTTTTGAAAATAATGAACGTTCATACATTAACTGTAGGGAACAGAAAGGACTTTATAGATGAAACAATCTTCAAAATTAACCATTCGTGATTTAGTGACAATTGGGATTTTTACCGTGTTAATCATCATGTTTGGTTTAATCGTCTCAATGGTAAGCCGTATTGCAACAGGAGGTTTATCGATTTTAATTTCAGGAGGACTTAGCGCGTTCTTTTCAGCTCCGATTTACTTGCTATTATCTTTTCGTGTTGGAAAACGTGGAGTAGCATTTCTAAATGCACTTTTACGTTCCTTAATGTATGTTATTATGGGTGTTCCTCACGTATTATTAATTTTTATTCCAGCTGCGATTTTAGCAGAATTAATTATGACGCCTCCAGCAACAGCATATAAAAGTTTAGGGAAAACGTCGCTTTCATGGGCCGTCTTTTCAACGTTTAATGCCTTACATGGACCGTTATTATTTGTAATGTTAGGTGCAAAATACATGATGGAAAAAGCACCACACAGCCCAAGTACAGAACGCTTGGCATTAATGTTAAATTATTATTATAACCCATGGATGATTGCCTTGATTGGTGGATTAGCCTTCGTTGGTGGTCTAGTTGGCTGTTTAATGGGCTGGAAATTATTGCATAAACATTTTGTTCGCGCAGGTTTAGTTAAACTATAAAATTAAGGTCGAGGGAGAGGACTAAATGATGCAACCATTGAAACTAGACGCAAGAACAAAAGCATTGGTTGTTCTTGTGGCTGGTTTTTTTGTTTTTTGGGTATCGGACATGGGGTTATATTTATTGATGACTTTTTTATCGGGATACTTACTTTCGTTAGGGAAATTTAAAGCAGCACCAAAATTTATTCTTGCTTTTCTTGTAACTGATTTTTTGCAGCGTTTTACATTTGGGTACGAAGAATCCGTGATAATGGCAACCATTGCATTTTTTGCTTATTTTCAAGTTCGTTTAATTCCGTTATTTATGGCGGGGATGGTATTGTCTCAAACCCCACCTGGCGAATTGATTGCGGCCTTACAAAAATGTAAAGTTCCGCGGGTTGTGGTTATTCCACTAGCGGTAGGCTTACGATTTATTCCAACAATCAGACAAGAATTTTTAATGATTATGGATGTGATGAGGCTACGTGGGATTGCGCCGACTGTTTGGAACTTATGGCGTCATCCAATTTTGACGTTTGAATATTTATTAGTGCCATTAGTTATTCGAAGTTTAACGATTGCAGATGATATCTCTATGGCAGCTGTCACAAGAGGGATTGAAAATCCAGGACTGCGCACATCCTTACGAGAAATCAAATTTAAAAAGGCGGATTATTTTGTAATTACGCTATTATTCATATGGGTAGGTGTGGTTTTCTATGTATCCTAATCAGACAAAAAACAAAGAACCAATTATTGAATTAAACAATGTTTCTTTTTCATATGACTCTGATCATTATTTATTGAAAAATATTTCTTGTTCAATCCTAGAAGGAGAGTTTATTTTACTGACCGGTCCAAGTGGAGGCGGAAAAACGACGTTAACTCGTGTTATAAATGGCATCATTCCTTATTTTTTTGGTGGCGAACGAAGTGGAACGGTTCAGGTTCGAGGAACAGAAATTAGTGAGCAGTCGTCTTGGGAGTTAGCCGAAATTTTGGGAAGTGTTTTTCAAGATCCAAGAAGTCAGTTTTTTGCTCCAATCGTCAAAGATGAGATTGCCTTTTTTTGTGAAAACTATAGCTTTCCTAGTGAAGAAATAAAAAAAAGAGTTACATTTGCTAGTGAAGAATTAGGGATCCAACATCTGTTGAAAAAAGAAGTGCTTCACTTATCAAGCGGTGAAAAACAAAAAGTTGCAGTGGCGTCGATTCGTGTTGCGAATCAAAAAATTTATGTTTTAGATGAACCTTCTGCAAATTTAGATAGTCAGGCGACGCTAGAACTTCAATCCATTTTAATGGATTGGAAAAAAGCGGGACATACAATTATCATTGCGGAACATCGGTTGTACTATTTATCGAATTTGATTGACCGTGCTTTTTATTTAAGAAACGGTTTATTGGAGCATATCTTTACAAAGGACGAATGGCAAAATTTAACACAAGCGCAATTGAAAAAGTATGGATTGAGAAGTCCTGTTTTACATTGGGATGACAGTGGTTGTTCGCCGGTTAGGCTTCAATCGTCTGCTAGTGTGAACCAGATTGAGGTTGAACAGTTAAGTATTGGATTTCCAAAAAGTAAAAAAAACATTGGTACAAAACTTGATTTTCAATTAAAATCAGGAGAAGTAGTGGCGTTAATTGGCGGAAATGGTGTTGGAAAAACAACATTAGCAAAAACGTTAAGTGGATTAATGAAAGAAAAAGCGGGTACGATTAGGTTAAATCAACAAAAAATAGCAACGAAGAAACGCAGTCAGTTAGCTTGGTATGTGATGCAAGAAGCCGACTATCAATTGTTTTCTGCGAGTGTTTTAGAAGAATTGATGATTGGCAAGAAGCGAACACCAGAATTAAAGAATAAAGCAGAAGAGGTTTTAAAAGCGTTAGATTTATGGAGTGTGCACACACGGCATCCAGCGTCGCTTTCCGGGGGGCAAAAGCAACGTTTGACAATAGGTGTGGCATTGATGCAAGAAGTACCTTTAGTGATTTTAGATGAGCCAACAGCTGGTTTAGATGGTGGAAATTTACACCGTATTGTCAAAGTTATTGAAAAACAAGCTGCACTTGGGACTATTTTTTTAATGATTAGTCATGATTTTGAATTAATCAATCAAGTGGCTCAACGCGTGTTGGTTTTAAAAGATGGACATATGGAAAAAGATTACATTTTAACAAGCGAGCGTAGCCAATGGGTTTTACAAGATATGCTAGGCTAAAAAGAATTTAATTCTAATCTAAAAATAGGGTGATATAAAAATGAAAAAGAAATTTTGGATTATAGGGGTTTTAATAGCGCTTTTGTTAGTGATTGTAGGTTGTGCTAGCGAACAAAAAAAATCTCAAGAAACATCAATAAAGCAACCTGAAAAAAAGGATATACAAGAATTAACTGTAACAACGAGTAATGAGTTAGCAACTTTAGATAGCGCACTGTATAGTGACGTGATTAGTTCCGATGCGATTGGTCAAATTTTTGAAGGTCTGTATCGAATTGATCAAGACAATAACGCCGAATTAGGAATGGCAGAAAGCGAGCCTAGTGTCAACGATGCCAAGACGGTTTATACATTTAAATTGAAAGAAGCAAAATGGTCAAATGGCGAAGACGTTAAAGCAAGTGATTTTGTATACGCGTTTCAAAAAGTAGTAGACCCAGCAACGGCTTCTCCAAGTGCCAACCAAATGGATATTTTCAAAAATGGAGCCCAAATTCGAGTGGGAGAAAAAGAGCTTTCTGACTTAGGTGTGAAAGCCTTAGACACTAAAACTATAGAGCTGACTTTAGAAACGCCAATTCCATATTTAGCAAAAATGTTAACTGGAACTCCTTTTTTCCCACAAAATGAAATTCTTGCTAAAAAACTAGGAGAAAAATACGGTACAAATAGTAGCAATATAGTTGGCAATGGTCCATTTGAATTAACTGACTGGTCAGGAACAAATTTAAATTGGACGTATCAAAAAAATCAAACGTATTGGGATCAAAAAAACGTTCAGCTGAAAAAAATAAATGTAGAAGTAGCAAAAGAAACGTCAACGGGAGCGAATTTATTTGATGGAGATCAGGTAGACTATACAGGTTTAACAGATGAATTTATTCAAAAATATCAAGGCGCTAATTCTTATCACGAGCAGCCAAAAGCATTAATCGGTTATCTAGGCTTCAATACAACTAGGAAAGTAACTGGCAATGTACACGTTCGGCGTGCACTTGCGTTAGCCTTTGATAAAAAAGCTTATACAGAATCGATTTTGATTGATGGTTCAAAGCCAATGAATGGGTTTATTCCTTCAGATTTTGCAACAAATCCTGCAAACAATGAAGATTTCAGAAAAGAAAATGGCTCATTAATGAGTTATGATGTAAAGAAAGCGCAAAATGAGTGGAAACTAGCTCAAGCAGAATTAGGAGATACCGATTTAACTTTGGAAATTTTATCTTCCGACACTGGCTCTGCAAAAAAGACCGTAGAATTTTTACAAGCTCAGTACGAAACCAATTTACCAGGACTTAAAATTAAGTTAAAAAATGTTCCTTTGAAAAATCGCTTAGATTTAAATCGTTCTGGTGATTTTGATGTGTTCTTTGGAACGTGGACACCAGACTATCAAGACCCCATAAATTTTTTAGAAATCTATCAGTCAAATGGGGGGATTAATTTTTCTAACTACCATAATAATGTCTACGACGAAGGACTTAATGAAATAAAAGGGGAGCTTGCTACTAAACCTCAAGAGCGTTGGACAAAAATGATGCAGTTAGAAAAACAATTGATTGAACAAGACGCTCCAATCGCCGTGATTTATCAAGGCGCTCAAGCCTACTTATTGTCTTCTAAAGTGAAGCAATTACAAGTATTGCCTTTTGGACGTACGGTTTCTTATCGTTTAACTTTTGTTCAATAAAAATCAAAAAAACTAGACCCTTCAAGAGTCTAGTTTTTTTGATGATCGTAATTAAGAAAAAAGTCGTTTTAATAGCGATTTTTTTTCTGGTTCTTCAACAGGAGTTTCAGTGACCGGATACTTTTCGGCAATATCAATCACGGCACTATCGACAGCTTCTTTTGCCACTAACAATAAAGCGAAAGGGCTTTTACTTGCAAACTGATTGGTTACAATAGTGAACTGGGTAGTGTGTTGATTACACAGTTTTATATAAGGACTAAACTCGCTTGAATCAATGGATCCATTTAAGAGGAGTTGGGCATCTGGGTGTTGTTCCATTTCTGTTCGAAGAGCTGTTAAATAATTTTTAGACACAAGTTCTTCTGGCGTCATTGATACATAAACCCGCTCTCTTAAATTACCTAAAAACTTATTCCGTTCTTCAGGCTTGGTTTGAGGTGCTCCGTACAAGCCACTTGTTAAATAGTCTTGTACATCTTTTTCGCTCATAATCAAGTCCTCCTTATAATGATTAGTGTAAGTATAGTATACCATAGACTGTTTCTTACGTGAAATTTCGTTTTGTTAAAAAATACACAAAATTACTAAAAAAGATTGATTTTTCAGTGAAAGTCCGATAAACTCAATTGTGGGAATGAAAATCATTCTCAATTAGTGAAAACGCATCTCCACTAAGTTTGTTTACTTAGAGAGGGACGATAGAAAGAGGTATTCTCAATGAGAAATGGGCTATGGATGGTTAGTGTCATTGGATTGGCAATTGCCTCGCTTTTTATTGGAGTAGAGTCCATTCAATTGACTGATTTGCTTCAATTAAATGAGCAGCAACAGTTGGTATTGTTAAGTACACGCTTTCCTCGCATGATTAGCTTGATTTTAGCGGGAGCAACAATGAGTATTTCAGGTTTAATTATGCAACATTTAACACAAAATAAATTTGTTTCACCTACGACTTCTGGAACGATGGATAGTGCTAGAATTGGCATTTTAGTGGCAATGCTTGTCTTTAATGATGCCTCTATTTTGCAAAAGACTGGTATCGCTTTCCTGTTTGCAGTAGCAGGTACGTTTATCTTTATTGGAATTGTAAACCGAGTTAGAGTTAAAAGTACGATGATGATTCCGTTAATCGGCATGATGTTTGGTAGTATTATGGGATCGATTGCAACTTTTTTAGCCTATCAATATGATTTAGTCCAAAATGTTTCTTCTTGGTTACAGGGAAATTTTTCGCTAGTAAGTCGTGGAAACTATGAATTGATTTACTTGGCGGTTCCGTTAATGATTGTAGCGTATCTTTATGCAGATTATTTTACGATTGCCGGTTTAGGAAAAGACATGGCAACGAGCATTGGCGTTTCTTATCAAGTGGTACAATTTGGCGGCGTTTTAATTGTTTCACTGGCTACAGCTGTTGTCATTTTGACCGTTGGAAGTGTTCCCTTTTTGGGAATCATCATTCCTAATTTAGTGGCACTGATGCGAGGGGATCATTTGAAAAACACGTTGTTGGAAACGGCATTATTTGGTTCAGCGTTTTTGTTGGTTTGCGATATGATTAGCCGCGTTGTGATTGCACCTTACGAGGTTTCCGTCAGTTTAGTGGTGGGAATTATTGGAAGTGCGCTCTTCATGTATCTATTGATGAGGGGAGAGAGCAGTCATGAAGCAAAAAAAAATTAATTTAATGGTGCTGATAGGATTAGTGGTTGTTTTAATAGGTTTAATTATTTGTTATTTAACAGTCGATAGCGGTGGGAATTGGGATTATATTTTGCCTTTAAGAAGTAAAAAGCTGTTAGCCTTTTGTATTGTGGGAATTACAACTACAGTTGCAACGATTAGTTTTCAAACAATTACTGGCAATCAAATTTTAACACCGAGCATTTTAGGATTAGACTCGCTTTATATTTTATTTCAAACGATGGTTTTGTTCGTATACGGAAACAGTCATTTACTATTAGCAGATCGAAAAGTCAATTTTTTAGTAAGTGTGGGTTTGATGGTGATGGCAAGTGGCTTTTTATATACCTTTATTTTTAAAAACCATCATACCAATTTGTACTTATTATTGATGTTAGGAATGATTGCAGGAACTTTTTTTAAAAGTATTAGTACGTTTATGCAAGTTTTGATGGACCCTAATGAATTTGATAAAATTCAAGGGAAGTTATTTGCTAGTTTTAATAATATTGATGTGTCGATTCTGGCCCTCACGGTTTTAGTTGGGAGCATTGCTTTGTTCTTTTTAATCCGGAAAAGTGCTGTTTTAGACGTGTTGCATTTAGGAAGGGAACAAGCGATTAATCTAGGAGTGGTTGTTGAAAAAGAATTGTTGCACATTTTAGTGTTGATTTCAATTTTAACGGCTGTTTCCACTGCGTTAGTTGGCCCAATTACCTTTTTAGGATTTATTGTTGCCAATTTAACGTATCGGATGTTTAAAACATATCAGCATTTTTGGTTGTTTATCGGGGGCGGCTTGCTAGGAATTGTTGTTTTACTAATCGGACAACTTTTAGTGGAACGAGTTTTCCATTTAACGACTACGGTTAGTGTTGTTATTGAATTTATCGGTGGTTGTTATTTCATTTTCCTACTATTGAAAGAAAGGAAGCAAGGATAAATGGAACTAAAAAAAGTATCAAAGTCATATGGAACTAAAAAAGTCATCAGTGAGATTAGTCTACCTATTAAAGAGGGAGCCATCACTGCTTTTATTGGACCTAATGGAGCGGGAAAGAGTACGCTTTTAGCAATGATGAGTCGATTGACGCCTAAAGACACGGGATTTATTTATATTGATGGTGGAGATGTAAAAACGTGGAAGCAAGATGCTTTGGCTAAAAAATTATCTATTTTAAAGCAGTCGAATTCATTTAATTTGAAGTTAACTGTAAGAGAGTTGGTTTCTTTTGGTCGCTTTCCATACTCTAAAGGGCGCTTAAAAAAAGAAGATGAAGAAAAAATTCAAGAAGCGTTAGTTTATTTAGGATTGGTTGAGATGGCGGAGGATGATGTGGGAACGTTATCTGGTGGTCAATTGCAGCGAGCCTATATTGCAATGGTATTGGCACAAGATACAGATTATATTCTATTAGATGAACCTTTAAATAATTTAGATATGAATTACGGCGTGCAAATGATGAAGATCTTGCGACGACTCGTGGATGAATTGGGAAAGACGATTATTTTAGTGATTCATGACATTAATTTTGCTGCAAGTTATGCCGATGAAATTGTCGCCATGAAAAATGGCGAATTATTTGCAAGTGGCACAACAGATGAAATGATGACTAAAAAAGTATTAGATCCATTATACGAGATGGACATACGGATTGTTGAAATTGAAGGCAAACGTTTTTGTTTATATTTTAATGAATAATGGAATCAAAGAAAAGGACGTGGAGAAAATGAAAAAAATAACAATGAGTTTGATACTACTAGCTTCAATTTTTGTAATAGCAGCATGTGGAAATAAGGCTGATACAAAAGGAGAATCGTCAAAGGATAGTGAGAAAGCAACAACCATTACAGTGAAGGATCAAAATGGTGAAGTAAAAGTTCCATTAAAACCAAAACGAGTAGTGGTTTTCGATATGGGAATGTTAGATACAATCCAAGCGCTAGG
The DNA here is from genome assembly GCF_900258435.1 of Carnobacterium divergens. Classification (NCBI taxonomy): domain Bacteria; kingdom Bacillati; phylum Bacillota; class Bacilli; order Lactobacillales; family Carnobacteriaceae; genus Carnobacterium; species Carnobacterium divergens. The sequence goes on along the minus strand of NZ_LT992558.1, from coordinate 1,977,060 downwards.
AGAAAGTGATCAAGTAGTTGGTGTGGCTAAAGACAATTTGCCAGCGTATTTAAAAGAATTTAAAGCTGATAAATTTGAGTCTGCTGGTGGACTCAAAGAACCTGATTTTGAAAAAATCAATGCTTTAAAACCCGACTTAATTATTATTTCTGGTCGTCAAGAAGATTCGATGGATGAATTGAAAAAAATTGCGCCTACTCTTTATTTAGCAACCGATTCTAAAGATAGTTGGAACTCGATTAAAACGAATGTTACAACCGTTGGAACTATTTTTGATAAAGCTGATGAAGCGAAAAAGCAATTAGACGAATTATCAAATGAGATTTCAAAAGTTTCAACGAAAGCAAAAAGTGCGGATTTAAAAACATTAACGGTATTAGTGAATGAAGGCAGTTTATCGGCATATGGCGAAGGATCAAGATTTGCTATATTAAATGATGTGTTTGGTTTTGGTTTAGCTGACCCTGCAATCGAAGCTTCCACTCATGGTCAATCGGTCACGTATGAATATGTGTTAGATAAAAATCCAGATGTGTTATTTGTTATTGATCGCACCAAAGCCATCGGTGGGGATACTAGCAAAGACAACGTTTCAGAAAATGAATTGGTTCAACAAACAAAAGCGTTTAAAAATAAAAAAATCATCACGTTAAAACCAGATGTATGGTATTTATCAGGTGGTGGATTAGAATCGACTAAATTAATGTTAGATGAAGCGAAAAAAGTGATAGAATAACCTTATAAACTAGCAGAATGCTGTTAAAACATTCTGTTAGTTTTTTTGATACTATCCAAGTTGGTCAATAATTATGTTAAACTAATAAAAGAGATTAATAGTTAGGAGTAGAAGTAGTGATGAGTAATGTAACCTTTACAAAGGAAGATTTTTCAATATTTGAAATTCCAACATTAGAAGATCGAATGCAAGCTATTAGAGAACAGATTCAACCAAAATTTCGTGAATTTGGGGAACTATTTAAAGAGGGATTGCTAAATGAAATGGATGAAGACGAGCTTTTTGTACATGTTGCTCAACATTTAAGACGAACTAAAAATCCACCTAATGATACTTGGATGGCAGTTAGTTGTAATAAGAGAGGTTATAAGATGGCGCCTCATTTTCAACTAGGACTATACGGAGACCATGTTTTTATTTGGCTAGCGTTTATTGATAATCCAAAGTTTGAAAAAGAAATGGCTCAAGGGTTGCTTGATAAAATCGAACTCTTTGAAACACTTCCAGAAGACTTTGTGGTATCTCTAGATCACCACACAACAAAAGTAACACCGATCAAGGAATTGGATATTGAAAAAGGGTTAACTCGTTTTAGAGATGTAAAGAAAGGCGAATTTTTAGTTGGCCGACAATTGATGGCGGATGATTCGATTTTAAAAAATCCAGCAGCAACTCAAATGTATATGTTAAATACGTTTAAAAAGTTGCTTCCATTATACAAGCAGTCTTTTCAATCAATTCCAACAGAATATTAAAAGGTTGGGAAGGAATAATTATATAATTATTTCTTTCTTTTCTTTTTTTGTTACGAGAAAACATAACGAAAAAGAGTTATTGTTATACACTTACGACTTTTTTTGCTATAATTAAAATCGTTGAAAGGGTGTGACGTGTGTGACAGAATTAGATTATCGTAAAAATAGTAATAAAGTTTTTGCGATAAATTATATAGAAAATAATGATATCAATAATATTGTAGTGGGAGACGAGTGTTTGGTTGCTAAGGTAGACAATCAAACCAAGGTTTATACAATCCCTAAAAATCAACAATCCATTATTCGCATCATTGACCATCTACATAAACTAGATGTTTGATGACGGGGCTTCTTTTGGTTGTAAAGCTTAGAACATTTTTTCCGTGCTTGATACGAAAGAATGTTTTTTTATTTTGCCTGAATTAGAGAGTATAGAGTAAAATAAAAAACCGCCATTGCTCTTTAAAAGAACAATGGCGGTTTTTAGAAATCTTAATTAGATTAAAGATTAACGGTTGTAGAATTTTATTCAACGTCAAAAGTCTGTTATATCAATGATTATAGGTGTTTTATATTTTTATCCCCACAGAGTTCCTCACAATGCG